>JBBTVI010000016.1:0-17062 GCA_038063315.1 Patescibacteria group bacterium
AGGAATTTCTCGACTCGCTCCCGGAGTCGCTCGCTCGAAAAATATATTTCTATCCATTATTGATCAAACTCATTGATATATGCTCGACATCAAATTCATCCGTGAAAATACGGAAAAGGTAAAGGAAAATCTCGCAAGACGCGGGGGCAATTTCGACATTGATGCCATCGTTGCGATAGACACCGAGAGGCGCCGCTTCGCCACCGAGGTTGATCGCATCAGAGGCGAACAAAACCGCGCGAGCGCCGAAATCAAAACTGCGCAAGGCCGCGGCCGTGAGGAAAAAATCACCAGAAGTCGCCGGATAAAGGAAGCGCTTGCGACGGCCGAGCACGCGCTCAGCGAAGCGGACATCCGACTGAATACACTTCTCCGTGGTCTGCCTAATCTGGTCGGCGAGACCGTTCCGGTTGGCGCGGACGAAAAAGACAACAAGATTCTGCGCGTTGTCGGCGATTTGCCGCGTTTTGATTTTGTCCCCCGGAACTATATGTATCTCGCCTCAACGCTTGATCTCATAGACACGGAGCGCGCCGCGAAAGTTTCGGGGACCCGGTTCGGATATCTGAAAAATGAAACCGCGTTGCTTGAATTTGCGCTCATTCAACTCGCGATGGACGAACTCGCGCCGCGTGGATTCCATCCCATCATCCCGCCGGTTCTTATCCGGGAAGAAATGATGGCCGGAATGGGATATATTGATTCGGAGAAAGACCGCGATGAACGCTATTTTCTGGAGCGTGACAAACTGTTTCTTGTCGGCACCGCAGAACAATCCCTCGGACCTATGCATGCGGATGAAATTTTGCGGGAACAAGATCTGCCTCTGCGTTACGCCGGGTTTTCTTCGTGCTTTCGTCGCGAGGCCGGATCATACGGTAAAGACACGCAAGGCATACTCCGTGTGCACCAATTCGACAAAGTCGAAATGTTTAGTTTTGTCCTGCCCGAATTGTCCGAAGAAGAGCACAAATTACTGCTTGATACTGAGGAGACATTAATGCAAAAACTCGCTTTGCCGTACCGCATCCTCGCGCTATGCAGCGGGGATCTCGCCGCGCCGTCCGCGGGAACGTATGATATCGAGGCCTGGCTCCCCGGGCAAAACAGCGGAAAAGGGGAGTATCGCGAGACGCATTCCACATCCAACACAACGAGTTTCCAGGCGCGCCGCCTCAATATCCGCGTTCGGCGCAAGAACGGTGAGATTCAGTTTGTCCATATGCTTAACGGCACCGCATTCGCCATGGGTCGGATGATCATCGCCATTCTTGAGAATTATCAGCAGGCCGACGGATCGGTTTTGATCCCTGATGCGCTACAGAAATATATGGGCATGAAAATCATAGCGAGATAAGAAACCGTTAACAAAGACCTTCTCCGTCATTGCGAGCGACCCCGAGTTTCGAGGGGGCGCGCGGCAATCCATTTCGACCGTCATTGCGAGCTGAAGGCGAAGCAATCCAGAATTTCTGTGTTTATGGATATGGATTGCTTCGTCGTCTGACTCCTCGCAATGACACACATGATCATACGACCACCCCACAAAACGCCCCACAATCTCCGTACCTGGATTGAAATTGACCGCGTCGCGCTCCACCACAATGTGGAGCGGTTTTTGCAATTGATCGGGCCCGATGTGCGCCTGATGGCGATTATCAAATCCAATGCGTACGGACATGGCCTTGTTCTGACCGCGCGCGCCCTCGCCGCCCATCGTGATTTTAGCGAAAAAGGATGGTTCGGCGTTGATTCCATGGTTGAAGCGCTACGACTGCGGCGCGAGGGGATCAAAAATCCCATTTTGGTTCTTGGCATGACCATTGCCGGGCGCATCCCGGAGGCCGCGGCGCATCACATCGCGTTAACCGTCTCAACCCGCGATGCGTTAAAGACAATCATCGCAACAAAGCCGCGCCCCGTATTCCATATCAAAATTGATACAGGCATGCACCGGCAGGGTTTTTTGCCGCCGGATATTGCGCCGCTTCTTCAATTCCTCAAAAAAAGCGGCCTCAAACCGGAAGGAATATATACGCATTTTGCTATGCCGGAAAATCGTGCCTTTACACTACGGCAAATACGCTCTTTTGATCAAACAACGTCCGCTTTCGTACGCGCCGGGTTTCGCGATATCGTCCGCCATGCTTCAGCGACGCGCGGCGTCTTACGCTTTCCCGAAGCGCGGTATGACATGGTTCGCGTTGGAATAGGCCTGTATGGATACGAAGGAAACGGGGAAAAGAAAGCGGGGAAAGGGAAAAGGGCAGATGCACATTTGAAACCCGTATTAACGTGGAAAACAATTGTCGGGGAAATTAAGGAAATTCCAAAAGGATCCTATGTCGGCTATGATCTGACCGAGCGCGTCTCGCGGAGCACTCAAATTGCCGTCTTGCCCGTCGGATATTGGCATGGATACGACAGGGGATTATCGTCAATCGGTACCGTGCTCCTACGCGGCGGGCGGTGCCGCATTCTCGGCCGCGTCTCGATGGATATGACAACCATTGATATCACGAATATCAATGGAACAGGGAAAAGGGATGGGGGAAAGGGAAGGGGAAGGGATGAAATTATTTTAATAGGCAGAAGCGGAAATGACGCAATTTGGGCGGATGAGATTGCCCGACAAATCGGGACAACCGCGTATGAAGTCCTCACGCGCATCAACCCGCTCATTAAACGCATCGAAGTATGACTGACGAAAGCCGTATTGTACTCACATCGCGCCAGGCGCAAAGGGAGCGGCCCGCCCGCTCGTGGAAGTCGTTTTTTATCCGGTGGACCGTCATCGTCGGCGCGCTGGCGGCCGCTCACGGCGCAATATATGTTTTACTCCATCCGGATCTTGCGATTGATCAGGTTGTCGTTACCGGCGCAAAATACGTCAATTCGGCTGATGTCGCGGCACTCGCCGATAAAGTTCTGATCGGGCGATACGCGCTCATATTGCCGAAAAATTCCTTCTTTCTTCTGGATGCCAAGTCCCTCACGCATGAAATAATCAAGTCGTTTCCCCGAATCCGCGAAATTGCCGTTCGCAAAGAATTTGCCGATACGCTCCATATACGCATTTCTGAGCGCATCTTCTGGGGCATGCTTTGCCTGACTGCCACGCGCGACGATACCACCGGCATAATGCTTTCTCCCGCTCTGTTGCCTGAGGCCACAACAACGGATGCAACCGTGCCGCACCGAGCCGCATCCGTCGAGTCAGAATGGGTGCCGCCGAAGGAGATCGCGGGTTGCGCCTTTATTGATGAAACCGCTTTCGCATACGCGCCCGCCCCGACAGCAGAGGGAAATCTCATCCGGAAAATTTATACAGACGAGGTAAATGTCGGCATCGGCGTCCGCGACATGGATTCTCGGCTCATGGATGATGTTCACGCCATTGCCCAAAACTTTGAGAAGCACGGCCAAAGACGCATTGCGCGGTTTTATATCCTTGCGGACCTGCCGCGCGAAATACGGGTCGCGCTCGCAGGCGGCCCCATTCTTTATCTCAATCGCCACGACGACTATGAATCCCTGGCCCGGTATTTCGATACCGTCGTCCTGAAGGAAATCAAAAACCGTCTCAGAGATGTTGCCTATATTGACCTTCGTTTCGGCAACAAAATATTCTACAAACTGCGTGGTGGAAAATAGAACCGCCGTTAGGGTCTCAAAGCGGACCCGCTTGGAACAAAAACACGCCGCATTGTAACGGCGTGTCAAAAGCAAAACACTGCACGATCGCGTCTGATCCGATGACGTAATTCTATTCAAAAAGATAGTCTGGATCTGCTTCGTCCGTCTTCCATTGGCCGAGATGTTTGCCCATTATCGGGTGCAGAAGGCGCTCGACCGCAAGATTATATGCGGCAAATTCTAAACTATCTGCGTTGAATTGTTCCGACGCGGCGACAACGGCGTCGGTATTTCGATGCATGCGGCGTCGCAGGCCTTCAAAAACGGCCTTCTCCGTCAAAACCTTGTTGCGCATATTGGAACGCCATTCATAATAAGAGACAATCAACCCGCCGCCGCTTGCAAGAATATAGGGGACAACCAGGATATTGCGGTCCCGAAGAATCGCGCCTGCCTCCGGCAGTGTCGGATCGTTCGCGAGCTCAAGAATAGTCCGTGCCCGAGTACGCGATGCGAGGTCCGCCGTCATTTGGTGTTCCCGTGCCGCAAGTACGAGTAAATCGCACGGGAGCGTCAATAAATCCTCGTTTGAAATTTTTACGCCGGGCCGATGGAGCGTCAGATCGCCCTCCGCGCTATACGTCTTTTGTAGCTCCACATAAGAAAGCCCCTTATCATTATAAACCCCGCCCGGTGTGTGGGATACGGCAACAATAGTCATTCCGAAGTCCGCAGCAAAGCGGATGAAATGTGATCCGGCATTACCAAATCCTTGCACAGCGACAGTGAGCGACCCGCCCCGGATCTCTTTGAGATTCCGTAATTCCTCGACGACATAGTGTCCGCCAAGGGCCGTTGCCGGAATCCTGCCTCGGCATCCGTCGCTTCCACGAGCCACCGGTTTTCCGGAAATCGCGGCGCTCGGATTCGTGACTTTTCCTTGATTTAATGTGGAATATTTATTGGCAAATATTCCCATGATACGTTCATTCGTGCCCATATCCGGCGCCAAACGATCCAACTGCGGACCAATATTGCCATTGAACTCCTCAATATATTTCTCGGCGATCACCTGGATGTCTGCCGCCGTATATTGCGCATGATCCAACGCAACGCCACCCTTTGCGCCACCATGCGGAACATCAACAACTGCGGCTTTTAACGTCATGCCCTTGGCAAGACCGCGCATCTGAAAAAGATTCACGCCTGCGTCAAACCGCACCCCTCCGCCATACGGATACGTACCCGTCGGATACGGATTCCGGTGTCGCACGCGGAATGCCACAAAGTGATGAATTTTTCCATCGGACAGCCGCACGCGTAACGTTTTCTCGAGCACCTGATTAAAAGTCAGAAGCTCCTTTCGCCACGTCTCATCAATGCCTTGGTGATCAAACACCCGGATCAGATAACGATCAATATGCTGCTCAATGGAATTCGCTCCGTCTGCTACAATATCAACATCCTTACTCATCGCTCCCTGCCCCTTTTGCGCCTTTTTTGATTTTGCGCGACGATTATTTGCCATAATGTGCAATACACGCGACACACGTTTGCTGCTTAAAATCACGACCTTCCTTACAGAAGATAACTCGGGTTCTCAAGGAACCGTCTTTCCTATTAAAACACGCCACCCTTGTGCTTCGGTTTCACCACGCGTCAGGAATTCCAACCTTGCGCGCGGCAAGCCACGCCTTTACAATTTCAAACGCATCATCGTCCCTCCTAATCCATCGGATATCCATGTTTTTCTTCCACCACGTCGTTTGGCGTTTCGCATACTGCCGCGTCTCCCGCCCAAGGCGTCCGATCAATTCCTCCTTTCCAATTTCACCTTCACTATATTCCAACGCGGCCCGATATTCAAATCCCAAAGCACGGATCCGCTTTTTGCCCACCCGTTTGCGGAGTGTCCGTATTTCCTCTATAAGGCCTGCCCGGACCATGGCCATGGCGCGATTTTCGATCCGCACTGTCAACTCCACTGGCGGTCGGCTAAGTCCGAGCCATAAAAGGTCATACCGGAATTTCTCGCGCGACGAAGGCGGAACTTTGCCCAGCGCAGCTGCAATCTCGATGGCGCGTATGAGCCGGTGCGGATTCTTTTGATCAATCGTCAGGGCGCGGACCGGATCGACACGGGCGAGCATATCCAATAATTCTTCCTGCGTTTTCCGCACCAATTCCTTACGCAGCACGGGATTGGGCGCGACATTTGGCAGTGTTAAACCGCTCACGACCGCATCAATCCAAAATCCGGTCCCGCCACAGAGAATCGGCAGTTTCTCACGTCCCTCAATATCCAGTATCGCACGTTCGGCGTATGTTTTGAAATCAGCAACGGTAAAAACGCGCCTCACCGGAGCAGAATCAATGCAGTGATGCCGAATCCCTTTGTAAAGAAAAATCTTCTCCCTTCGCTTTTTGGTCACTTCCTTGATATGCCTTTCTCGTACCTCACCGCTCGTACCTGGTGGCTCGCTTTTCCATACTCCTTTTACTTTGCCGGTCCCGATATCCAACCCGCGATAAATCTGCCGCGAATCCGCGGAAATTATCTCTCCGTCAAATTTCCTCGCGATCTTCACCGCGAGTTCGGATTTACCCGATGCGGTCGGGCCAACGATGACAAGAAGAGGGGTTTTATTTTGCTCTGATGTTGTCACCATGTGGTATAATAGTGAATATGTCCATCCTCCATACGCTATACCGCGGAATTTCTACAACTTTTAAAAAACGGCGATCCCGCGCCATTTTTTCCATTTTATGGCCGGTGATTTTCATGGGAATGTTTGCAACGCCCATCGCCGCCACGCCGGGCAACGGGATCGCAATACAGGCACATCTTTTCGGACCCACAAATTACATGATTCTTGCGGTACTCTCCGGCATGACCGCGCTTGCGCTCGTCATGCAGATACACATTTTGTGGGATAAAATCGGCCGGGAAGCAAACAGCATCCGTGGTGCCGCGTTCGGAGGATTTGGCGCGGCAGCCGGTCTCTTCTCGTCGCTCTTTGCATCCGCAACCTGCGGGCTTTGCATTGGCGCGATTTTCAGTTTCCTCGGGTTTGGTACGATACTTTTTCTTCTTGAAAACAGCGGTTATATTCTCGCAGGAGCTTTTCTCCTGCTTTTGGCTTCTGTTTATCTCTCGGCAAAACGCATTGCCGCCGGATGCACCGCCTGCGCGATTGTTCCCGAGTAAGCCCTATCAAGACCATCTCCTATATGCGTCATTGCGAGGAGTCCTGCTGCAGGACGACGAAGCAATCCAAATCCTGGATTGCTTCGCTCCCCCTCGCAGCTCGGGGTCGCTCGCAATGACACCCTGTGAGGGGTTACTTCCCCAAAAATAGACAAAATGGAAAAGATGTGCTATTTTAGCATTGTCGCTCTTTAACACTGTAAACAAAACTATTACCCGGTTTTGATTCGCCAACCCCATTGCAAAAGGAGTGCATGATGGGCCGTTTTATTCAGAGCATGATGGCTGGCTGGTTCGTGTGGGCCCTTCTGGAAGGCTCGGATATGGGCGGCATAAAGGTCTGGGGCCATGGCGCTATGGGGCGATTTACGCCTACGCTCTATGATGTGCTTACCGCTGTCTTTATTGCAGCCGTCTTTCAGATGTTTGCCGGATTGTTTTTCACTTGCGTAAGAAAAAAAACAATCTGGGCACCCATCGAATATATCAAGCGCTCTATCGGGTTCGGCTTTTGTGCCGAAGTCGCCGGTATTTGCGCGGTTGCCGCCTTCATGAATGGTGCGCGCGCGGCGGTGGACACAAACGCATTTATCTCCGCGGTTCTGCCCATCTTCGGTACAGCATTTTATGGCTGGATGTTCTGCGGAGAAAAATTGCGACCCAGTGAAAAACTGGGGCTGGCAATACCTTTAGTCGGCGCACTCGGCTTTTTCGTCGTACCGGATGCAGTCCGCAGCTACAACAGCGGAAATAATCTGATATGGATTGTGTATTCCTTCGGAACGATGATCGGTGCAACGGCAACGCGTACGATTATCAAATCCATGAACGATTGGGGCCTCAAACACAAAGTCCCCAAAATGGACATCTGGACGCTACAATTTTGGGGCGGCGCCACAATGGCGCTTTGTTCCTTTCCATGGATTCTCCTTGCGCCACGTCCTTTCGTGGAGATGTTCATCCGACCACAGGGCTTCTGGATTGCGGTCAGCATTATTGCCATCGGACAACTTGGATGGTGGACGTTCCGGTTATGGGCCGTACCAAAGACCACACCCCAGTGTATTAAAGAGCTCTGCGCCGTCACCATGTATCTTTTGGTAGCCGCCATCGGAGGTATCATTGAGGCAGGAGATCCATTCTCTTGGTTGAGATGGTTCGGTTACGCGACCTTCCCCGCAGGAATGTTTGTCATTCACCACGATCAAATTGCTTCTTTCACGCGCGGCTTGATTGCGCGCCGACGCCCTGTCCGCACAGAACCGATACCGTCTACGCCGCCCCTCGTTCATGCATAAAACGAAAGTTGCGGCTTTCATTTGTCGCTCACAAACGCATCGCGGATCCCCAAAAAGGATCCGCTTTTATTTTATTCGCTAATTTCACACCAAATAAAAAGGCGGACGATGCGCCGCCTAAATCCATTTCCACCAAAAGTAGAGAAAAAGAGCATAATAGATGAAATAAACAAACGTCCTGTGGGAATGTCGCCATTCTATGAGATTTGGGTGATGTTCCTCACAGTATTCTTCTCCATTAAGTTCCACCAAGATATCTTCGTAAATGTGTCGAGGGACAGAAAGCAAAACATAAAGGAAAAACCACCACCCCATCCACATCGTAAATCCGTTTCTACCAACAAAATGATCGAAGATAAAAGCAGCACCGATCATTATCGGCTCATCATAGGATCGTCCGTCTTTACCAACAAAAACTCCGGGTAAGAGTTTGTTGAAAAGAGGCAATACCCAAAACCCAACCACTGCGACCAGGATACTACCAACAACGGCATGAACCATCGCATTGCTCCCTTTTTTTCAGAAAATATAGGAACTATCATTCTTGTAACACAACGCATCCGTTTATGCAAAAGTTTGTTTTTTGTTTACTTTCGGAAAACTTTCTACTCTTTCAAACTATTTTCAATCCGTTTCCGCAACTGATTATACGCTCGTTTATAATCCTTCAATCGTGATTCTCGTATCCGTGCATCTTTTTCAGATTTGTATGCCTCATAATAAATCAACTCGAAAGGCTTTCGTGGGGCCGTTGAACGAACGAGACCCTTATTGTGTTCCATAAACCTCCGTTTCAAATCAGAAGTTGAACCAGTATAGCATTTCCCGTCCTTCCTACTTTTTATGAGATAAACATAAAACATAGTGGTGAAAGCAAGATAAAGAGCGTGCTCTCCCACTTACTAAACCGAAAAGTCATTCCCGGGCAATACAAAGTTATTGCGGAAAATAACTGTGTTGAGCAAAAAGGCAATTCTGTATAGTAGGTGGGAGAGCGGGCTCTCCCACCTACTATACACAAGGGCAAGAGTTGGTAAAACAAAGGTGATACTGTTTAGCCTTTTTCATCTCCACAATAAACTTTTTGTATAGTAGGTGGGAGAGCGGGAGACGGGGATCGAACCCGCGTACTCGGCTTGGAAGGCCGATGCACTACCACTGTGCTACTCCCGCATAAACGCCTGATTCGCCGCACCACCATCATACCGCAATCGTCGCGCGTTTGACAAATAATGGAGTACCCGCCTTCGCTCGCCTTCAGCGAGCTTCGGACGGGTTATTCTCCTCGCCTACCCCCAAACCACCATGCGCCCGTCAACGGCGGATATCCTGCAACAAACTGCGTGGTATTTAGCGCGAAGGAGAATAAAAAAAGCGTCCCGACTATAAAAATCGGAACGCGTGCGAAAATCAAGATGCCATACTTTCGAGAAACTCAGCAAGGAGCGCGCTGAACACCTGCTCGCGCCGCTCAAGGTACGCTGTAGCCACCTGCACAGCCGCAGCGCCGCTCTCGCGATACTCCCAAATGTCTCTGCCGTGCGTGATGCCGCCGACGCCGATGATCTGAATATGTTTCGGCAGAATACCGCACAGTTGCCGGACCTGTCCAAGTCCGATCGGTTTTATTGCGGGTCCGGCCAGTCCCGCGAGGCCGCCGCCCGGCGTGATTCTCGGTTTTATGCCGTTATAGCTGAACGCATTGGGAAACGTGTTTACCGTCGTCACGACTTTCACCAATTTGGACTCACCGATGACATGCGCCACTTCGGCAAGCGCAAACGGATCAGAAAACGACGAAATCTTAGCTGAGACCTTTGCGTCGGCTCCGACTGCATTCTCGACCCACCGAAGAATCTCAGAGACCAGCGCCGGGTCAAAGCAAGCGATTCGTTTCTGCGTACTGCCCTCCCATACATTCGGACAGCCGAGATTCAACTCCACGAGATCAGCTCCGCCAACGAATACGATCTCTGCAAGCTCTGCGTATTCCTCCGGCGAACCCGCGACGCTTACGAAAAGCGGTTTGCCGTGACCATGAGCGACGGCGACCATCTCCGGAAGCGCACTTGCGTAGTACCGCGCGCCGCGATTCGGAAGACCGAGTGAGTTGAGCGAATAAATCGGTCCCGCCCAGTATACATCACCCGTATTGCCCGTTCGCGGCTCAACGGTGATTGAGCCGACCACGACCGCCGCGCTCGCGGAACGCGACAGTTCCTTTACGTCTTCCTGAGTACATCCTCCTCCGCTGACGGACGGTTGTGGATCGTCAAATCCATAAGCGTACATATCCGTCGCGACCACAGAAAACCCTGAATAAAACCGAGCCAGCGGAATGTTTTGTCCATTCGGCCCTCATGGACGAACCCACTCATTTTGTCGAGCATGCCATGACAATGGCTGAACCCCCTTGCCGACGATTCGAGGAGCCGGTGATAAGAATGATCCTCCTTTTTGACGCCACTCTTTTCGAATCGTCTCCGGTATATCTCGATGACTTCCAAGACCTTTTCAGGAGTCATGCTATTTCTTCCTTTCCCCGCCTTGTCTCAAATTGGAAAGGTACAGCGCCAGTCCGACGATCGGACTGATTACCCCAAGCACAATAACAAATGTACTAGAAAAATCAACGTTATTCAACGATACCTGCCTGATTTAAGAAAAGAGCCGACGCTGTGTCGGCTTGCTCAAGCTTAACTTATTTTTCCAGCAGCATTAGCCCCCGATTAAGGAATAAGCCTCGCTGGGTCCCATAATCGTAGCCAGTTCTCTCAAAAAAACTCATAGCTTTTTCTATATCATCCCGCGAACACTTCTCAGCCCTGACGATACTCTCGTACTCTCGAAGCTCGCGAATGAGTCCGTCCACAATCTCTGTTGATATTTCCACACTGTATACGTCTTCAACGAGGATTTTAAGAACCGGATGTGTAAACAAAAAAGCTCTCATGGCTGGAGGGTCGCCACCAAATAATTGTGTGTGCCACCACTGGTAAAGCCGCAACTCTTTATATCTTGCTACGGCATGCGCGTGAGGTTTGTACTCTTCGTAAGCTTTGCCGCTACTGATATCTTCCAGCGAATACCCATTTTTTAGATATTCAAGAACTTCCCATTTTTCATGAGCTTCTGCAGCTATGCCCAAGAACCTATCCTGCTCTATTAGCTGAAATATAATGGCGGCTTCTTTGGGAAATCTTTTCTGGATATAAGGTCCTTTCTGATACCTCTCAAAAGCGATATCCACTTCTTGTGATTGCACCTCATTCCAGTAAGCAAACGCATGGATGCGGTCTGCAATGACCTTGTCGTTGAGTTTAGTACGGAAATACGACCGTGTTTTGGGCGTTTCGCAACACAACAAGCCAAAGAAATGGACCAAGAGAAGTAAGGCGTTGTTCATCGACCTATCTCCTTTTTCTTTTTTTCAAGTTCTAGCTACTAGCATACAGATACCACCAACAACAGTCAATTTCGCGCTGTTACAGTTGAGAATGACGCCAATGAACCGGCGCCACATTCGTTCAACTACTAAACTCCTCCACGATCGTAAGAAGGTTTAGTGATTGATATAATTTGCAAGGTAAAAAATGGACTATACGGAAAATGTACTTATTTTACCCTTCGACTCCGAAAGCGCGGGGGCTTGTCCTTCGATTGTCTCAGGACCATGAGCGGGGTCGAATGGCCGCCGCGTATTTCACTTGTCATTGAGACCCCGTTCGTGGTAATTTTAATGCATGAATACAATCACAATTCCCAGACATATAGCATCCAAAGGCGATTTGGTCCTTATACCCAAGAAGGAATACGACGTGTTGTTGCAGCACGCATACATTAAAGAATTTTCGCCGACCGCATCACAAAAGAGGGCACTGGCAAGAGCCGAACGAAATTTTGAAAAAGGGGAAACGCTCTCATATCATGAGCTCGCTAGAAAACTGGGATTTACGCGTTGACCCGGGTGTTTTCAAGAGGTTGCAACGGATGCCTCGGCGTGATGCCGAGGTCGTTCTTCAAATAATGCGCTTATTGCCGGTGAATCCTTATTTCGGAGATATTCAAAAATTGAGGGGCGAGCATGACGCATGGCGTCGTCGCGTCGGTTCGTATCGAATTTTTTACCGGATCAAAACTCAAGAAAAAGTAATCCTCGTCTTCCATCTCGAACGGAGAGGATCTAAAACGTATTGATAGCCCATGAAAAAACTTCTTATCGCAACGCGCTCAAAGGGAAAATTTCCCGAAATTCAGGCGATGCTTCGGGATTTGCCGTATGATCTTATCAGTTTACGCGAGGCCGAGACCATTCCGCTCGATTTTGAGGTTGAAGAGCCCGCGATGACATTCGAGGGTAATGCGATCATCAAGGCGATGATATACGGAAACAAATCCGGACTCCTGACGCTCGCGGATGACGCGGGCCTTGAAGTGGATGCGTTGGACGGACGGCCCGGGGTGCTCACCGCGCGCTACGCCCCGGGAACTGATGAGGATCGCTACCGAAAACTCCTTGATGAACTCCGCGGCGTCCCGGACGAGAAACGCACCGCGCGATTCCGCGCGGTCATTGCCATCTACGATCCCGCAAACGGAAAACTCCGAACTGCTGAAGGCGTCTATGAGGGAGTGATCCTCTGTGAACCGCGCGGCACGGACGGATTTGGTTATGATCCGGTTTTCTTTAATCCGACCCTGCAAAAGACGAACGCGGAGATGTCGGTTGAAGAGAAAAATGCCGTGAGTCACCGCGGCGCCGCGTTGAGAAAGGCGCGCGCTCTGCTTGAAACCGAACATTTTTAACTTGATATGGTCGAAACAAAAAACGGACCCTGCGTCCGTTTTTTGTTTTGCATTTAGTCGGGGTGGGGAGAATCGGACTCCCGCTACAAGACCCCCAGCCTTGCGTACTACCATTATACTACACCCCGAAAATTTTTAGTCCGGCTTATTTTTTCTTAGAAACTGTTGAAAAAGCCCCCCCCATCCGTCATTGCGAGCGACAGAATGGAGCGAAGCAATCCAGTTTATGCGTCATACAGTAAGGGGCTGCATGGATTGCTTCGTCGCTGCTGCTCCTCGCAATGACTTTTTCAACAGTTTCTTATCTCCGCCCTGTATCTCCGGATACCGGCGCGCGAGCTCAACCATAAACCGCACGCCCGCGCCCGTCGCGCCTTTACTGAGAAAATCCGCGTCGTTTGCGGTCATCCGCGGCGCAATGTCAATATGTGCCCAGCGTACATTATTCGTAAATTGCTCGAGGAATTTCGCCCCGTGTATTGCTCCGCCGTATCTGCCTCCGGTTTTATGGTCGTTGGCAATATCGCCGAACGTTCCCTTGATGTCCGCCAAATATTCATCCCACAAAGGAAGAGGCCAAACGTAATCCCCGGAGGCGGCACCGACCGCGACGAGTTTGTCCATCAGCGCCGGATCTGATTCGCGCGCAAACGCTGCGGAGCAGTACGTGCCAAGCGCCACCATTGCCGCGCCCGTGAGCGTCGCAAAATCTACCATGAGTCCGGGATTATATTTCGTCGCGCCGTACCACAGAGCGTCGGACAAAATCACGCGGCCCTCCGCATCCGTATTGAGCACTTCTATGGTCTTGCCCGACATTGTGCGGAGAACATCCCCCGGGCGATAACTGGAACCGGACGGCATATTCTCCACTGCTGGTACAATACCGATTGCCGTGACGGGAATTTTGAGCCGCGCGATCGCAGCAATGCCGTGAATCACGGCCGCGCCGCCGGACATATCCATATGCATTTCATTCAGGGCATTGGCCGGCTTCAGATTGATGCCGCCGCTATCGAATGTCACGCCCTTACCCACAAGCACAAGGGGCCTGTCGCCTTTCCGCCCGCCGCCATATTCCAGAATAATCAGGCGCGGCTTCTCCGCTGATCCGCGCGCAACACCAAGTATTCCGCCCATGCCGAGCTTATGCATGGCCGCCTCATCAAGGGTTGTCGCGCGTACTCCGCGGACGCGACGCATAACGCCTACCGCCTCCTCAGCAAGTTTCGCCGGCGTCATGTCGCTCCCGGGGGTATTGGCCAGTTCCCGGCATAAATTCGTCTCCTCGGCGACAACTGTGCCCAGGCGAATTCCATCCGCGAATTTTTTTATGGCGGAGCGGTCAACAACCGGAAAAATATCCGATAACTTCGTCCTCTCTTCTTTTTGGAAGGTCTTATACCGGACAAATTCAAAATCCGCGAGGAGCGCGTTTGCGGCAAAAAGCGCAGCGGCCCGCTCCATATCCGGGCCGAAATGCGGCCCAATGAGAACCGCCGCGGAGCCATAACCCTGCTGTTTCAGATACTGGACAATACGACGCGGCAAAATATGGGCCTTACGCTCCCGCCACTCGGAGCGCTTGCCGCAGCCAAATAAAATAATACGCCGCGGCATTCCCTCTATCTGCCACAGCATCCGCGCCTCGCCCTCTTCTCCGGTAAATTCGTCCTTATGAAGACGCAAAAGAGAGCGCCCGGTCTCCTTTGAAAGCAAAGAAAAAATCTCCTCATCGCCGAGGGATTGTTTTGAAAAAAGGGGAATGACAAGCGTTTCCGCTTTGGCGGCATCGGCCAATGAAATAGGGGATAGACGCATGAAAAACCGTATTATGGGATATCAATTATGAATTATGGGACGCGTATTATGGGTTTTTGCATTTTCCCAAAATACATAATACATACCCCATAATTTACTTTGCTGCCGCTTTTTTCGCCATCGTCTTCAGACACCGCACGCACATTTTGACGCGCGCGCCGTCGCCAATACGGCCCCACTGGAGATTGGGATATTTGCGGAATTTACCCACGGGGTTATAATGAGACCGAAGAAAAGACCTCCGGCCGCCCATGGACGATCCTTTGTCGCACACAGCGCAGGTTTTCATAATCGTTTGTAAGAAACCGCTGGGAGAGCAACCTTCTCCGTCATTGCGAGCGACCCCGAGTCTGACGAGGGGGCGCGCGGCAATCCAGCATTTCTTCTGGATTGCTTCGTCGTCTGACTCCTCGCAATGACGATGCCCTATAGATTGCGGGGCCTGTCCCGAACGATAGCGAGGGATCCCTCCGTTCCTCGCAATGACTTTTTCAACGGTGTCTAAACATTCTACATTCTTTCCGTGGAAAACGCAATCCAAATAATTTTTGATCTCGCGATTCTCCTGATGTCCGTTGTCATACACGAAGTGTCGCACGGCTATGCGGCGCTGCGTCTTGGCGACCGCACCGCGCAACTCGAGGGCCGTCTCACGCTCAACCCACTTAATCATCTCGACCCCGTCGGATCCGTCATTGTGCCGATTGTCTCGTCTCTTGCGGGAATTCCCTTCGGATGGGCCAAACCCGTGCCGTATAACCCCTATAATCTCCGCAATCAGAAATGGGGTCCGGCAATCGTCGGCGCCGCCGGGCCGGGCGCCAATATTGCGCTTGCCGTTGTCTTCGGCATGCTCGTGCGCTTCCTTCCGGAATTTTCGCGTTTCATCCCCGGGCCGTTTTTTTTCAACTTTATCGCCGTCGCAAGCACCATCGCGTCCATCAATCTTTTTCTCGCGTTTTTCAATCTCATCCCACTGCCCCCGCTCGACGGCTCCAAACTCCTTTTTGCGATCCTGCCGTACCGCTATTACCACGCGCAGCAATTCCTTGAGCAGTACGGATTTTACATTCTCATCTTTTTCATCTTCTTCGTGGGCGGCGGCATCCTCCTGCCCCTTGTGCGCTGGGCATTCTATCTCATCAGCGGCTCATTTCCGATATGATGAGCGCTCATCATCCAGACAGCGTCCCCGCATGCCTCAAAACCGCGCTGCGCGAGGCATACCGCGCGCTCGCCCCGTACTCCAACCACGCGCTCTTTGAATTCGGATTCAATCTGCAAAATCTCATGTCCATTGCGCGCTACGTCCCAAAAGACGGCCTTGTCCTGGATGTCGGCTGCTATATCGGCGTTGTGCCGATCGCGCTCAAATTGCTTGGATATGATGTCGTCGGCATTGATAAATATCTGTTCCGCTCCGACGTGTCATCCTCTTTTTATTTTGGCCAAGACGAGCGTGAAAAACTGGAGGCGGTCTGGAGAAAATACCATATTGAGATTTTGCCGAAGGATATATTAACCGATGATCTCGGTGGCGCGTACGATGCGATCGTGACGCATGACGTCATCGAACACCAACGTCTGCCGAAATTGTTCCTCCACCGAATCTCTATGCATCTGAAGCCCGGCGGAATTCTGCAGCTTTCCACCCCGAATGTTGTAAATCTTCTCAATCGGTTACGCATTCTTCTCGGCCGCGCGCCCATGGGCAATATTGAGGAATGGTACTCCGAGAGCGAGAACTTCACCGGACACATTCGCGAATACACGCTTGCGGAACTCGTCGCAATGTTTGAGTGGTCCGGATTTGGAATTCTTGACGCGCGCACCGTGCAGGCCCAAAGCATCCGTATCCGGCGGTGGAAGCATCTGCCCCGCGCTGCGGCGCGACTCGTTGCCCGCACCTGTTTTTGGTCGTCAAGCACGGTCGGGGATCTCAATATTGTCGCGGCAAGGAAACCAATGGTATAATATCGTGGCAAGGTTAAAATAAAACGCCTCTTCTTTTTCTTTTTCTGTCATTCCCGCGAAGGCGGGAATCCAGGTTTCTCTTTTTTGATATGGCAGAACCTGGATCCCCTCCGGAGTTTATCCTGAACGCAGTCGAAGGACGGGGATGACAAATTAGGCCTTTTCGTAATTCAGTTTTCGTCATTCAGGATATTAAATACCGCCATGGATCTTCAATCCTTTGTCAAACAAGCAATCAACGACCTTACACAAGCAGTTGATGATGCGGGCCACGACACAAAGCGCGGAGCGAAAATTGTTGCATCGAAGGGGGGGGGGG
>JBBTVI010000016.1:17072-20543 GCA_038063315.1 Patescibacteria group bacterium
CCCCCCCCCTCGTCGGATTTCGATATCGGCCTCGTGGAGTTTGATATCGCCGTCACCGTCAGAAGAGACGGCGGACCCAACGGCCAGAATGTTATTGCCGTCTCCCGCGGAGGCATCAAAGGAACCATTCCGGGCGCGCCTCCACAGCAATCAAATCGTCTACGCTTCAGCGTCTATATCGGCGAAAAACAGGAATGACGCCGGACGTAACCCCTCACAGGTGTCATTGCGAGCGACCCCGAGCTGCGAGGGGGCGCGCGGCAATCCATTTCGATTGTCATCGCGAGGAGCAGCACCGACGAAACAATCCGTAAAGGCAGAAATGCTGGATTGCTTCGTCGTCCTGCAGCAGGACTTCTCGCAATGACGACTCCCCCTGGATTGCGGAGCCTGTCCCGAGCCCTTCGACTATGCTCAGGCCTTCGGCTCTGAGGCTCAGGCTCGAAGAGATAAACTCCGCGAAGGATTGTCTGACTCCTCGCAATGACACATATTAAAAGCGCGCTTTTGGCCGGTACGCGAAAAGCTGTTGAAAAGTGTATCGTGGATTTGGACCGCATACGAACGTAACATTCATCGCTCCCCAATGTAATTCGGACAGCCGTAGAGCGCGGCTGTCTTTTTTTATGCGCGATGCCGACACTTCCGAAGAAACACGAAATTCGCCCGTTCGTTTGACCGCGCGCGCGCGATTTGCTATATTAAATTTTGTTATCCATGCCTACCGTCAACCAACTGATTAAGCGCGAGAGAAAACCGAAGATTCCAAAGACAAAAGCGCCGGCGCTCGGGCGCGGATTTAACGTGCTGCAAAACCGCCCCCGCTATTATCCGTCTCCCTTTAAGCGAGGCGTCTGTATCAAAGTAACGACGATGACGCCCAAGAAACCCAACTCGGCGCTCCGCAAGGTGGCGCGCGTCCGTCTGACCAACGGCATGGAAGTGACGGCCTATATCCCGGGCGAGGGGCACCGGCTCCAGGAGCACTCGGTCGTCATTATTCGCGGCGGCCGCGTCAAAGACCTCCCCGGCGTCCGCTACCACGTTGTCCGCGGCGTTTTGGATACCACTGGCGTCGAGGGCCGCAAGCAGCAAAGGTCCAAATACGGGGTAAAGAGACCGAAGAAGTAAAGCATGAATTATGGGGCTGGAATTATGTATTATGGAAATTCGTTAATGAAAACACCACTTTTTGCATTAAATACCCATAATACATAATACATATCCCATAATTCCTAATTCAGATGCGTCGCAAACGAAAAATTGAGAGGGAAATTCAACCGGATCCGAAATACGGCAACGTTGCCATTGCCAAACTCATTAACTACGTCATGCGCAAGGGCAAAAAATCAACGGCGACCGGCGTTGTGTACCGGACATTCGGCCTTATTGAACAAAAATACAAGCAGGATCCTCTGAAGGTCTTTGAGGAGGCCATGCGCCACATGGCGCCGATGGTCGAGGTGCGATCGCGGCGCGTCGGCGGGGCCAGTTACCAGGTGCCGCGCGAGGTGCGCGGAAACCGCCAGACCGCTCTTGCATATCGCTGGCTTTTGGGCGCGGCACGCTCCCAGAAAGGCAAACCCATGCACGAAAAACTGGCTGCGGAGCTTATTGCCGCATCCAAAAATGAGGGCACTGCGGTCAAGAAAAAACAGGACGTGCACCGAATGGCCGAATCGAATAAAGCATTCGCGCATATGGGATGGTGATGAGGTGAAAAGCGAAAAACGTAAATTTGTTGTGCCGCGCCGCGGCGATTCATAAACCGTTAAAAAAAGTCCTCCATCCGTCATTGCGAGCGCCCCCGAGTTTGACGAGGGGGCGCGCGGCAATCCATAACGCGGAAACCCTGGATTGCTTCGTCGTCCTGCAGCAGGACTCCTCGCAATGACGGCTCCCTCTGGATTGCGGAGCCTGTCCCGCGCCCTTCGACTGCACTCAGGATAAACTCCGCGAAGGATCGTCTGACTCCTCGCAATGACGGATACGTGTAATTGCGAGCCGAAGGCGAATACCGTAATTTTACATTTTTCGTTTTACACTTTGCACTTTTTTTATGCCCCGCGAATATCCACTGGAACGAACGCGTAATATCGGCATCATCGCACACATTGATGCCGGAAAAACAACCGTCAGCGAGCGGGTGCTTTTTTATACGGGCATTTCGCATAAAATCGGCGAAGTCCATGAGGGCGCCGCGGTTATGGACTGGATGGAGCAGGAGCGAGAGCGGGGGATTACGATTACCGCCGCCGCAACAACCTGCTTCTGGACCCCGACATATCTTTTAACCAATAATCAAAAACCTGTAACAGACAATAAAGACGCTGAATACCGCATCAACATCATTGATACGCCCGGCCATATTGATTTTACAGTCGAGGTGCAGAGGTCGCTCCGCGTGCTTGACGGAGCCGTCGTCATCTTTGACGGAGTCGCGGGCGTGGAGCCGCAGTCTGAGACCGTCTGGCGCCAGGCCGACAAATTCGGCGTTCCCCGCATCTGTTTTATCAACAAACTCGACCGCATCGGCGCCTCATTCGAGCGCTCGCTCCAGTCCATTTACGAACGGCTGACGCCCAACGCCGTCGCGCTCACCATACCCATCGGACTTGAGGAAAACCATGAAGGCATTATTGACCTTCTCCGCATGAAAGCGCTTTATTTCCGCGGCGAAAACGGCCGCGAGATTGTCACGGACGCCATTCCCGACGCGTTCAAGGCCACGGCGGCCGAATGGCGGGAAAAAATGGCCGAGAAAATTGCGGAATCCGACGAGACGCTGACCGAGAAATTCCTTACCGGTTCGGATATCGGCATTGAGGAATTACGCGTAGTACTCCGGCGCGCAACGATTGCGGCGCGCCTAGTGCCTGTTTTCTGCGGATCCGCGCTCAAAAATAAAGGCGTACAGATCGTCCTCGACGGCGTGGTTGACTATTTGCCGTCGCCCTCCGAACTTCCGGCGGTCAAGGGCATTCATCCTGAAACCGGGGAAGAAATCGTCCGCGAGCCCAGCGACGACGCGCCTTTTGCCGCGCTCGCCTTCAAACTGCAGACGGATCCGTATGTCGGGCAACTCACCTATTTCCGGGTCTATTCAGGCGTCCTGTCGGCGGGGAGCTACGTCTACAATTCCGCGACGGGCGACCAGGAGCGCATCGGACGCCTCCTCCGGATGCACGCCAATTCCCGCGAGGAATTGAAAGATATACAAGCCGGAAACATTGCCGCGGCCGTCGGGCTCAAAAATACCCACACGGGCGACACCCTGTGCGACCCGCAAAACCCGATCGTCCTCGAGCAAATCACGTTTCCCGAGCCGGTTGTCTCGCTCAAAATCGAGCCCAAAACAAAGGCCGATCAGGAACGGATGGGTATTGCGCTCCGGCGCCTTTCGGAAGAAGATCCCACCTTCCGCATCTCCGGAGATGCGGAAACCGGAGAGACAATTATCTCCGGAATGGG
>JBBTVI010000017.1:0-10206 GCA_038063315.1 Patescibacteria group bacterium
TGGTTTCCCCCCCCCCCCCCCCCCTCGACAGACTCGGGGTCGCTCGCAATGACATCTGTTAGCGGCGCGCCACCCATTGTGCACTACGTACTACTTTAGCGTATACTGATTGTTAGAATGTTGTCTCGGCGTGCCGCCGCGCATCGAGCATATTATTTTATTGGCCTCTTATTTTTTGTCCATGGACCCCACTTCTCTTCCGCCGACCGCACAATACTCCGATATCTGGAAAACGATTCTGGCGCGGATTGAAGCGACTTTGTCGCGCCCCAGTTTTTTAACATGGTTCAAGGGCACGCATATCCTCAACATCGCCGGCGACGCCATGGTTGTGGCCGCGCCCAACGGATTTGCCAAGGATTGGCTGCAGAACAAATACCATAAAACACTTCTCCATATTGTCCGCGAGCTCCTCCCCGACATTCGCGACGTTTCTTATGTGGTCAACAAATCAAACACCGCGCCCGACCCCAGCCCATCGCCCCTCCGGAAGCAACGCGCGAACACGCCGCGCCACATGCAGTCGGACTCGGCAATGAAGGAACTCCTCGTCAATCCAGAGACAAACCTCAACCCACGCTATACTTTTGCCAACTTTATCGTCGGCTCCTTCAATGAAGTTGCCCACGCCGCGGCGCAATCCGTTATCAAAAATCTCGGCGCCGCGTATAACCCTTTGTTTATTTACGGCGGCGTTGGCCTCGGAAAAACACACCTGGTGCAAGCCATCGGCAATGCTGTTTTAACAGAGACGCCGTCTGCGCGCGTGCGCTACTCCACGGGCGAACGCTTCATGACCGAAGTCGTTGACGCGCTCAAAAATCAGGACATGAACACCCTCAAGGAGAAATACCGCGGATTCGACCTTTTAATGGTTGATGATGTCCAGTTTCTCGCGCGCACGGAAAAAATCCAGGAAGAATTTTTCCATATCTTCAACGCGCTTTACCAAAAAAACCACCAGATCATTTTATCCTCCGACAAGCCGCCGCAGGCGATCCCCACTCTTGAAGACCGGCTGCGTTCGCGCTTTGAAGGCGGAATGATCGCCGACGTCGGCCTTCCGGATGTCGAAACACGCTTTCTGATTGTTTCAATAAAGGCCAAGGAGCGCGGAGACACAATCACGCAGGATGTTTTGCGTTCAATCGCGGAGCACATCAAAACCAACGTCCGCGACCTTGAGGGCGCGCTCAACCGCGTCGCCATCGCCTCACGCATGTCTCGCGCGCCGATCACGGCCGACGACGCGCGTAGGATCCTCGCCAGCCATCAAAACGCTCCGGCAAAATATACGTCCATCAAAAAAATCATCAGGGCGGTTGCGGACTTCTATGACATTCCGGAGCAGAACCTCCTCCATCATTCCCGCAAAAAAGAGGTTGTGCGGCCAAGACAGATTGCAATGTATATCATGCGCGAAGAACTCAAGGCGTCCTATCCGACCATCGGAGAGAGATTCGGGGGACGGGATCACACGACCGCAATCCACTCTTGTGCAAAAATTGCGAAAGAGTTGAGTATAAACCCTGATCTCGAAGAGCATATCCGTCTGATAAAAGACAAAATTTTTTCCGTATGAATTGTATCCCCCAAAAAATCCGCCATCTCTCCACAAATTGCGCACAGCGATCCGGGCGGAATAGCCAAGAATAGAAACACCCGCGTGCGGATTATTCACATATTATTCGTCGTTAATAATAATAATAATAAATTATATATATTATTATGATTACTTATTCATGCGGATTGTCTCTGTTATCCAATGCCCTGCGACTGGCTGAACGGTTCGCTGCAAAAAATCCTGCTCTTCCCATCCTTGAATGCGTCCAATTGAAAGCCGAGCAATCTACGCTTACCGTCGTTACCACGAATCTTGAAGCCGCGCTCGAGGTCCGCATCCGCGGAACCGGTGAGGGCGGGAGAGGCGGAGTCGCATGCATTCCGGCCAAGACGGCCGCCGCCGTCATGCAGTCGCTGCGCGGCGAGCGCGTGGACGTTGAATTTGATGCGGATGCGATCGTGCTTAAGACCAATGGAGAACGCGCGCGGATACGCAGCGTGCCCGCCGAGGATTTTCCCTCTCTTCCGCGCATTACGGCCTCCGCAACGGCAACGATTGCGGCCGCCCATCTCAGACAGGCCATTGCGGCCACAGCGCCTATGGTATCGGCGTCCGAATTCAAGCCGGAACTCGGGGGTATTTTTTTCCGCATCGCCGAAGGAGGAATCACTCTTGCGGCAACGGATACGTTTCGTTTGAGTGAGGCCGCAATTGACGCGCCCTCGGCGATTGATAAGCCGTTTTCTTTTATTTTGCCGGCAAGCGTCGGAGCTGAGGCGATGAAAATATTGGATGGCGCCGAGACCGTCGCTCTTGAAATGGGGGAAAATCAGATTGCGCTCCGCGCGGGCGACTACTATATTATTTCACATCTTGTGGAGGGGGCATACCCGGACTATCAGGGTATTATTCCGCGGGAATTCAGGACGTCAGGTTTTGTGGCGCGGGATGACCTGGTCCGTGCGGTCAGGTCGGCATCGCTTTTTGCGTCCAAGCTCGGCGACGTGCGTCTCCGGATAAAACCAGAAGATGCGGTTATGGAGATATCGGCCGAGAATTCCGACGTCGGAACGCATACGGCGCGCCTTCCGGCAGATTTTTCCGGCGCCGGGCTGGACGTGAGTTTCAACTACCGTTATCTTTTGGACGGACTTGCGGCCGTCGCGGATCAGGATATTTTTTTGGGGTGCACGGGGGAGAATACGCCGGCGCTTTTGCACGGACGCCGTGCTGCGGCCTTCCGACACGTGATCATGCCGGTGCGGTTAACTTAGGGGGCTTTATGGCGCGACGAAGGTGAATGCGCGTTCGGCAATTGTTTTATTGCCCACTGCGTCGTAGGCAACGACGCGGAGGCGATGTTCGCCCGGCGCCTGGTCATTGGTCCCAAGCGAGAAGAGAAACTGGGTTTGGCGTATCGGAGCGCCGAAGGAGTTGATGATTGCGTTATCGAGAAACGCGGACACCTCTTTGAGTTGATAAGTGGACGCTATTGAGACCGAGAAAAGCGCGAGGGGGGACGAGAGGCGCGCGTTATCGTCGGGTGACTCAAAGGCGATCCTTGGATATTTTTCCGGCGTATGCACGTCGTCGAACTCGTGGGGGATTGCGGCGGGCGCTTCCTGATTATCCGCGGTCCATTGTCTGACGGCGGCGCCCCAGTTGATATATTGTGCGTCTGTGGCGGGATTGGTGGGCGGCGGGCCGGAGGGATTTTTTTTATCAACAAACGCCAAAATTGTGTCGGTCTGGCCCACGCCGATTTCTTTAATGTATTCCGGAGGAGTGTATTCGGTAGCAAGTTTCCCTGATACGGTATCCAGACGCACAACGCCTCCGGTGCGATAGGCGCCGTTGAGGGCTGGTTTTTCGGCGCGCAGTTTGTCCGGCGGAGCAAATGATTCTGCGGGCGCGTCCCCGAGGGCTGTGTCCATAAAGTTATGCCAAATGGGGCCCGCGACCATTACGGAAAGGCCCTCTTGGTTCATCGGCGTATTGTCGTTATTGCCGACCCAGACGCCAGCGACGAGTGATGGCGTATACCCGATGATCCACGCGTCGCGATAATCCTGAGTCGTGCCTGTTTTGGCCGCGACCGTCCTGTCCGAAAAATAGAGGGAGCTTTGCGGGCTGAAGACCGGGACGCGGGCCGCGTTGTCCGAGAGGATGTCATTCATTGTGCGGGCGATATTTTCTTCAATAACACGGCGGTATGTCCCGTTTTTTTGTTCAAGTATTGAACCGCGCGCGTCCGTAATTTTAAGAATTGCCGTTTTTGGATAGAGGATGCCATCGCGGGCAAATGCGCCGTATGCCGAGGCCATATCCAAAAGCGTTACCTCAGCTCCGCCAAGGACCAGCGACAGGCCGTAGCGTCGGGGGTCGCCGAGAGTGCTGATGCCGAAAGCGCGGGCCGTTTCAATGGCGTCGTTGACTCCGACAAGGTACAGGAGTTTGACGGACGGGACGTTCAGTGATTGCGCAAGGGCCTGGCGCAGCGTGACCGGGCCGCGGAAGCGGTTGTCATAGTTTTTGGGATGGTAGCAGGGCGTGGCGTTCGTCACGCGCGGCCCGGGTAGGCCGGAGGGAGAGCAAAGCGCGTTAAACTCCGTGGGGACGTCAAAGAGGACGGTCGCTGGCGTAAATCCTTTGGCAAACGCCGTGGCGTAGACAAATGGCTTGAATGCCGATCCCGGCTGGCGCGGACGCGTGGTCACGTTGACGTTCCCGTCGTGCGCGACGTCGAAATAATCGCGCGATCCGACCATCGCGAGTATCTCTCCGGACCGTGGATCGAGCGCGACGAGCGCCGCGTTATGCGCTTGCACCAGCGCCTCGTTTCTTGCCGCGCCCTCGCGGACAATGCGCTCGGCTGATTGTTGCAAGTTCCAGTCGAGCGTTGTGATAACGCGGAGTCCGCCTCGTTCAACCGCCTGCTCGCCATATTTTTGATTAAGCAGTTCGCGGACGTAAAATAAGAAATGGGGCGCGCGGAGCGACTGGCGCGGCGTGGCAAAAGCGATTTTTTCGCGTTTTGCGGCCACACCCTCTTCGGACGTGATGGCGCCCAGCGCCTCCATATCATCAAGAACCATGTTCTTGCGTTCCAAGAGTTCGGTCTTATGCGATCCGTACGGCGAATAGTATGTCGGGGCTTTGGGCAGCGCGGCCAGGAGCGCGCTTTGGGCCATGGTCAAATCATTGACTGATTTCCCGAAAAAAATATCGGCCGCAGCCGCGATGCCGTAGGCATTGGAACCGTACGGAATCTGATTGAGGTACCATTCAAGGATGTCGTCTTTGGAG
Source organism: Patescibacteria group bacterium (assembly GCA_038063315.1). Taxonomy (GTDB): domain Bacteria; phylum Patescibacteriota; class Minisyncoccia; order Sungbacterales; family HO2-52-23; genus JBBTVI01. Next base: position 4,871 of record JBBTVI010000017.1, read on the forward strand.
TATTTTGTTTCCAGTGCAATCGCCAGTATCGCCTCTTTGAATTTGCGGGACCATGTCCTTTCCGTCGTCAGTAGGGAGTTTTTGACAAGCTGTTGGGTGATTGTTGACCCGCCCTGGCTGATGTCGCGGGCGGAGACGTTGCGCGCGAGGGCTCTTAAAATTCCGCGAATGTCGAGGCCCATGTGCTCGTAAAAACGCCTGTCTTCGGCGGCGATCGCGGCCCACCGGACGCGGGCAGGAATATCTTTGAATGGGATCACGGTGCGCCGCTCCTCGCCGAATATTTCGTAGAGCAGCACCTCGCCCTTACGGTCGTAGATTTTTGTTGACTGGGCGACCGAACGCTCAGTGATGCGCTCGGGGTTGGGTAGGTCGCGAATGAGAAAATAACCGTACGCAAGAGCCGCTAAACTGGAAAACGCAAAAAAAGCGGCTCCCAGCCGGATAAAAAGATGCGCCCCTTTTTGTTTTCCGCGGTTTAATCGCATGCCGTTGCCGCAATAATACAATAAACCATTTCTTTTGGCCAGCGCCCGAATTGGAGTTTGGTGAATAACAGATAGAAATATATTTTTCGAGCGAGCGACTTGAGGAGCGAGTCGAGAAATTCCTTAAATTATTGTACTTCTCGACTGCGCTTCGCTCCGCTCGAAGAATAAAAACCGCCATTACATGCGTTATTGCGAGGAGTCCTGCTGCAGGGCGACGAAGCAATCCAAATCCTGGATTGCCGCGCGCCCCCTCGACGGACTCGGGGTCGCTCGCAATGACAGCTGTGAGCGGTTACCCCACCTGATTTTGAAAAGGAACACCGCCGGCGCAGGGATGCATCGGCGGGGTAATTAATACACCACAATATTGTTTCAGCGCGTTTATCTATTCTTCATCATTCTTATCGTCGTCGGATTCCTCATCTTCGTCTTCGTCATCATCCCAATCATCGTTTTTTTCATCAGCGTCTTCATTGACGGCGATAAGGCCCGTGAGCGCATTGAAATCGGTCATATTAAATTTATGTCGTTATGTCCGATAAATTCATTTTGTTATCGTCTCGCGACCTTTTGGCATGATATATTATAAGATTTCTTTTCTCTGGATCGCGGATCGGTGGCCGATTGCGCAACAATACGCGGCGGCGATGGCGTCAAAAATGTCATCGCGCGCGCCGCGTTCCGGGGCGGAATCCACGGTCAAGGCGATCATTTTTTTAATCTGCGCCTTATCCGCGCGGCCGTCTCCGGTAACCATTTTTTTTATCTCAAGCGGAGTATACTCGTAGAGGGTAATCCCCGCAAGAGCGGTTGTCAACAGGATGGCCCCGCGCGTCTCGGCAACGGCCATTGCCGTCTTGGCGTTGCGCGCAAAAAAGATCCGCTCAACGCCGACCGCGGCCGGAGACCACCTGGTGAGAATTTCCGAGAGGGCGCGGTGGAGCTCAATAAGGCGCGCCGAATGCGCGTCGGCGCGGGCCGGAAATATCCCGGCGGTTTTGAGCCGGGGCCTTGCCCCGGCGCTTTCAATCACAGCGTAGCCGATTGCGGTGGTTCCGGGATCAATCCCCAAGGTGATCAGGGGACTGACGGTCAAAGGCGAGGTTGGTATGGATGGATTGGACATTTTCGTTTTTCCGAAGAGCATTGATGAGCCGTTTGATGCGTTCTCTGACGTCTGGCGCGACTTGTTTGACGGCTCTGGGCGCGTAGGTATAACCGACGGGCTGGACGGAAAATCCGCGCTCGATCAAATTCCGTTTGATCGTCTCGGCGTCTGCGAATGGAATGCGAACGGTCCAGCCAGTTTCGGACGGGGAAAAATCCTCGGCGCCGCTGTCTATAATGGCCAGTTCCGTCTCCTCCGGTCCAGTGGCAGGGTTGACTGGCGCGGCCTGCGCCAGGATCATTTTGGAGAAATTCCACATAACAGACCCGGGATCGGCAATACGGGCATCGTATTCGGCAAGGACAGCTTTTATTTCGGCGAGCGCGCGGTTTTTGTTGTCTGTCGCGCCTTCAATCAGGAGTATGACCTCATCCGGCGCGAGCGCCTCCAAAAGGAACTCCACGAGGTTGTCCGCGGTTCCGAGTGAGCGGTTGATGGCGCGGAGGATGTTGTCTTTGGGCATTCCTGCGGCTCTCGCGCGGTCCATCGCGGAACGTAGGCGCGGATTGGCATCCGGATTTTCCCCTCCGGCGCGCGCCGCCATGGTAATGTCCCGCGCGAGTTTCCCGAATTGCCGGCCGCGCTCGGCGTCCGTCGCGGCCTTTTTATGCTTTATTTGCGCCCACTTGGAATGACCGGCCATAAAAGATGAAGTAGGGGGTATGAAGTATGGAGTATGGGGTAGAAAGGAAAGGGAATGGTCCATCGCCGCCGTCATTGCGAGCGACCCCGAGTCCTTCGAGGGGGAGCGCGGCAATCCAGGGGTTTTTCTAGATTGCTTCGTCGTCCTGCTGCAGGACTCCTCGCAATGACGCATATCAAGATGCGGCCCTATTCATCAATTCATCCGAAAAGTTGCGCGGTTGCGGCAAGGCCGAGATGGCGGCGCGCGGCATCCGTCGTGATGCGTCCGCGCGGCGTGCGCTCGAGGAAGCCGAGTTGCAGGAGATACGGCTCGTAGACGTCCTCAATCGTGTCCTCTTCTTCCTGGGTGGCCGCGGCAATGGTGCGGAGTCCGACCGGCCCTCCGCTGAATTTCTCGGCAATAGTGGATAGAATTTTTCTGTCCATGGCCTCCAGGCCAAGATCATCAATGTCCAGGAGGCGGAGGGTTTTATCAGCGATGTCGGCGGTAACCACGCTCGCATCGTGGACCTGGGCGTAATCGCGGACGCGTTTAAGAAGCCGGTTTGCGACGCGGGGAGTTGACCTGGCGGCGCGCGCAATCGTCTCAACTCCTTCCGGCGCGACTGTGATGCCGAGGACGCGCGCCGATTGGCGGATGATGAGTCCGATATCCTCGGCGCTATAGGGGTCGAGCCGGAACGTGGCGCCGAAACGTGAGCGAAGCGGCCCGGAGAGAAGCCCGATGCGCGTTGTCGCGGCCACAATGGTAAAAGGAGGGAGGTCTAATTGGAGGGTGCGCGCGGACGGTCCCTTACCGATAATAATATCCAAAGTGCGCGATTCCATTGCCGGGTAGAGAATCTCCTCGATGAGTTTATTGAGCCGGTGCGCTTCGTCAATGAAGAGGATGTCGTTGGGGAGGAGATTGGTGAGGATTGCGGCAAGATCCCCGACACGCTCAAGCGCGGGGCCGGACGAGATACGGATATTCGTATTGAATTCCCGCGCGACAAGATAAGCCAAACTGGTCTTTCCGAGCCCGGCCGGGCCGTAAAAAAGCAGGTGCTCGATGGGCTCGCCACGCTTTTTTGCGGCATCAAGCAGGATATTCAGGTTCTTTTTGACATGGTCCTGACCGATATATTCGTTCCAGGAATGCGGGCGGAGTGCGGCATCGAGGTGCTTGTCCTGGGGGGCCGCCTTATCCTTGGCCTGTATAGGATTTGACATTTTTGTAATATGCTGATATAATAGTTACGTATTGCGCAAAATCGCGCTTTACCATATTGTAATAACGGTTGTTTTGTACCGCTCGTTTACTCGCTGTCTCCCCGCACTGCGGGCAATATTAAGGACAACTTGCTTGCGCCTTAATGGGGGCTTTTGAACCAGGGCGGGCCGGTGGATAGCCGCCGCCCGCTTGTTATCCGTTGAAGATAATCGGCGACCGTCGGTTATCCGGCTGGGCCGCGCCTGGAAGAAGTCCTAACCTCCGTGTCCCCGGACTGGAGTACATTGCCCGCAATGCGGTGAGGCATCTTACCTTTTTCCTCTGTCATTCCCGCGCAGGCGGGAATCCAGATTTTCTGCTCTCAAAGAAGTGAGAACCTGGACCCCCGCCTCCGCGGTGGTGACAGGGGAAATGCATTATTCATCAATCTCAGGTCTGTCATGCTGCGGATTCAGACATTGATGACGCGGTTGAGTTCCGCGAGGTCTGTGACGCCGGATAAGATTTTCAAAATACCGTCCTGGCGCATGGTGATTTGTCCCTGGCGCCGCATCTCATCCCTGATGTCGATTTCTGCGGGTTTTTGCAGGATTTGGCGTTCCAATTCGTTGCTCGCAAGGAGTATCTCAAAGACCCCGATGCGTCCTTTATATCCCGTCAGATGGCATGACGGGCATTTTTTTTCCGGCGGCGATTTGTTGATTTTCCATTCCGGCTCCTTTGGCACGGTGACTGATGAGGGTATGCCGGCAATCTCGCTCGCAATTGCTTTTTTCTCCTCGGGAGATAATTGTGCCGGTATCTTGCATGTTTCGCAGAGTTTCCGTATAAGGCGCTGGGCCATAATGACGTTGATGGCGGGCGCAATAATGGGGGGCGCTACGCCGAGGTCAACCAGGCGCGGAATGGTGCCTGCGGCGTTATTGGTGTGGAGCGTGGAGAAAACGAGATGGCCGGTCAGCGCGGCGTGCATTGCGGCCTCGGCCGTGTCATGATCGCGTATTTCGCCGACTAAAACAATATCCGGGTCCTGGCGCACAATAGAGCGGAGGCCGTTGGCGAATGTGTAGCTGGTGTCGGGCGAGATTTGGGTCTGCTCAATGCCGGGGATTCTGTATTCGATCGGGTCTTCGATCGTGATGATTTTGACTTCGGGCGATGAGCGTTCCCTGAGGAAGCTGTAGAGCGTTGTAGTCTTGCCCGATCCGGTTGGTCCGGTGGTGAGGATCATCCCCTTTGTTTTTTGGAGTTCGCGGGTCATCTGATCAACGATCCATGGCTGGAGGCCGAGATCCGCAAAGCTGATGTGTATGGCTTTCGGATCAAGGACGCGGAGCACGACGTTTTCGCCGTTGGGCCCGGGCAGCAGGGAGACGCGCATCTCGATTTCATCGCCGCCGATGTGGAGAGTGAAGTGTCCATCCTGCGGTTCGTCGCGGATGTTGAGTTTCATCTCCGCGATGAGTTTAATGCGTGACAGCAAGAGCGGCGAAAGGCGCGGGGGGATTTCGGCAATATCCTGGAGTATGCCGTCAATGCGAAAGCGCAGGCGCGACGATGTCTCGTGCGGTTCGATGTGGACGTCGGATCCGTCGACCGAGAGAGCACCCGCGAGTATGACCTCAAGGGCGTCGGTCACGCGCGATGCGAATGCGGCGGCGAGCTCCTTCTTGGCGTCGGCGACGTTGCGGATGCGATGGCGGAGCGCGATAATCTTGTCGGGCGAGACCTGGATCTGGCCGGATTCAAACGGCCGCGCCACAGTCGCGTGTGTATAAAAAGAGAGCAAGGTTTAAATAATCGAAAAATAAAAGAAAAG
>JBBTVI010000018.1:0-18920 GCA_038063315.1 Patescibacteria group bacterium
CAGCATTTCTGCCTTTACGGATTGTTTCGTCGCTGCTGCTCCTCGCGATGACGATGGAAATGGATTGCCGCGCTCCCCTTCGACAGACTCGGGGTCGCTCGCAATGACGGCTGTGAGGGGGTTATTTTAACGCCTAACGCCTGTTTCTACAGTTCCTCCAACTTCCCCAACTCCTTCAGCTTTTGATAATACGTATCGGTATTCAGGCGGTCATGCAATTCATCGAGGAGGTGCGGCGATTTTGATCGGGCGATTGCGACGGCCTCCTCAACGGATTTGGTCAGAGCAAGTTCGATAAGCGCGTTGATATCCGCTTCGCGTTTCTCGGCATCCTCGGCCGTCTCGGCCGGTTGCGTTGGAGGCGCTTCTTTTTGGGAAAATGTTTCAGGCATGGGTTTAATTTTATGTTTGTCACCCCCGCGAAGGCGGGGGTCCAGGTTCTGTCTTATCAAAAAAGAGGAACCTGGATTCCCGCCGGAGTTTACCCTGAGCGCAGTCGAAGGGCGGGAATGACAGAAAATGTCATAGTCGTCATTTAATCTCCACCCTTATTCGCGAGGGATCATCCGGTGCGCTGAAGCGCCATGGAGGAAAGAGTGTCAACACGACGTTTTCAACGGCAAAGCGCCCGCGGATGATGTTTTTCAGCGAGCCCAATTTTTTTCCGGCCGCAAGGCGCCGAATTTCATCGGCATTGATCGTGGTCCGGGTGCGCGCGCGTCCGGACACGGTCACGGCCGCCGACCCTTTCTCAAAGTCGCGGTCTGCCACTGCCGAGACAAGGGTATCGGCCTGGCGGACGATCTCGCGCGTTTGGTCATCCTTGAGGATGGCACGGCCGAGGATGCGGTAAAAATCCGCCTCACGGAACACAAGCGTTTTGGCCTCGGCATCCGCCGAGACGCTGAAGCGCTCCGCCGGCGTTCCTTCTTCGGGGGTATCAACGCGCGTGATGACGATTTCGTCCAGTCCCGCGACGGTCATAAATCCGTCGGGAATGGCGCCCGCAATTTTTTTCTTCAGCGCGTCAAAAATTTCCTGGGTTATCCGTTGTGATGCCTGGCTTGCATCCTCGCGCGAAACCGCAAGTCCGTCTCCTTGATTCCCGCCGGAGAACCCGGCGGGCGCGATCGCATAAAATCCCTTTTCGCGCGGCGTTCCCTTAAATCCCGGAACGGAGAGCCGTATCTCGCCCGATTTATTCGCCTCTTGCCCGTGCTGGTCGGCGACGAGTTGGGCCTCGACGAACGCGGGGACAAGTTTTCCTCCGTCCAGTTTAGCGCCTGGAACCGTCGTCGTGCGGCTGAGGCGATAGAGCGTGCCGTCTTCACTGAGGAACCGTGTTGTTTTTACAAGCGTCTGGGGCGATTGGCTAAATTGATTGTAGATGCGGATTGTTCCTGTGGCGCTGGCGCTGGCCGTGGATTTCCCCGTGGCGGGAAAATCCCGTGTCATTGTTTCGGTGAATGTCAGAAGCTCGGCCGGAATGGAATAGGGCGGCGTATCGGATGTTTCTCCGGTTTGGGTGGTGAGGGCGACCACAATTGGAGAGATGTCGGCGATTGCGGCCTGCGGCGTGATGACAATAGTGAGGCGCGCGAGGCCCGAGCTCAGGAAAGCGGCCGCGCCGACTGCGGTAATGAGGATAACGCCGAAAATGACGATGACTTTTCCGGAGCGGGTCGGGCGGCTGGCTTTTTTTGCTCTCCGGAAGAAAAAGGAGGATTCGGCCGGGGTCCCGGACTGGTATGTTTTGAGCCACGGCGACTCCGCGATATCGCGCGCGGCGTCGTCGCGGGCGGCATTCTCGCGCGCATCGCCCGTGTGATCCTGCCGGATTTTTGTTTCAGGGGCGGTCCCGGTTTCTTCGGGGCGAATGCGCTCACCGGCGGCCGCGCCCGCGGTTTTTTCGCGGAGCGAAACAACCGGCGCGCCGCCCCGGCGCCGGATGCCGTCGGCGCTCGGCTTTTTGGGAATATCAGAAGGGTGGTTCATGATATAAAGAATACAACATTAAAGACGCAAGTCCTACTTCCTCCGGACCTTGGAGAAAGCCCTCAAGAGAATTGCCGCCAAAAAGATCCGAAGCGTTGAGGATCCTGACGGACGGGCGCGTAATATGGGAACGATCCGCCATCCAGTCCGCGTCTGAAATCGTCCGGTATATCTCGGGCTGGTTCACGCCTCCGCCAAAGCAATATATCTCCTGGGGTAGGGGTCCCGCATTATAGAGCATATCCAAGGCATCTATGAAAGATTTTTTCCAGCGTGTCGCGGCGTTTTTGAGGATGAGTTCCAGCGAGGATGCGATCTCCGGGGCAAGGTGATTCTGGATATATTGGGTCATTAGCGTCTCGCTTTCAGCGTGTCCGATATGGCGCTCGCGCGCGAGCATCCGGAGAAAATCGTTGGCGCCGGCGGGAAAAAACGCGAATTCCGCGACGGTGCGGTTTTTAAGGAAGACAAGCGTGGATTCATCCCCGCCGACATCCACAAGAAGCGCTTCTTTTTCGCCGAAAGACCGGAAAATGGCTTCGCGGGAGCAGGCGGCCAGCGTCGTAAAATTGATCGGCATTCCGCCCAAACTTTTCTTGATTTCCTCAAGCGCAATTCCCATGACACCGGGCATATAGAGAAGTATCACGCGGAATGAGATTTCGGCGGGCGGGATTTTCGACGGGAGATCGGTCTTGAGTGCATAGCCGTTGACGAGGATCTCAAGGGGGATCGCGACGATCAGGCGGTATTTATCCTGGTGTTCGACGAGCAGGCGCTGGAAAATTGCCGTCACGTCTTTTTTGGCGATTCCTCGTTTTCCGGAGGGCTTCGTGATAGTCCATGTGGTAATGTCATATTCCACGAGGCCGGGCCCCAGCGCAATGGTGATTTTTTCGGGAACGATTCCGAGTTCGCGGATGATATTGAAAAGAAATTCATGCAGGCGCGATACTTTCTGGATGGGCGAGAGAGTCGCGGTCAGCTTGAAGACCAGTTTTTTCAGAACGCGCGGAAGCGTCCCTGCTGCCGGAACCGTGAAGACGATCGCTTTGATCGAATGCGTTCCGACGTCTATGGCGATACGGATGCGCTCCGTTGGTTTTTTACCGATGGAGCCGAAAAATGTCATGCCTGAAGTATACCATATTTATTCTACGACGCCCCTAATCCTCCGGATTCCGGCTGCGCTTGATTCTTCTTTGGCGATGCGGAAACGGCCGATTTCGCCGGTATGCGTTACGTGCGGGCCTCCGCAGAATTCTTTTGTGAGGATTTCTCCGGTTTTGTGGTCGCGCGCGGAATAGACCTTCACCTGCGCCGGATATTTTTCCCGGAAAAACCTTAGCGCATCGGTTTTGACCGCCTCCTCGTATGGCATCTCCTCATATTCTACCACACAATCGCGTCGGATGGCATCATTCACATAATCTTCGACGGCGCGGATTTCGTCGGGCGTCATTTTGCGGCCGAATGTAAAATCAAAACGCGTCCGTTCGCTCGTGATGTCCGATCCCTGCTGGCGCACGTTCGGGCCGAGCACTTTGCGGAGACTGGCCTGGAGAAGATGCGTTGCGGTGTGGAGTCGCGTGACGATCTTGAGCTCGCGCTCGTCCGCGGCCTTGAGCTCGCCCGTATCAAGGAGCAGGCCGTGGCCGCCGAATTTGCGTTCCTGTCCGGCGCGGGAGATTTCCTGGTGTTTTTTCAATTCGAGATCGAAATCTTCGCGCTTGAGATGTTTTGTTTTTTCCGGCGCCAAATCTTTTATCGCCTCAAAGGGCAACCCTCCACTTTGATAAAGACCAAATGCCGCTTTCGCATCAATCTGTTCAAGGCATTGTAATTTCGTAATTCCCTTCGCCAAAATCCGCGTAAATTTGGCGTCTTCTTCTCGAAAAATGCCTTTAATAATTGCTAAATCGAGATTTGTATAGTTGGCACCATACAACGCAACAGTTTTTTCGAGAAGACGTTGTAAAAAATTAACCCCGTCGGATAACGGTCCCCCGCGCATTTCCACCTTTTTTCGTACTTCTAAGTATTGAATCGCGATAACTCGGCGTATAAGTTTTCGCAAAATATAATCCCTCTCTTTATTTGACGGACGCAATCCGTCTGAGATTAAAAACGTGATCGCGCGAATATGATCGAGGCAAATCCTCTTTTTACCGGTTTTCATTTCTGTAGGGAGCATTCCAAATAATGGCGCAAACAAATCTGTCTCGAAAATGGTTTTTGTTTTCTGCACGCACATGGCGAGGCGTTCAAGCCCCATTCCGGTATCCACGCCCGGGGTCTCAAGCGGCTGCAAATTTTTCCCGGAAGTCCCAGAGAGGAGTTCTTCGCGCGATCCGGGGAAAAAGTATTGGTTGAATACTATGTTCCAGACCTCGATGTCCTGGCCCGCGCCGTTTTGGCAATAAATCTCGGTGGTGGGACCGCACGGGCCCGAGGTTCCGGTGGGCCCCCAAAAGACATCATCAATTCCTTCTTCTCGGATGGAGATGTTGGGATCAATGCTCCGCCAGATTTTTTTGGATTCCTCGTCTTTGGGCACGCCGATTGCGTCGGCGCCTTCAAAGACCGTCACGTAAGAGATTGTGAGGCCCAAAACGCGCGTCAGATACTCATGCGCGTAGCGGATCGCGTCTTCTTTGAAATACCCGCCGAAGCTGAAATTGCCCATCATTTCAAAAAACGTGAGGTGCCGCTCATCCCCCACCTCGTCAATATCCGACGTGCGGAATGATTTTTGAATGGAGCAAGTATTGCGGCTGTTGAAATCGCGATCCGCCATCGCCGGGTCCGTATAATATTTTTTGAATTGCTGCATTCCGGCCGTGGTCAAAAGAACCGAGGGGTCGTCGGGTATAAGGGACGATGAGGGCACGACCGCGTGTCCCCGCGCGCGGAAAAAATCGAGAAATGATTGTCGGATTTTTGTGGAGTCCATTGGATAAATTAAACCAAAAAAAAGAGCGGCGCGCAATTGTTTTGCGCCGCTCCCGCATTATGCCGATGCCGCGTAGAGTTCGCGGAGCAGGCCTTTTTTGCTACCCGCGCGATGCGCGTCGTACTCGCGGAGTTTAATGATCGCCTGTGCTTCCAGTTGGCGGATACGTTCGCGACTCAGGCCCAATTTTTGTCCGATTTCCCGCAGCGTCTGCGGTTTGTCGCAGTCAATACCGTGTCGCTGTCTGAGGATATCTGCTTCGCGCGGCGTCAAATGCGCGAGATACTCCGCGGTTATCGTCGTGCATTGGTCATCAAAAACAGCATCTTCCTGGGCGCGGGCGTTTTTGTCCTCTATGATTTCCCCGAAGTTCTCCCTTATTCCCGGGGCAGGATGATTGATACTGACCGTATAGGTGGTGAGGCATTGCGCCTCCTCGGTCTCCTTTTCGACCGCCTTCAATGCCTTGGCGATCTCGTCCGTTGTCGGCTCCCTGCCAAATTTCTTATACAGGCAACCGTTTAGGTCGCTGATGGCAGGCGGGTGCTTCCATAGGTTTGGGTGGTTCTCTCTCTGCGCGCTGGCGCAGAAGAAGGCGATACTGAGTTCGGTCAGAGTCGGTGGTCGGTTGAGAAGCGTGTAGAGCCGGTTCTCGACTGTTGCGAGACGGCTCTTGTTTTGGCTGATATAACCGGGCAGGCGGATATTCCAACTCTGCTCTATGATGCCGCGGCTGATGGCTTGGCGCACCCACCAATGGGCATAAGTCACGAATTTCAGACCGCGCTTTGGTTCAAATTTGTCCAAAGCGCGCATGAGCCCGATATTGCCTTCCTGGATGCGGTCCAAAAGGTGCATCTCGGACGAGGTGTATCGGGCCGCGACGTAGATAACAAGTCGGACATTTGCCCGCAGCATACGTTGTTGCAGCTCAAGAAGAAACGCATCCCGTCGCTTGAGCGCGGCGACCGCGCGCGTGCTGCGAGAATCCACGAGCCACCGTTTGTTTATTGCCGAAAGATGCGCGAGCGCCTTCTCATAAAAAAGTGGAGTGAGGTTAAGTTCCTCGCAGCGGGAATGCCATTGCCGGAATTTCTTAGCATAAGCAAGGCGCAACTTCCTTCTTAATGCTGGTACTGCCGCCTTGCACATTCTTTTCCGCCGGGGGGACATGGCTTTACGGTGTTTGCGGCAATCCGATATGATGGCGTTTACGCGTTTTCGCCAATCGACGGAAAGCGCAGTAGGTTTGCGCGCCTTGCAATTTTGAATCAGGCCTTGCACTTCTTGTGCTTCAAGAATAATGTCTCGCAAGAGATCAGGAAACGCCGTATGACTGTGAATGATGCGGCGCAGGCGTTCTTTTGCTGTTTCAATGCGGTTCCAAAGGTCCCTTTCTTGATCCCGTGTGAGCAGCGCGTACTGTCGGACATCGCCGAAATATTGAGCGATGAGTGGTTCTAATGTGCTCTCATTCGCTACTTGTGTTTCAATATTATCTTCTTCGTCATACTCGCCTTCGTTTCCTTCAATATTCTCAGGAAAGGCGTTTTCGTTGTCTTCCGTGACGTCGTGATGGGGAAAATAGCCGTTGCCGTTGCCATTGAAATGCGACATTGTTCACTCCTTGTTGTTTGCCGCGGCATGGTCTGCCGTGTGATGCTAAATGTCAGTATATAAAGGTGCGATGGCGTGATTATGCCACAGGGTGAAAGGAAATGCAAATAAAAAGGGCTCCCACGCTTTCCTTCTATAAAAGGGGAATCGGGCGCGATGCCGCGCGTATCATCGGCTTCCGTCTGTTTCGTTTTTGTGCTACCGTGAGGGCATGACGTATGAAGCGGTGATGGGACTCGAAATACACGCGGAGCTCAAAACACGGACAAAGATGTTCTGCCGCTGCCGCAATGATCCGGACGAGAGGCATCCGAACATTAATATCTGTCCGGTCTGCATGGGCCATCCGGGCACGCTTCCCGTTGCCAACGGCGACGCGATCGAAAAAGTCATTCAGGTCGGGCTGGCGCTCGGCGGCGCGATTCCCGAATTTTCCCAGTTTGACCGCAAGAATTATTTTTATCCGGATCTGCCGAAGGGGTACCAGATATCGCAATACAAGCATCCGTTCGTTGAGGGCGGTTATTTGGACATCTTTTATTCGGATGAGGCGGGTGGTTTAAGCACAAAGCGCATACAGATTACGCGCATCCATCTTGAGGAGGATACGGGGCGGATTATCCACGATCCGAAATCCGACGCAGCACTCATTGATTTTAACCGCGCGGGCGTGCCGCTGATGGAGCTCGTCACAGAGCCGGATTTTCGTTTTCCCGCGGAGGTGAAAGCATTCGGCGAGGAGTTGCAGAGAATCGTGCGTTATGTCGGCGCGTCCAACGCGGATATGGAAAAAGGAGAGATGCGCGTGGAGGTCAATATTTCGTTGCGTCCCAAGGGGGCGGAAGAGTTCGGGACAAAAGTGGAAGTCAAGAACATCAATTCGTTCAAGTTCGCGGCCGATGCCGCGGAGTACGAATTTCGCCGGCAGTCAGACGCGTTGGAGCGCGGAGAAAAAATCGCGCAGGAGACGCGGGGTTGGAAGGAGAGCGAGCAGAAGACATTTTCCCAGCGCAGCAAAGAGGAGGCGCATGACTACCGCTATTTCCCAGAGCCGGATCTTCCGCCGTTTGTGATAACGACAGAATGGGTGGAGAAATTGCGGGCCGGAATCCCCGAGCTTCCGGCGGCAAAGCGGTTGCGCTTTACGGAGCAATACGGCTTGAGCCGCGAAGCAGCCGCACTTTTGACAAGCGACAAAGCGCTTGCGGATTATTACGAGGCGGTGATAACGGAACTTGAGCGACACGATCGCGACACGCCGGAGAAACCCATGAAGAATCCGCAGCTCGTTGCCGCGGGATTGATGACGGGTGATTTTCTGCGCTTGTTGCGGGAGACGGCGGCCTCCCCTTCCGACATCCTGATCACGCCGGAAAATTTCGGGGAGCTTGTGATGTATCTTGCGGAGGACAAAATTTCCAATCTGACGGCCAAAAGCGTAATGGAGGAGATGTTCCGGTTAGGTGAGGATCCGTCGGACATTATTGACCGGCTCGGCCTTTGGCAGACGAGCGACGCCTCTGACATCGAGGATATGGCGCGCCACATCATAAAGGAAAACCCGGATGTCGTGTCGCGCTACCGCGCGGGCAACGCCGCGTCCGTCCAGTTTCTCGTGGGGCAGATCATGAGGGAGTCGCGCGGCAAAGCGAACCCCAAAATCGCGCGCGAGATGTTGGAGAGATTGCTGCAATAGTGAGGAAAATTTACCTCCCCTTTGTCCCCTCCTTTCAAAGGAGGGGCTGGGGAGGTGGGTTCTTATTTCAAAAGAAGGGATAAAGGGGAGGTTGCAAGTCGAGGAATACCCGTAAGATTTGTACGCGAGTGTGGTTTAGTGGCAGAATACCAGCTTCCCAAGCTGGGGGCACGGGTTCGATTCCCGTCACTCGCATTTTATTAGACTTTCGGTGCTCTAGCGTATCCAATCAAAATAGATTTTAAAATTGATTTATTATGAGCAAGGTAAGGTTCATCAACAGACATAATTTACGAACTGCCCGTGAAAATATGGGCTTTAGCACTCGGCAGGTTTCAAAAAGTCTTACAACTAGTGAGAAAGACGTTGTTTTTATTTGGGAAAGTGGTGACGGTCTCCCGACGTGGTCGCAGACAAAATCTTTGGCAAAAAAATACAATATATCTGAATTAGTATTTTTTTCAAATGAAAATATACAGAAGAATAAGATAATTCCCGATTTCAGGATTGGCATAAAAGAAAAAGAAACGGATGATGTTAAAAAATTAATAAATTTAGTTCTAAAAAGGCAGAAATGGTTAGAAGATGTTCTAAAATCAGAGAGATATCCACAGAATCAATTGATGGGGTCAGGCGGCAGCATTCATTCGCCATTAGAGCTGGCCAGTTTTATCTTGAAATCGTTAGGAATGAATTTGAAAGAAATTAAAGCTATTTGCGGATCTAGCGCAAAAAGAAAGACACTATCTTACCTAATAGATAAGGCAGAGAGCAAGGGGATATTCGTTGGGAAAACAATTTCTTATCATAGAATTGAAGTTGAAAAAATGAGGGGTCTTTTTATCGCCAGTGACTATGCGCCTTTCATTGTATTAAACAGAGCAGATGCATTCTCCGCACAAATTTTTTCACTTATACATGAATTGGCACACTTTTTTAGAAAGAGCGAAAGTATCTCAAATAGCATTGATTTCCGAGATTCAAACAAAAATGTGAATGACGAAGAAAGATTCTGCAACAGAGTTGCGGCAGAATTATTGTTGCCGAAAGATGAATTAAAAGAATTTTTTTATGACAAGAATGATATTGAGCGCCTATCTGGATTGTATAAAATGAGCATTATTTTTGTTTTTTATAGATTGAAGGATCTTGGAAAAATTAAAAGGGGGCAAAAAAATTTGGAAAGCCAGATTCTCAAAGAAACCGAAGAAAATGTATCAAATTGGAAAAAAAACAGGGGCAATGGGGGCAATTATTACAATAATATGCGGGATTCGAATGGCAATCTTTTTAACAAGATTGTCGGCAAATCATATTTGCAGAATAAAATTGGATATGTTGAAGCGTCGCACTTACTTAAATTCTCTGTGGAAAAACTATGAACATCGATGGCAGCAAACCAATTTATGTCGTCGATGCAAATGTTTTGTTCGGGTTTGCAACGTGGAATCCGCTTGAATTTAGGCCGGAATTTTGGGAAAAATTTGAAAAAGCGTTGAAAGACAAGAAGTGGGTATTACTTGATGTTGTCGTCGGAGAAGTCATATATGATGGTGAATTAAAAAGATGGTGTAAGAAACAAAAAGATAGAAATTTAGTAACAAGGATAGACGATGCAATTCGGAATCTCGCTATTGAGATTAACAATAAATATCCGATGATAAATGTTGAGACTGGTAATTCGAGCGTTGACCCCTTTTTAATAGCTTTTGCTTCTAAAAATGACCTGGGAGTTTTCACGAGAGAGATCCATAAAACGCCGGGAGAGCATTTGTATAAGATTCCGGATGTCTGTGAAGCTCTCAAGATTGCGTGCATTAAGAATCCTACACGGTTTATGAAATCAATCGGTTTCAAATGATAGGGTTTGGCGGTTCAAGAGAAGTTTTAATGTCGTCTATAAAATTACATTCAATCGGCTTCATCGTTTTTCGAGAGAAATCTCCACTGCCAGCGCGGTTTTTCGCATTTCCGGAAACAGATCGCGATAAGAAATGCGGTTGGGTTGTTTACCCCTCGATTCCCGCCGTCCTGCTCGGTCAGAGCAGAACACCAAAGAAAAGTTTTGTTTTTGAAAAGGTTTGAACAAAAAAGAGGCCTCACGGATAGAGACCTCTACTGATGTACTTGTGAGGATTTATTTTATGTCGTATTTTCTTACCAAACCGAGTGACCGGACAGTGAGTACATGCACGGTTTCTATAACCGGTATTGTATCATCCAAGAGCTGCAAAGAAAAAAACCTACCGGAGCCGTTGTCTGAAAATTTTGTAATGTCGTTTCATGCTGTCCACGAGTGACGGCTCGTTGGCAACAATCTGCTGAAAAAGCTGCAAACAAGCCCGTGCGTAGTGCGATTGTTTCCCTCCGGGTTCAAGATATGCTCCTGTCAATTTTCTGCCCATTTCTTCATCGCCACTCATCCAATCGATATAGAATTGTTCGTTTTCCCACCCATAACCAATGGTCGCCAGCATCTTTTGTGACTCTTTTGAAATCATGCTGATCATAACTTTTCTGCAATCGCAGTCCGTGTCAGCGCAGTAGCTCTCGAGCAGAGCATAGGTGCCGGTCGGCACGGCGTCTTGGCGCAACGATGCGGAAACGAGAATTTCTCTCGTCTCGATCTCGGCGCTCTCGCCGCACAACTCAACAAATGGAATGAATTCGCCCATATGCTAATTGCGGTAGTATAACGCGATGTTCGTCAACCCAACAGACAAAGAAGTGGATAACTCCTCACCGCCCTGTCACAACCACCTTTACATCCGTCATTGCGAGGAGCAGCAGCGATCCTTCGCTTCGCTCAGGACAGGCTCCGCAAGCCATAATGCAGAAACCCTGGATTGCCGCGCGCCCCCTCGAAGCTCAGGGTCGTTCGCAATGACAGCTGTGAGGGATTACAGAAGTGGATATGGACACACCGGTTTTGACAGAGCTGGCTAAACCGTCTGGAGTGTTTGATGGCCGGGAATGTCGTGTTCAATTCCTATAAAAAATTTAATTTTACTGTTTTTATCCGCCACTGAAAAAATTTGCAGTTCCTGCCAATATTTTTTGCCATCTTTTGTTTTATTTTGTACATGCCCGCGAAATTGTCCCTTTTCATTTTTGATAATATGCCACATGTGCTTATAGAAATTTTGACCCATGTGGCCGCCCCACAAATCTCCGGGCTTTTTTCCCACTATTTCAGCAAATGCAAAACCGCTTGCTCTCTCCATACCCATATTGATAAAAAGAATCGTTCCGTCCGCGTCGGTGACAATAACCCGGGGGTTTGCCGGGGCATTAATCATCAGAGATGTCATCGCCGATTTTCCCGTGGGTTGTAATTCATTCTCCGTATGCTCCTCGCGCGCATCCTTTATCACATCCTCGGAGTGGATAGTCGCATAGAAACAGACCGCGCACAATAAAGTCCCTGAAAGGATTATTTTTTGACACTTATGGATGGGGCACATGGATTTTTAATGAAAGCAATTAATAATAACAACGAAACTTCCCCCTCGGCGGTAACGCGGTTCCCTACAAAGGAAGGGAATCCATCTTCCTCTACCCCCCCTTTAGAAAAGGAGGGGAATCCACCTCCCTTTTGTCCCCTCCTTACAAAGGAGGGGAAGGGGGAGGTTTTTGATGCAAATGTATTCGCTTGATTCGCCAATACATTACCGCAGTTCGTACTCGCTCAGCAGTTTTTTGTTCCCCTCCACCTGATAGCGCAATAACTCGGAATAAATTCCTTCGCGATGCGCGAGTTCTTGGGGCGTGCCCGCATCGGCGATCTTGCCGTTATCAAGGACGACAATGCGGTGGGCGTTCTGAATCGTGGAAAACCGGTGCGCGATAATGATGACGAGCCGGTTCTGAAAGAGTTTCTCCAGCGCGTCCTGCACGAGATGCTCGGATTTTGAATCCAAGCTGGACGTCGCCTCGTCCAGAATCAAAATCGGCTTGTCGTGAAGGATGGCCCGGGCAATCTGGATGCGCTGCTTTTGGCCGCCGGAGAGCTTGACTCCCCGCTCGCCGATTTTGGCGTCCAGCCCGCCTTTGAATCGCGAGACGAAATCATACGCGTTTGCCTGTTTCAGCGCGGTGATGATTTGTTCGTCCGACGCGTCGGGAACTCCGTATGCCACGTTTTCGCGGATGGTGGATGAGAAGAGTTCGTTATCCTGGAACACAAGCGCGATATGCGCGCGGATCCATGCGTGGGGCGCATCGGCGTAGATGGTGTCCGACAGGCGCAACTCGCCGCTCGTCGGCTCGTAGAGTTTTAGAATCAGATTGACGAGCGTTGTTTTTCCGGCACCGGAGTGGCCGACGAGAGCGACGGTTTCTTGCTTGTCGCATTTCATATTGATATCAGTAAGCACCGGTGAGCCGTCTTCGTATGCAAAATCAACATGAGCGAATTCGATATGCGGGTTCTCAAGCAACGGAGGCAGTCCGGCGGATTGGAATTCCTCGTTTCCTGGAAGTTCGAGAATTTCAAAAAACGCCTTTGAGTCGGCCTCCGCGCGGTGTACCCGTTCCAGGATAAAACTCATTCCGTAGAGCGGCCATCTGAGCTGGCTCAAGAGCTGGATGATGAGCACCATTTCGCCGAGAGTGAGTTCCAGTAGGAATGTTTTGCGGAAAATGATAAAGAGAATGAAGACGAAGGCGGTCTCAAGGCCGAACTCTCTGATGAAATTCAGGATGTGATACCGGGTTGACTGCCGGTCGTAGAGTTCGTTGATCGTCTGGTACTTGTCGGAGACATAGCGCCATTCGCCTTCCTGTGAATTGTAGGTCTTGACGAGTTTGATGTTGCCGATTACTTCCTGGATGCGGCCCCGCGCGGTATCTTCGTGGATATTCTTTTTCTCCTGTATCTGGCCCCATTTTTTCGTGGAGTAGCTTGAGATCGCGATATAGACCGGAAAGACCGAAAGCGCGAGGAGCGCAATGCCGGTATCGTAATACCACAGCACCCCGATACCGAAGATCGCCTGGAGGAAGGCGGGCATGATGAAATTCGTCGCGCTTCCGACGAATTCGCGGATCGCGATAATGCCGCGGTTGAGTTGATTGACGATTTTCCCCGATATTTCCGAATCGAAATATTTCTGCGGCAGGGTGAAAATCTTCCGGTAGAAATTCTCGGTGAGGTGCCGGCCCAGGCGCGACGCGATATGATCTCCGAGCCGCTGGTTCACCGCGTTGAGCATGATCCCGCTGATGTTTATGGCAAGGATCAGGACAAAAAGAAACACCAGCTGTTGGTACTCTCCGGTTCCGTCGGTGATTTGGGCGGACAGCTCGTCCACCACGAATTTCAAAGTGATGGGCGTCGCCTGTTGAAGCGCGGCCTGAATTGTGATCAAAAGGCACGCCACAACAATGAACTTATGCTGCGGTTTTGCCAGTTTAATGATTTTGAAAATATTGTTCACGGAAGAAATTATATCAAAAGGCGAGGATTCGTGCTAATCGCAGCGCCAGCGCGTCAACCTATTGAGCTTAAATTTTTCCCCGCTCCTTTTGTCCTAATTGGACATAGTTTTTCTTATGCATATACTTTGAGGATACTCCTCAAAGTTACACTTCTAAATTGATTTTACGTCTTTCTTTCTTCTGTCATTCCCGCCCTTCGACTGAGTTCAGGATAAACTCCTGCGGGAATGACAAATGATAGAAGAGTAAAAGACATTTTTTAGGACATATGAAACTTCTTATTATAGAACGGATCAATGCGGGGGTGCGGGCGTTGAGGCCGGATCATATTGCGGCGATTAAGCGCGTCGCGCCCGCTCTTGATGTTGTTATAGCGTCCGGCGCGGACGACATTCAGGCGCATCTCCGGGATGCGGATATTGTTGCGGGGTATCCGGCGACGATTCCTGCGATTCATGGAGCAAAGAATCTCAAATGGGTCCATTCGTTTTCCGCCGGAATGGACCGTGTGTTGACGGACGAGGTGCGCGAGTCCCCTATTATTTTAAGCAATTCATCAGGGATTCATGCGACTCCGATTGCAGAGCATATCCTTGGCCTCATGCTTTTATGGACGCGGAGATTCCGTGAGACGTTGAAAAGCCAGGACCAAGGGCGTTGGGAAAAGCGGGAAGATCTGACGGAGCTCGCCGGTAAAACCGTTCTGATCGCGGGGCTCGGCGATATCGGCCTTGAGGCGGCGCGGCTCTGCAAAAGCTTTCGCATGACGGTTTGGGGAACGACGCGCCGCTCGCGGGAGAGACCGGAGTTCGTTGATCAAATTTTGACGGATGCCGAAATGGATGCGGCTCTCGCATCCGCGGATTTTGTCGTGGTCGCGTTGCCGTATACGAAAGCGACGCATCATCGCTTTGGCGCGGCGCAATTTGCGGCGATGAAGAAGAGCGCGGTCATCATCAACATCGGCCGCGGGGCAATTATTGACGAACCGGCTCTTATCGTCGCGCTTGAAAGGAAAGAAATCGCGGGAGCGCTTTTGGACGTGACGGAAAAAGAGCCGCTTGTCTCGGACAGTCCGCTATGGGGCATGGAGAATGTGGTGATTACGCCGCATCATTCGGGATGGTCCGAGAGATACATGGATCGCGCGATTGATCGGTTTTGCCTCAATTTGACGGCATATCTTCACAGCGATCCCCTACCCAATCTTGTGGACAAGGAAGCGTGATATTGACGTGGCGGATCCCTTTTCTTGTCCGAGATCACGAAACCGTCTTTAAGGGAAATGACGCGGCTTGCCTGATTCGCGTATTCCTCTTCGTGCGTTACCATCACGATTGTCTGGCCATCTTTATGGAGGTCGAGGAACGCCTGCAGGACGAGCCGCGAGTTTGCGGAGTCCAGATTCGCCGTGGGCTCGTCCGCAAAGAGAATTTGGGGATTGTGCGCGATCGCGCGCGCGATGGCGACGCGCTGTTGCTGTCCGCCGGAGAGCTGGCTCGGAAGATTGCGCGCTTTGTCCCCTACCCCGATACGCGCAAGCGCCGCATCGGCTTTTTGCATCGCGGCCCCAAACGAAAGCCCTTGCATGAGCATGGGAAGCGCGATGTTCTCCACGGCGTTGAGCTCCGGCAGGAGCGCATAGTCCTGAAAAACATAGCCCATTTTATTGAGCCGTAACGCGGTTTTCTCGGCCTGGGTCATTGCGGAGGTCTTTGTATTGTCAAAATACACTTCTCCGGATGTCGGTTCATCCAAGAGCGACAACTGGTATAAAAGCGTTGACTTGCCCGCGCCGGACGGCCCGATCACGGCCACAAATTCGCCGTCGGTAATTTCCAGATCAAGCGATTTCAAGACGATGAGTTCCAACTCGCCTTTGCCGTAGCTTTTGACTAATTTGTGCGTTTTGATCATTGGGTTATCGCCCGAGAATGGAATCTAGGGTGTTTTTTTTGACGATCATTTTCGCTGGCATAAATCCGGCGATCAATGTGACGACGAGCAAAATTCCTGCGCGGATCACCGCCCCTTCGGGCGTGGCGACCAGGATGCCATCGGAAAACGGGAAATCAATCGGATGAGCGGCAAAAAACGGCTTCAGAGCCGCAAAGGTGACGAGCAGGCCGGCGGCAGATCCCATAAGTCCGTAAAACAGCGTTTGAAAAACATAGGAGAACTGCACCGCCCGCGGGCTGATGCCGATGCCCTTCATAATCCCGATGAATTTGCGTTTTGTGACCGCGTTGATAAAAATGACGATAAAGATGGTGATGGATGCGACAACGAGAGCGATGGAGGAGAGCGCATTGCCTAAAATATTAAAGGTACTTGCTACATCGCGGAGAAACGAAGGGATCGCCTGCTCCGATGTCTGGATCCGCGCGGAGTACGAACCCATGAAATTCGTCGTCTCTTGGACGAGTGCCATCGCATAGTCCGGGTCGGTCTTGAGCGCGATCTCCTGGTACTGCTCCTGATTGACGGCAAGAAAACGCTCCAGTTCCGAATCGAGGACGAACAGGCGCGTGGAGACCTGGTCTACCTTGCTTTTGACGATTCCTCGCACGATGAGATCCTTCGCCACAACTTCCCCGTTTTTGCGCGTTGCGCTGAGACGCACTTTGCTCCCGACGTCCACATCCTGGAGGAGGTCAAGCCCGGGGATATTCGCATCCGCAAATGATGAATATTTTTTGATGAGGTTTGCGCCGATCAGAATTCCGCCCTCCTCGCCCGGCCGGAGATTTTCCCCATATTTGAGAAAGCGCGAAAATCTCGTGACATCTTCTTCTTTGTAGGGGTCTATGCCGGTGATCTGCGCGCCCATGCGGTTGGGCCGTTCGTTTTTTTTGGGAAGATCCGTCAGCGTACCGAGGACCTGCATACCGAGCGTATGGCGCGGCGAGATCGCACGCACCCGCGGATGGGACGAGAGAAAATTGATAAGCGCGGGAGAATTCTCGATATAGTCCTTGCCCGGAGCGGCTGTGATGATGACTTCGCCCGAATAACCCTCGCGGAACTGCTGGAATGATCCCTCGATCAAACCCACAAGCAGGCCGGAGACCGCAACGAGATTCAGGAATGTGAGCATCATGATAAAAATGATCAGCGCCGTGGTCCCCTTGGACGAACGTCGGATTTGGCGCACAGCCAAAAACCAGCCGACGCGCAGGGCATTGAGGAATTCCTTTTTTAACGCCCGCAAGCTTTTCATACTGTGTGATGGTAACCTATGGAAGGACGTTTTTCAAATTATTCGCCAAACCTTTTTGACGTTTTGCCGAATTTGTCTATAATCCGTCTATTATGGCTTCATTTTTCAGGAAATTATCGTTTTTTAGAAAGGTGGTCACGATTTTGCTTATTGTGGCCTTTGTTAATGCCGTCTTCATCTGGCGTTACAACAGGCAGAAAAATTCCGCCGACGCGTACGAATTCGTCCAAGTCCGGTACGGCGATATCACGGAAGAGGTTCTTGCCACGGGGAAAGTGAAGGCCGCCGAGAATATTTCTCTCGCTTTTGAGCGCACCGGAAAAATCGCGCGTGTCTGGCGCGGCGTCGGCGAGACGGTCCGGGCAGGCGAGATTGTCGCAGAGCTGGAAAGCGGCACCCTCGCGGCAAGCGTCCTGCAGGCGCGGGCGAATTTTGAGACCGAGCAGGCCAATCTTGCCGAGCTTGAAGCGGGAACGCGACCGGAGGATATTGCGGCGAGTGAGGTGAAGCTCGCGAATGCAGAACGTACATTGCGGGATGCGCAAAAATTTCTTGCGGACGCCCGGATAAAAGCGGACAACGATCTTGCCGAGGTTTATTCGGAGGCGG
The DNA here is from genome assembly GCA_038063315.1 of Patescibacteria group bacterium. Taxonomy (GTDB): domain Bacteria; phylum Patescibacteriota; class Minisyncoccia; order Sungbacterales; family HO2-52-23; genus JBBTVI01. Next base: position 17,530 of record JBBTVI010000018.1, read on the forward strand.
TGACCGCGGCGCAGGCGGCAATGCAGACCGCTAAAAGCGCGATCATCAGCATCACCAATCTGCAGAGTTCTTATTTCGGGGACGGCATAAGCGAGAATGACATCCGGCTCGCGGACGCAAAGGCCGCGGCCATTCAGGAATTGTTCGGTGTCTCCGGCGCCGGGCACTGGAATACCGGCCCCATAAGCGCGTTGCAGGGCGGACTTTATGGCGCGATCGCGAGCACCTCGTCATCCGCGGCTCCCGATGTTCTTGATCCGTTGCTCGCGCGCGTGCTGCCCGCGCTTCAGCGTACCAAGCAGGCGGTTGACGCTGTTGTGGTCATTGATAAGATGTCGAGTGCGGATAAGACAACGGCCAGCACCGAGCGCGCCAACATGAGCGATGAAATCACGGCAATGACCGGAAAAATGCAGGCGATCACGGCACAACGATCAACCAATATCGCGAATATCAACGCGGAAAAAAGCGATCTGACATCGGCGGAAAATGCCGTCGCATCGGCCCGATCCGATCTTGATACGAAAAAAGCGGGAACGATCCCGCAACAGATTGATGCTGCGCGCGCGCGCGTCAAAGCGGCGCAGGCGACTCTCGTATTTCATGAGGCGGAGATTGCCCAGATCGCGCTCATCTCGCCGATTGACGGGATAATCTCACGGCAGGATGCTAAACCCGGCGAGATTGTCAGCGCAAATAGCATGGTTACCTTTGTCATATCGCGCTCGAATCTTGAGATTGAGGCCAAAATTCCGGAAGCCAACATCGCTAAAATCGCCGCAGGGCAGAGTGCGACGGTCCGCCTTGATGCGTATCCCGGAGAAAGTTTCGGCGCAGCAGTCGCATTCGTCGAGCCAGCCGAGACCGTAACGGACGGAATTACGATATACAAAGTAACCCTGAGTTTCTCAAAGGATGATGCGCGGCTTCGGAGCGGTATGACCGCGGATATCCGTATTGCCACGAGAACACATTCTCACGTCCTTGTGGTTCCGCAGCGGGCGGTCGTAACGCGGGACCATGAGGCGGTTGTCCGGATTTTTGTAGGTGCCGCGCCGGTGGAAAAACCAGTTCAGACGGGAATCTCCGGTATTGACGGCAACATTGAAATTTCGGCGGGACTCACTGAGAATGATTCTGTCATTGTCGGCGAAAAGGAGTAGTGATTATTGTGGGCATATAACGCAGTAATCCTACAGCCGTCATTGCAAGCGACCCCGAGTCTGCTCGCCTCGCTGACGCTATGGTCGCACGTCGCCGAAGCGGCTATGGCGAACGGCGCGCGAAGCTGGTCGAGGGGGCGCGCGGCAATCCATTTTGACCGTCATTGCGAGCCGAAGGCGAAGCAATCCAGAATTTCTGTATTTATGGATATGGATTGCTTCGTCGTC
>JBBTVI010000019.1:0-29581 GCA_038063315.1 Patescibacteria group bacterium
CTAATTCTTTTCCTAATCATTTTTCTTGAGACTGGAATTGTGGTAACTCCTTTTTTGCCAGGAGACTCTCTAATTTTTGTTGCAGGCGCGATAGCAGCTAAAGGTTCGCTTGACGTAGTTCTACTTTTTCTAATATTGTCTTTATCTGCAATCATAGGAGACACTGTAAACTATTGGATTGGCTCTATAGTTGGAAAGAAAGTTTATGAACGCGAGTTTCTTATAAAAAGAGAGCGCATAGAGGAAACTGGACTCGGAAACGAGGTGCAATTCGCAAATGTGGGTCCGGCGGAGCTTTTTGAGGGCCGTCAGCGTTTCTTCCTTGCGGGGATGGCGGACGCCGACTTTCAGGTGGCTGCCGATTTTCTGAAAAACAATCATTTGCGCGAGACGCGCCGCGGCCTCGGGCAGCGTCGCAACGGCATCGGTTTCAATGGCGACTTTAGAGAGGTCAATATAGGGCAAGTCGTGGCGCCCGGCCAGAAGGCGCGTATTGTCTTCTTCCTCTTTGCGCTTCAGCGTCGCAATCTTGAGGCGCGATTGTTCTTCGAAGAATTGGGGCATGGGTTGGTATTATGGGGTTTGTATTATGTATTATGGAAAATCAAAACCTTTACTGCGGCATCGCCCATAATACATACTTCATACTTCTAGAAGTTGGCCTTGGTATGCAACCACGCACCTCTTTCTTATTAAGGCATAACACCTAGCGGCCTAACGCCTGCTCTTATTGTATGTCAAAGGAGTGGTGCGAGCAATTTGGATATGCGGTCTTCGGCCTGGGGGAAGTCATCAAATTGTTCCGTCAGAAGGACGCCTGTTGCGCACGGCTGTCCATCGAGATTGCGCAGGTTGTCAGTCCCGTCGCCGCGCCATAGGATTATTGCCCGTATGCGATCGTCCGGTCGGGGCTGGGCGAGGAGAACGAAGAATGCTCTGCGCCCCGCGTGATGTTCATCAAGGTATGCGGCAACGGCCGGAAGATCTGCGGCGGATGTTTGGGTTTTGGCAAAATCATCCGGAGCAAGGTAAAACCAGATGCTATTTTTTGCCGCGTCCGCGCGCGAGCGCACTGTTGCGCGCGCGGCAATTTGTATAAGTCCCCATGGAGTTATGGAGCGCGCGAGCGCGCGCGCCGCATCCGGATCGGCGCCCGCGCGCAAGAGGCGTCCCGCGGTCTCGAAATTTTCCGCGTTGAGGCCGGACGCGGATAATTGGCGCGTCCGAGAGAGGATGCCCGCGAAAAGAAGGGTGGCGGCCCGGGGAGGCACGTCGTTTCTGGTATATTCCTGGAGGAGAGAGAAAACAATTTCACTCGTCGAGCTGGCGCTGGGGTCAATCAAATTGAGCGGATCCTCGGTCGCGTCTTGCGCGGTCGAATCCTTAGGCGCGCCAATGCGTCGCTGTGGCGCGCCGGCAATGACCGTGATGACCTGGTGGCGGCTGAAAAAATCGCTTTCATCTTCCGGAGGGGAATATGCGTCAAGATCATCCACAGCGATTGCAAGGATGCAGTCGCACAATATCCGGCCTTTTCTGAATTGAATTTTTTCCGTCCGGATCGGCTGGAGGGACGGCGCGACGATAATATCCACCGTGTTCTCTTTTTTTTCGTAGCGCACGGTGGCGGGCGGGGCGTCATCGGTCGTGATGCGGATGACGCATTCCTCAAGGGGCGGGGGCTGGGCGCCAAGATCGGGCGCGCCAGCGTTACGGAGCAGCTCGGCGAGGTACGTGATGGGGTGGAGAAAGCCGATACGCTTGTCTTCCGCGGCCAAGATCAATGTGAGAGCGGCAATAGTAGCGGCAGTGTCAAAGTCCGCATTGGGCTGCTGGGCGATGACGATGTGAGTGCTTTTTTTGAGAAGCGCGCAGGCATCTTTGAAATCCATTGCTTCATTCGTAGCGGGAGTTATGTGTCTCGTCAACACCATGAGTTATGCACAGCTTTCAAAGTGGTTCGCGTGGGTGAGGAGGTTTCACCTCGTAAGCGGCTTACGAGGTGAAACCTCCAATGAGTTGTACTCATTTCAATAAAAAAGCCGCTCGCAACGGGCGCAAGCGGCTGTTTGTGCGTTGTCTCCAATCTTTTTTCTTGTTTTCACTGTCTGTATGACGGATTGTTGTACGGCTGCAGAATCGGCGTTCCGGATCCGGGAGGCACCCCTTCTTCCTCTTTTTCCCAGCGGTGTTCCTCGGTCCAGCGGATTGTCCCATCATCCGCGCGATACGAGGATCCCTCTGTGACGGTTTTTCCGACACGTTTTTGCCGCGCGAGTTCCTCGGCGCGAAGCCGTTCGTATTCGGCGCGTTGCAAAAGATCCGTTTCTCGCCGTTCTTTTTCGCGATCATGCGCGATGAGGCGTTCTTTGCGGCAGTTACTGCGCGCGATTATTCCTCCAACGGCGCCGCCGACAGCGCCGAGTGCCGCACCTGTGCCCCGTCCTGTCAGGCCGTACCCTCCAAGCGCGCCAATCGCAGCCCCTCCGGTGGCGGCATTACCAATATATTGGTCGCACGGATCATACGAAGATGATCCGTGGCGATCATAAGTGTATGTGGCGCAGCCGGAGAAAAGCGCCAAGACAAGAACTCCGATCAAGCGGACAAATCCATTTTTCATTTGAGGCCTCCTTAATAGACGGTTAGGAGCGAACTGTTGTTATAAATAGCACATTTCTTGTAAAATTGCAATACTTGACATTTTATAATTTATAGTATATAATTTGAGTAGCACTTATCAAGACACCTTTTTAATCTGGAGGGTTGAAAAATGAAGGCACTAGCACGGTTGGCGGTTATGTTGGTACTGGCGGCTGGATCGTTTGGTTGTGCAATAACTCTGAGCGGCCCACCGCCGGAGCCAGCGTGCGAGAAAGGTGTTATCACTGGGCGCACCGTTGTTCTGTCCGCTCCGGCCGAGGTCTGGGATCTTGCGGCACAGCGGATTCAGGATTGGCTGAAAGGGATTGTCATCGAAGGTCCCGCAGCCAAGAACGCTGATTTTCTGGTTGCAATAACGTTGCGTCGCGGGAGGGTTGAGTCCTATAGTTCGACCGAGATATACTCTACACCCTATCGTGATCGACGCGGGCGCATCCGCGAGCGGACCCGGATTGAGACCTATGCTACGTCTCCGGACGTGGATTATAGCGTTTCTGTTCGGATCTCCGAACGAATTCTTAACGGGTTCGCGTTTCGCTGTTCAGCTCGTGCGCGAGAAAGTTTTTGGGGATCCGCTGACCTGACCCAAGATCGCGCCGTGGAAGGCGCGTTATGGAAGCTTTTTTAAAAGGAGGCACAGCATAAACCCCTTGCGGTCACACGCAGGGGGTTTAAAATTTGTTTTTGGCAAGGGGTTTGTTACCATAGTGGCAAGCGCTCATGGCGTCTGTACTTCTCGACTCGCTCCGCTCGCTCGAAGAATATTGTTCGAGCTTGTCGAGAACAGACCAATGGGCAAAATTAAGTTAATACGGTATTACTTCCTTTATGCCCTATCTTTCACGGAGCAAACGAGCAACGCAACAATATGCCGCGGCATTGGCAAGGGATATTACGGGCTCTTACGAAGTTAAGCTTCGTAAGTCGGAGGGCGCCGCCGTTGTCGCTTTGGAGGGCGAACTCGGCGCAGGGAAGACCGCATTTGCGCAGGGGTTTGCGGCTGCGCTCGGCGTCAAGGAGCGCGTTTTGAGTCCGACATTTATCATGATGAATATTTACGACTTGCCGCGGCCGCGAAATAGAAAAGCCGGCGCGCGGCCACGGTATCGGCATTTCGTCCATATCGACTGCTACCGGATCGGTTCTCCGGACGAACTTTTGCATTTGGGCCTCGCGGCGATTTTGAAAGATCCCGATGCGATTGTCTTGATTGAGTGGGCGGACCGGATTAAGAAATTACTACCACCGGAGACGGTGTGGATGCGGTTTGTTCATGGGGGGAAGAGCAATGAGAGGGTTATTGAAGCGTCAAGGTCAAAATTTATATGAAAATTCTTATTCTTGATACTTACGCCATCCTTCACCGCGCGTTCCACGCGCTTCCACCGTTGACGACTCCGGAGGGGGAGCCGATCAACGCGGTGTACGGATTTGCCTCCATACTGCTCCGCATGCGCCGGGAGCTGAAACCGGACTATATTGTCGCGGCTCGTGATCTCGCGGGCAAGACCGTGCGCCACGAGGCGTATCGGGAATACAAGGCGCAACGGCCCGAGACGCCGGCTGATCTTGAGTCGCAATTTGCCAAACTCGATATTTTACTCAAGGCCTTTGGGATTCCGCTGCTGAGCGCTCCGGGGTTCGAGGCGGACGATGTGATTGGAGCGATCACACAGAAATTAGCCGCGCGGGGCGATGCGGAAATTGTGATTGTAACGGGTGATGCGGACATGCTGCAACTTGCGGGGCCGAGTGTGATGGTTATGGCGATGAAAAAGGGCATCTCAGAATTTGTTTTGTATGATCCGGCTGCGGTCCGGGAGCGCTTCGGGTTCGCGCCGGAGGCGCTGCCGGACTATAAAGGATTGCGTGGGGATCCGTCGGACAATATTCCCGGGGTGAAGGGCATCGGCGATAAGACTGCCTCGGCGTTGATTCAAAAATTCGGCACCCTGGAAGATATTTATGCGGCGTTGAAAGGGGGTGAGGGCGCGATATCAAAATCCGTTGCGGAGAAATTGCAACAGGGGCGCGACAAGGCGTTTCTCTCCCGGCAGCTCGCAACAATCAGGAAGGATGCGCCGGTTGACCTTGATGTCTTATCTTCGGCGCCGGAGAACGCAGAAGGCGATGCGGGGGTGAGGGATCTTTTTCAAAAGTGGGGATTTACGAGTTTACTGAAGCGCCTGTCGGCTGTTTCGGTGCCCGACGCCGCGCAGCAAAATAGCGCGAATGCCGGCAGAACGCCGCCTTTATGGGAGGCGAGTGCCCCGGCGTCGAATTCCGCAATTCTCAATCTGAACACCGCGGAAAGAATGTGCGGTTTTCTTGAGGCAGGGCGCGGCAAAGAGATTGGCCTTATCGGTGATGGCGCAACCCTTTTTTTGATCCGGGTCGACGATAATGCGATTGCGGAGTGCGATCCCGCTCTTTTTCGGAATGCGCGCCATAGCGACGCCGAGGCGTGCGCCGGACGCCTGCTCCGCGAGTCGTCCGTGGTCGCATACGACACAAAGGCCCTCGCGCGGCTGCTTCTTGCCCGCGGAGCAATGCCGGAGCGTGTCGGCTTTGATTTGATGCTCGCGGCCTATCTCTTGGCGGCGGGAGATCGCGATTTTTCATACACGAGGATTGTGCGAACGGCCTTGCGTCGTTCGGATGATTTGGTTTTTCGTGATGCGCTCGGGCATTTCTTTTCCGTACGGCATATCCTGGAGGCGGGCATTGCGGACCAAAATCTCGGCCGCGTGCTCCACGAGATCGAGATACCGCTGGCGCCGGCGCTTGCGCGCATGGAGGCGGCGGGCATCTCCATTGATGCGGCGTTTCTGGAAAAACTCTCCGGCGAGCTTAGCGGGAAAATTGGAGCGGTCACGGCGGAAATTTATGCGCTTGCGGGGGAGGAGTTCAATATCAATTCTCCGGCCCAACTCGGCCGCATCTTATTTGAGCGGCTGGGTCTGTCCCGTGTCGGCGTTCGGCGGACGCCCAAAGGAGGCGCCGTCTCGACCCGGGCATCGGAGTTAGAAAAACTTGCGGGGGTTCATCCGATAATTGAAAAACTGCTGCAATACCGCGAATGGTCAAAACTAAAAAGTACGTATGTTGACGCTCTGCCGCGGCTTATCGCCGCCGACGGCCGCCTCCATACGACATTCGTGCAAACCGGCACTGCGACCGGACGCTTGTCGTCAGTGAATCCCAATCTGCAGAATATCCCGATTTTGGGCGCAGTCGGCCGCGAGGTGCGCCGCGCATTTTTTGCTCCGCCTGGATGGAGTATTGTTTCATGCGATTACTCGCAGGTGGAGCTTCGCGTTGCCGCCCATCTCGCCCGGGACGAGAAGATGATTGCGGCGTTCCGCCGGGGTACGGACATCCACCGCTTGACGGCATCGGAAGTATTTAATGTTCCGTTTGAGGCCGTGACTGGTGAGCAGCGTCGCGCGGCCAAGACCTTGAATTTCGGGATTCTCTACGGGATGGGTCCGAATGCGCTTGCGCAATCCACGGGGATGGGGCGCGATGAGGCGGAACGTTTTATCGAGGAATATTTTCATGATTTTTCCGGCGTCCGCGCGTTTCTCGATAAAACCAAGCAATCGGCTTATGAGAAGGGATACGTCGAGACCATCTCCGGCAGGCGCCGCCGGATCCCGGAACTTTTTTCATCCAATGGGCGCGCGCGCAGCGAGGCGGAGCGGATGGCGATCAACACGCCGATTCAGGGGAGCGCCACCGGAGACATTATCAAGATCGCGATGATCCGCGTGGATAACTGGATTCGTCAGCGCGGGATTGATGATGTCCGTCTGCTTCTGCAGGTGCATGACGAACTGGTATTTGAGGTGCAGGACGACGTGGTGGCCGCGGTCATACCGGAGATTAGAAGGACTATGGAGGGCGCGATGGAGCTCGTGGTGCCGCTTGTGGTTGATGTCAAAATCGGGAAGAATTGGGGGGAACTGGAAACTATGAAGTATGGGATATGAAGTATGTATTATGGGGAATGCAGTGGTAAGGATTTTGACTTCCCATAATACAAACCCCATATCCCTTACCCGTATGATTTATTTATTGTACGGTTCCGACACCTACCGGAGCCGGCAAAAATTGCGGGAGATTATTGAGACATACAAGACGAAGGCGGGGTTGGCCGCCGACATTCACCGTTTCGATCTGGAAGACGATCCGCCGGAGCGCGCCGCGGAGGCATTGAAGACAGCGTCGTTACTGTCGTCGGCCAAGAAACTGGTTGTTTTGGAATATGTGTTCTCCGGCGCCGCGGACGTCGACGAATTATGGGGGCCGCTCGCGGCCGTACGGAACGCTCCAGAGACCGTTGTTGCGCTGTGGGACGGCGCGGTCAATAAAAAAACTGCAGCGCGTTGGCGCGCCGCGGAAAAAATAACGGCAAAATCGCAGGAATTTTCCGCGCTGGACGGTGCAACGCTTGCGCGCTGGATCGCCGAAGAAGCCGGACGCCGCGGGATTGTCCTTGCTCCTCGGGAGCGCTTCGCCTTGATGGGATTTGGTCCGGATACGTGGAGGATTGTGCACGCGCTCGACAAAATCGCGCTGGGCGCAACGGATATCGGAGGGCCGGAAGCAGCATTGCCGGACAGCGCGATTTTCGCTTTGGGCGACGCCTTTTTTGCGGATCCGCGCCGCGCTTATGTTTTATTGCATGAGTTGCTCGGCGCGGGGCGCGAGGCCCATCAGATTTTTGCGTACCTCGCGGGGCAGGCGCGCGCCGTCCTTGCCGCGCGAGCGTCTGGAGAGGTACGTCGTCCGATTCCAAAGGATGTGGGCGTACATCCTTTTGTCGCCAAAAAAGCGGGCGTTGCGGCAGGGCGTCTGGGTAAAGAGCTTATCGGCCGTATCCAGTCGGATTTTTTGGACGAGGATTACAAAATAAAAATCGGCCTGATAACGGCCGATGAGTCGCTTGTGCGGATTATTTTGAAATTAGGCGGGCCTTGCGGGCGCGCTGAGCCGGCGCGTCGCGCGTGATTTGATGCGCGAGGCCTTGTTTTTTTTGATCACGCCGATTTTAGCCGCCTTGTCAAGGGCTTGGTAGAGAGGGGGGAGGGCGGCACGGGCCGCGTCCGTCTGGCCCGCGGCAACGGCTCGGCGCACTGTACGGAGCGCGTCTTTGTACGCGGTTTTTCGCTTCAGGTTTTGCGTGTGGCGCCGTTCGGACTGGCGCAGCGCTTTTTTTGCGGATGTTGTGATGGGCATTGTGTGGTTGCGATTATATTATAGCGCTTTCCAGTTCCCGTCAAGAATCGTTGCGGAGAGTTTGGTGAATAATGAATAGAAATATATTTTTCGAGCGAGCGATGTCGGGAGCGAGTCGAGAAATTTCTTAGATTATTGTACTTCTCGACTGCGCTTTGCTCCGCTCGAAGAATAAAAGCGGCCCGGAATTGGATTATTCATCAAACTTTTGCAGAGGATTCTACGGGTACTCTCGCTGGACCGTGACGGGATCAGGTCTGCAATAGGGACAAAGGATCAGGGGCTTTCTGAGATGGGATTTAATGTGCGGATCCATTCTCACCCAATCGGAACCGCGGAGCCGTATGGATGCACAATCCGGCGCGGCGCAACTTCCGGTGATGTCCCGTATGCGAACCGGAAATGCCGAAACAGCACCGCTAACCACAACGGTTTCCTCCGGCGCGGCGTTTGCGCGAAGATCGAAAGTCGGGGCAAATATCTCTTTCAAAAGCCATTGGCGGACGTAGAGCCCGTTTTTTGCCTGTTCAAAATGGATGAATCGAGGATCAACTTTGTCGTCGAGTTCCGAAGGGTATTCCGGTCCGTGCGGGAGGGGATGGAGAGCAAGTGAATCCGGCTTCATGTGCTTTCGCATATAGGGATTTGCGCAAAATTGTGAGGCGTATTTTTTACGCTCCGCGTCGCTGGGCTTGCGCTTGCGCAGGTTATCCTGGAGCCGGGTGAAATAGAAGACGTCAGCGTCGGCAACAATGTCCCGGATGCGTGCCGTTTTGATCACAGTGAGCGCCGAGTCGCGCAGGCGTTCAGTAACCATGGGCGGCAGTTTCGCGGCTTCGGGTCCGACAAGATGCGCGACTCCTCCGAACTCGGTGAGCGCCATCAAGAGCGAATGAATGGTTCGGCTATGCGCGATGTCGCCAATAAAAGCAATTGTCAGTTTGCCGTTGTTCAAGGCGTCGGGAAGACGCTCCCAGATTGTATAGAGATCGAGGAGCATCTGCGTGGGGTGTTCGCCCCCTCCCGCATTGATGACGATTGTCGGAATCTCATGCGTCTCGAGCGCTTGCGCCATCACCCTCGCGGCATCTCTGTGTTTGTCGTCTCGTACAATCAGGCAATCAAATCCGTATTGGGCCTCTATAATCGCGGTACTTTTATGACCTTCTCCTTTTGCGGCCGAAGAGAATTCTAAACGTTTGAATTTTGCGACGCCCCCGAGTTGCTCAAATGCTTCTTCGAACGACGAACGCGTTCTCGTGCTTTCACCGCAAAAAAGGAGGCAGGCGCGAAATTGCGCGCCCGACTCTTTCAGCAGGCAATAACGGAGGAATGACGGCTCGTCAGCGCCGTTATAGAGCGTTTTGATGGTTTGCGTTCCGCGAAACATCATCCCGAGGGATTCACGGTTGAATTGCAGTGCGCTCAAAATGTGTTTGGTTTCGTGCGGCCACAACCGTACCATTGGCTATTTCCTTTCTTGTAAGGTTATGAAAGAGCACCACGACATATTTAATACGATTTTCTTCAAAATTGCAAGCGGCAGTTTGACGACTGCGTTAAACAACCAATTCCTTCATCCATTCAACGACAGCCATATTAAAATAAAACACCCCTTCTTCTTTTGTCATTCCCGCCCCTCGACTGCGCTCAGGGTAAACTCCGGCGGGAATCCAGGTTTGGGCCAATTTTGCTTCTTGACGGCAAAGGCGAATCTGTCTTGGTGGTAAATAATGCGGAGAAATGTTAATTTAAGTCCAGGCGCGTGATTAAGTTCGGGAGTTGAAGTCAACCGGCATCTCTTTTTATGGCCAAAAATTTCGAGACAAAGATCTGTCAAAATTGCAAGCAGCAATTCCGCATTGAGCCGGAGGATTTTGTTTTTTATGAAAAAATGAAAGTCCCGCCCCCGACATTTTGCCCCCAATGCCGGCTGCAGCGTAGATTGGCGTGGCGCAATGAGGTGGGTCTCCATCGCCGTAAGTGCGACCTCTGTAAGGAAGGAATCGTCGCGACATACCCGGCGGATGCGCCGTTTCCGGTTTATTGCCGCGAATGCTGGTGGGGTGATGCATGGGATGGCCGGGAACACGGGCTGACCTACGATTGGAGCAAGCCGTTCTTTTCACAGTTTTTTGAATTGCAGAAACGCGTCCCCCAAATTGCCTTGCAGGTAACCAACTCAGTGAATTGCGATTTCGCGAATCAAATTGTGGATTGCAGAAATTGCTACCTTATTGCTTCTGCTGGAGAGGCGGAGGACTGCTATTACGGCCACCGGATTCTTAAATCACGGAATATAGTGGATTGTTCGCTCGTTGTGCGATGCGAGACTTGCTATCAGTGCGTGGAATGCCAGGGGGTTTCTTACGGGGCATATATTCAGAATTGCGTCGATGCGATGGATCTTTCTTTCTGTTACGATGTGCGGGGGTCGGAGCATTGTTTTATGAGTTCGAATTTACGGCGCGCAGCGTATGTATTTCGTAACAAGCGGCTCGGCCGTGATGAATATGAAAAAGCGATGAGGGAGGTTGATCTCGGATCGTACCAAAATATACGGCAGTACAAAAAAGAATTCGCCGATCTTGTGGCAAACAGCATCCATGCGTATGCGGACATGAAAAACTGCGTAGATTCGACGGGCCAGATTCTTACAAACGCGAAAAGCAGCAGAAATTGTTTCCGGTCTTCAGATTTGGAAAATTGCTCATACATGCTTTATGTTGACGGCGCGAAGGATTGCATGGATGTGAGTATTGGCACACTCGAGCGCGGATACGAGATATCAACCGGAGGCATCAAATCCGCGAATGTTTTGTTTTCAACCGATGTATGGCCGGAAGTGCGCGATATCGCATACTGCGCGTCGTGCCGCAACGGCTCCCGCGACCTCTTTGGCTGCATCGGCCTTAAGAAAGGGCAATATTGCATATTAAATAAGCAGTATACGGAGAAAGAATATACGGAATTACTCCCTCGGATTATTCGGCACATGCATGAAATGCCGTATAAAGACGGGAAGGGCAGAATCTACGCATACGGCGAGTTTTTCCCCGCAGAACTTTCTCACAGCCCGTATAATGAAAGTCAGGCGCAGGATTATTTTTCTCTCACAAAAGATGAGGCGGGGGCGGAGAGATATCCGTGGCGCGATCCGGAGAACCGATCTGTCGGTATCAGCAAGCACGTCGCCGATTTGCCCGATCACATTAAAGATATAAGCGAATCGGTTCTTCAGGAGATAATCGGATGCGAGCATGCGGAAAATTGCAACGAGCGATGCACTGCGGGATATCGCATTACCCCATTTGAACTGGAGTTTTATAAAAAAAGAAATATTGCGTTGCCGCGGCTTTGCCCTAATTGCCGTAATTATGAACGGCTTCGGCAGCAAAATCCGGTTCGCTTATGGCATGGTCGGTGCATGTGCCAATGGCCGCGTTCGGCGAGAGAGGGCGGGTATCGAAACAGGGCGGCGCATTTCCATGGCTCCGAGAAGTGTCCGAACGAATTCGAGACGTCCTATCCTCCTGAAAGCGCGAAGCTTATTTATTGCGAATCGTGTTACCAAACTGAGGTGGCCTGAAAAAGAGACAGAAAAAACAGCACTCCTTGCGGTCAGTGCTGTTTTGTTTATCCCCCCGGCGGGAATCAGTCCTTAAACAGCCGGTTTAAAATTTCATCCCAGGCCTTTGTGCCGTCGCTGCGTGGCGGCGCATGCATAATGAGGACTTTCGCGCCGTTTGCTGTTATCGGCTGGCCGTCTTGGAACCAATCCACGATAGCCGACATGGGGTGTTGATGGTGGTTGGTATCTGTTGCGACGGCGATTCGTCGTATTCCATATTGGCTGAGCTTGAGAATCAACGGGAAACCGACTGCGATTTCGCGCCCGAGATATTCGGTTATTGCTTGGGGGCTGAGCGTCGTCGGTTCTGCGGGCATCAGAAGATCCAAAATGGCCGCGTCAAAGCGTTCGTTGCCGGGATTACGCGCGTAGTCCAAGGCACTCCAGTAATCGCTTATTGCAATGACCTTATGTCCAAGCGCTTCAAGATCTTTAATCCCGGCGCGACGATGCCGTGCGTTGTCGTCAACGAGCAGGATTTTCATTGGATTTCTCCTTGGCCAATGTTTTAATTAAGTTAAAGAACTCCGGGACGAATCCGGCATCGCCTTCGCGCGGGATGCCCGTCATCGCCCTCGTTCGGTTCGGAACGCGGGCCGCAAAAGCCAATGCCTGTTTGCGCTGTTCCGTATCAAAGTATACAACCACAATTATCGTTTGCTCCGTCTCTTTCACTATTCGGAGAGCAGCGCCGATCGAATCCGTGACCGCAATATCCGCTTCTTTCTCGCCGTCACACAGGTGGTCGGCAATTTTTGCCCCGAAAGATATTCCTTTGACAGCGCGAGAAAGCGGACCGCCCTCAATATCTACGAAAACAACAGGCCGATATCGTTCGTCCCTCATCCCGATTCTCCTTATCAATGTTTGGCATGGTAATGTGTGGCGACGCTATCAAAGATTAAAGCACCCTTATTGTTTCATGTCAACTTTTTGTTGAAGCCAATTTTTTCAATCGGTCGCGGATGCGGGCGGCGCGTTCAAAGTCCAAGGCCTTTGCGGCTTTTTTCATTTCGCGTTCAAGCGCGGCCGCGATCTCTTTGGGGGCGCCTTCTAAACCATTGAGGCCGTCATCATCGGCGAGGGGCGCGATGAGAGACGCTTTTATTTCGCTGATGGCGGCGCGCGGCGTAATGCCATGTGTTTTATTGTATTCGGCCTGGGTTTTTCTGCGCCTGTTTGTTTCGCCGATTGCGGCGCGCATGGATCCCGTTACGGTATCGGCGTACATGATGATTTTTCCGTCCGGGTGGCGCGCGGCGCGGCCGATGATCTGGAGAAGCGTTGTTTCGTTGCGGAGAAATCCTTCTTTGTCGGCATCGAAGATCGCGATGAAAGAGACCTCGGGCAGGTCAAGCCCTTCGCGCAAAAGGTTGATGCCTACAAGAACGTCGTGCTCTCCGCGGCGGAGTTTCGCAAGGGTTTCGGGACGTTCAAGCGTCTTGATCTCCGAATGCAGATACGCGGCGTTTATATCTTTATCGCGGAGATACTCCGCGATGTCTTCGGCGAGCCGTTTTGTGAGGGCCATGACAAGCGCGCGTTCTTTTCGTTCAATGCGCGTGCGGATTTCTTTGATGACGTCGTGAATTTGTCCAGATGTGGGCCGCAGTTCGATTTCAGGGTCAAGTACGCCCGTGGGGCGGATGAGTTGCTGGATGATATTATCGGAGGAAATCCCCCTCAGTCCCCCTTTTTCAAAGGGGGAGGAAGGCTCCTCCCTTTGGAAAGGGGAGGGGGGGAGGGATTTTTCTTGGGACTTTTCAATTTCGTACGCGCCAGGTGTGGCCGAGACGTAAATTGTCTGCGGGATTTTTCTGCGGAATTCGTCGAAAGTGAGGGGGCGATTGTCCAGCGCCGAGGGCAGGCGGAACCCGTAGTCAATGAGCGTCTGCTTGCGGCTTTTGTCTCCGTTATACATCCCGAGTATTTGCGGGATCGTCGCGTGCGACTCATCAATCATCGTGAGGAAATCCGTCCCGTAGGCGCGGCGGAAGTAGTCAATGAGGGTGTATGGGGGGCTGCCGGGCTCGCGGAAAGAGAGATGGCGCGAATAGTTTTCAATGCCGTTGACGTAGCCTGCGGAGGAAAGCATCGCGAGGTCATATTCGGTGCGCTGTTTAAGACGCGCGGCTTCCAGAACCTTGCCGTCTGTTTTAAGTCGGGCGAGGCGATCTTTGAGTTCTTGCCTGATGGCCTCAATTGCGATTATGAGTTTGTCCTGCGGAGTGACAAAATGCTTTGCGGGGAAGATGGTTATTGTTTGAAGCGCATCGCCCGCGCCTTCAAAATCCGTTGTTGTGCGCCGGCTGAGTCCCGCGATCGCGCCGCGTCCGAGTTCAATCGCAATAATCTCTTCTCCGGAAGGAAGACAAATCTCAATGGTGTTGTCGCGGACGCGCACATTGCCGCGACGCGGGTCAATGGAGTTCCGGCTGTATTGGAGTTTGATGAGGCGCTCGATGAGTTCTTTTTGAGTGACGCGCTGGCCCACCACGAGCTCCAGCGCGACTTTTTGATATTCAATGGGATCGCCGATGCCGTAGATGCAGGAGACCGAAGCGACAATGATGACATCACGCCGCGTGAGAATGGAGGCGGTGGAGGCGTGGCGGAGCGCGTCAATGGTCTCGTTGATCTTCGCATCCTTTTCAATATAGGTATCGCTTTGGGGAATATAGGCCTCGGGCTGGTAGTAGTCGTAGTAGGAGACGAAATAATGCACTGCGGCGTCCGGGAAAAATCCTTTGAATTCCTGAAAAAGCTGCGCGGCGAGGGTCTTATTGTGGGAGATGACGAGCGTCGGTTTTTGGACGCGCGCGATGACGTTCGCAACGGAAAATGTTTTGCCGGATCCCGTAACGCCGAGAAGCGTCTGATACGGGACTCCGGCGCGGACATTGGCCGCGAGTTTCTCAATTGCCTGCGGCTGGTCTCCGGTTGGCTGGTATTGACTATGAAGATGGAAGGACATAATTGACAACTTTTTTTATGGGGCGGGAAATGGTACGATTTTTTCATGCTCGCATTTGTAGACGGCATAATCGAATTCATCGGGGCGAAGTTCGTTGTCGTCAACGTCGGCGGCGTGGGCTATAAAATTTTCGTCGGCGCCGACACTCTCAACAAATTGCCACAAAAAGGAGGGACCGTCAAATTATGGACGCACCAGCACGTGCGGGAGGATGCGCTGGAATTATACGGCTTCCGTCATTTCGCGGAACTGGAGTTTTTTGAGCTCTTGATCGGGATCTCGGGGATCGGACCCAAGGGCGCGCTGGGTGTTTTGGCGATTGCGCCGCTGGATACGCTAAAAAAAGCCATTGCCGCGGGCGATACGTCGTATTTGACGCGCGTCTCGGGCATCGGCCGGAAGATTGCGGATAAGATAATTTTGGAATTGCGGGATAAGCTGGCCGGGGCCGGCGCCGAGACCGGGGCGCATGAATTGCGCGAGGAGGCCGATGCGCTGGATGCTCTTGTCGCGCTGGGTTACTCCGTGCGCGAGGCGCGCTCCGCGTTGGAAGCAGTGCCGGGGACGGTTGTGGGTACGGAAAATAGGGTGAAGGAGGCGCTGAAGAAAACGGGGAAGAAATGAGGCAAGAATTATAAGAAACCGCTAAAAAGTCCTCCATCCGTCATTGCGAGCGACCCCGAGCTGCGAGGGGGCGCGCGGCAATCCATTTCGACCGTCATTGCGAGCCGAAGGCGAAGCAATCCAGAATTTCTGCGTTTATGGATATGGATTGCTTCGTCGTCTGACTCCTCGCAATGACGACTCCCTTTGGATTGCGAAGCCTGTCCCGAGCGCAGCGAAGGATGATACCGCTTTCAGCAGGACTCCTCGCAATGACGCATGTAATGGCGTGTTGATAGGGCCGTGAGGGATTACGTGCGGTATTGCTCTCGATGAATTCAATTCATGTTATGGAATTTAGCCAATGTCCTTCTTTCCTTCAATCCCCCGAATGGGAACAGTTCCAGCAATCCGTCGGTCGAAGGACGTGGCGTATTGATGATATTTTGGTGATCGAGCATCCGCTGGGTTTCGGATTGCGGTTTCTGTATTGTCCGCGGCCGATGTTTGAAAATGCGGAGCAGGAAAGGGAATTTTTTGACGGAGCCGCGCGTCTTGGAAAAACAGATAGAGCAATTTTTTTGAAGATTGATCCTGTCCAAAAACTACAAACTACAAACTATAAACTAAAAACTACGTCTTCTGTTCAGCCCCGCATCACCACCGTGCTTGATCTTGCGCAGTCGGCAGAGAAGCTCCTGGCACGCATGCACCCGAAGACGCGGTATAACATCCGGTTGGCGGAGAAGAAGTGGGTGAAAGTTCGAGCGACCAGGTACGAGGTACGAGGTACGAATTCAGACATTCATTCCTTTTCGGCATTATTGGAGGAAACAGCGCGGAGGGACGGATTCCGGACGCATCCGTCCGTGTATTATGAAAAACTTCTGAGTATACGGTCTGTGGAATTTACGAATGAATTATTTTTGGCCGAACACGAAGGAAAGATTTTAGCCGGGGCGCTTGTTAATTTTTACGCGCCGTCCTCCGGTAAAGGAGAGCGGCCATCAGGAGCGCATCGCCGCGTTGCGACATATCTGCATGGCGCGTCATCGAACGAGGCGCGCAACGTCATGGCGCCGTACCTGCTGCATTGGGGCATTATTCAGGAGGCGCGGCAGCGCGGATATCATTATTACGATTTCTGGGGTATAGACGAAACGAAATGGCCAGGAATAACGCGTTTCAAGACTGGTTTCGGCGGACAAACAGTCGAGTATCCGGAGACAGTGGACGTGGTGTATCGGCCGACGTTATATGCGGTATATAGGGGGCTAAAACAGTTGAGAGTGTCAATAACGAGAGTGAAGAGTAGTCCTTCATAGTCGTCATTGCGAGCGATCCCGAGTCCGTCGAGGGGGCGCGCGGCAATCCAGTGTTTCTTCTGGATTGCTTCGTTGTCCTGCAACAGGACTCCTCGCAATGACGGACGCAAGAGATTGTTTCTTTTGCCCTCCTTAATTTTCTCGTATAACAATGATTTTGGATCACATTAAAAAATATATCCCCGCCGGAATCTTCCGCCGTCTCCAGCCCATCTATCATTTTGTGATGGCGTTTGCCGCGGCCGCGTTTTATTGTTTTCCGGCGCGGCGGCTCATTGTGATTGGCGTGACGGGTACGAAAGGGAAAACAACCGTTGTGGAGCTCCTCCACGCGATTTTGGAAGAGGCCGGGCACAATACAGCGTCGCTGTCGTCGCTCCGGTTCCGGATTAGGGATCAGGTCATCGCGAACGATCTGAAAATGACCATGCCCGGGCGGTTTTTTGTGCAGAAATTTCTTCGGGAGGCAGTGGAGAGGGGCGTAACGCACGTGGTGCTCGAGGTGACGAGCGAAGGGATCAAACAGTATCGCCATCGCTTTATCGGTTTTAATGTCGCGGTTATGACGAATGTGCGCCCCGAACACATCGAGGCGCACGGCGGGTTCGAGGAATATCTGCGCGCCAAACTCGATCTTTTTTGGCGCCTGCCTGCCAAGACCTCGGCGGTGTTGAATGTGGATGATCCGGGACACCAAAGATTTCGCGCCGCAACGCGCGCGCACATTGCAGAATACGGACACGCGGGAATCCGGCGCGACGATAAATTCTGGCCGGTGCGCGATGCGTCCTTCGGTGCGGACCGCATCCGTTTTGATCTTGGCGGGCGTGAGGTCCGGTCTGCGCTACGTGGCGAATTTAATTTTTACAACATCCTTGCGGCCGCCGCGGTGGCGTTGAGCCTGCATATTAATCTTCGGCATATTGCGGACGGCGTTGCACGGGTGAAGGAGATCCCCGGGAGGATGGAGTTTATTCAAGACAAGCCCTTTCGCGTGGTTGTGGACTACGCGCATACGCCGGATTCGCTCGGAGCGGTGTACGGGCTTCTGGGGGGCGCGGGTAAAAAACTGATTTGCGTTCTTGGCGCGGCAGGAGGAGGCCGGGATAAATGGAAGCGGCCGGAGATGGGACGGATTGCGGCTGATCACTGCGACGCGGTTTTTCTGACAAATGAGGATCCATATGATGAAGATCCGCAAAGCATTATTGCGGATATTGCGGCCGGATGCGTCCGGCGAGAAACGAGAAAAGAGAAACGAGGAAAGAGAAAAGAGCGCCCGGAGATTCATAAAATTCTTGATCGTGGTCGCGCGATCCGCGCGGCGCTTGAATTCGCCGAGCGCGGGGATACAGTGGTGATTACGGGCAAGGGAGCCGAGCCGTGGATCATGGGCCCCGGAGGCGGGAAAACCCCGTGGGATGATCGGGAAATAGCGAGGGAATTTTTAGAAGGCCATAAAAAATCGTAACCCCTCACAGCCGTCATTGCGAGCGACACCGAGTTCATTGAGGGGGAGCGCGGCAATCCAGTATTTCTGCTGGATTGCTTCGTCGTCCTGCAGCAGGACTCCTCGCAATGACGCATGTAATAGCGCGGCGTTGGTGAGGCTGTGAAGGGTTACATAATTTTCGGTTGACATCGCGCGTATTTTTTGGTACGCATAAAGCAGTATTTTGACAGGGAATATCCGCGCGGATGGCGCGGTTTTTAATTAGGGGATTGGGAAAAGGGAATGGGGAATGAGGATTGAGATCGCTGCAAACTGCAGAAAAAGGAGCGTGTGATGGGCGAAGGAAAAAACGAGAAATTGATGGAGTATTATCGTGTGCTTGCGCGGACGCGCGCGCTGAACACGGTGCTGATTATGCGTCGCGACCAGATCCGGCCGAGTCCGCTTTTGTCGGGACTCGGGCAGGAAGGCGTTGCAGTGGGTGTGTCTTTGGCTCTCCGCGAGCGCGGGATTCTTTTGAGTTCTGCGCGCGGCGGCCACTACCGCGATATGTTCGGTTTGGGCGTTGTGACCGATTCTGTGATCGAGGATCATTCGCATGTTTTTGAGATTTTGCGCAATCACTTCATGCGCGCGACAAGTTTCGGCCGCGGAAGAGATGCGAATATACACTGGGGGTGTTTGCCGTGCCGGATTATTCCGTATCTCTGTTCGGATACGGGCCGCATGACAAATCCGATCGTGGGCTTTGCGGAGGAGGCGCGGCGGCTTGAGTGGCCGCGGGTGTCTGAATGTGAGCGTCCGGTGGGAATCGTGATGCTGGGCGAGGGCGCCATGCAGCAGGGCGGCGTGTATGAGGCCATGAACTGGATTGCCGCGAGCAATGTCCGCCGCTCGTCGGAGGCGATCGCGGAGAATGAAAGGTTTTTGGATGCGGCCGGACGCGCGCTCGGGACTTTGCGCGGCGCTCCGGTGATTATGGTGGTGACGGTTAATAACTGGTCCATTTATACGGATAACGCCGATGAATTCGGAAACGCCGCTTTGGAGGATCGGGCGTTCGGTTTCGGATCAATGCGCGGCATCCGGATAGACGGTGATAACCTCATGGACGTCATTGAGACGACGAGATGGGCAATCGAGCGCGCTCAGCGTCTTCAAGCGACTCTAATTGTTGCGGACTCTCCCCGCAAAACGGCGCATAATGAAGATCAGATTCAGCGCGACAAGGATTGGGTGGCGAAGGGCGATGTGCGGCAGGGCGCAATACGCGGAGTGTCCCCGGAGGATTTCGAGCGCGCATGGCAGAGCGATCCGGTGAAGCGGTTTCGCGATTATTTGACAAGCGGATCTCACGTAACCGAGGCCATACTTCTCGCGATTGATGAAGAGGAAATGCGGTTTGTACAGGGGTTGGCCGACGGCGCCTTACTGGAGCCGGGGCCGGATCTCAAGGGATATCGTGAGGATTCTTGTTTGTTTCCCCCGCACAAGAAATCAATGCCCGCGGTTGTTCAGAGTGGGTCGTCTAGCGGCAAGACCATGCTTTATAACGAGGCGCTGCTTTGGGTTCTGAATGAGCTGATGGAATGCGACGAGCGGGTGACGTATTTTGGTCAGGACGCGGCAACGGGTGGCGTGCTCGTGCAGACGCGGCGCCTCGCGGAAAAATTCGGTCCGCGACGCGTCTTCAATGCACCGATCAGCGAAGAGGCGATTATCGGGAATGCCGCGGGTCGGGCTCTCTACGGCAGCAAGCCGTTTTGCGAATTTCAGTTCGCTCCTTTTTGGTGGGATGGCGCGCCGATTTTTGCGGCAGTGCTTGCGCCCGGCTGGTATCAGAAGCGAATCGCGTTTCCGCTTGTTGCGTTATTCCACTGCGGGGTTGTGCACGGCGGCGGCTCGGGGCATTATCACGAGGACTGGCCAGATGCGCCGCTTCTTTCAATGGGCGGCATTGCGATTGCCGCGCCGGCGAACGCCTATGATCTTGTGGGTTTGATGCGCGCGGCGCACGAGTATTCGGGCCCCATCGCGTTTTTTCTTCAGATCCACGCGTATGGCAACAGCGAATTTTCCTCGGTGATTCCGTCTGAGCCGTATGCGATTCCGTTGGGACTTGCCGACGTCAAGCGCGCTGGTACGGATGCGACGATTGTGACGTATGGCGCTTGTTCGGTTGCCGCGGCGCTGAACGAGGCGCGTTTCCTCGCCGATGAAGGGGTGAGTGTTGAGGTGATTGATTTGCGGACTCCCGCGCCTTTGGATGTTGAGACGATTGTCCGGTCGGTCCATAAAACCGGGCGCCTTGTGCTTATGCATGAGGCGCGTAAGGTCGGAGGTGTTGGCGAGCATATTATTGCGACGTTGATGGCGCGGGGCGCGATGCCGTCGCTGCGGACGGAATGTGTGCGGATTCTCGCGCCGGAGACGCCGGGGCCGTCGCATCCGGCGCTGGTCTGGGATCGGCTGCCGTACGAGCTTTGCGAAGAGCCTGCTGAAGACGAACAAGGACATAAATACACGCGCCGGTTCGTGCGCTCCCGCAAACTCGCGGACGCGGTGCGGGAGTGTATGCGGTATTAGAAGACGTTGGAAAAGACTCCAATCCGTCATTGCGAGCGCCCCGAATCTGCTCGCCTCGCTTGTGCTATGGCGAAGCGGGTCGAGGGGCGCGCGGCAATCCATTTCGATTGTCATTGCGAGGAGTAGCAGCGACGAAGCAATCCATAAAGGCAGAATGCTGGATTGCTTCGTCGTCCTGCAGCAGGACTTCTCGCAATGACGACTCCCCCTGGATTGCGGAGCCTGTCCCGAGCCCTTCGACTGCGCTCAGGATAAACTCCGCGAGGGATCGTCTGACTCCTCGCAATGACGGCTGTGAAGGGTTACCGCATATATATGATATGACAGGAGGCAACAGATGAAAGTTCCATTTGGAGAATCCATTGAGGGAGCGGAGCGTTATGAAAAGACACAAGAGGGAGAAATAATAGAAATTGTCAAAAATGTTGGCGATGTTGTCGAAGAGGATGAGGCAATTCTTGTGTTGGAGACGGATAAGGTTGTCCTGGAGGTTTGCGCCCCTGTGGCCGGAGTTCTTGCGGAGTTATGTGTCGCCGTGGGCGATAGGTGGAGAGGATGGCCCATGGGTTATATTGAAACCGCTGATGAAGCGGTTTCGGTTGATGCGGGGGAACCGTTGGAAACGGCGCCTGAAGAGATTCCTCCGCAAAGTATGCCAATGGTGGAAGAAGCAAATCATATTGCGGAGGCACGAGACGGAGAGGATGTGTTACAAAGCCAAGGAGAGGAGCGCGTTGTTTCAATCACACCGCTTGCGCGATTGTTTGCAGAGCGCCAAGGCATTACTGAAGCAGAAGTGACGGCGCGTTTCAGACAAGAGCGACGCATTACCCGGGAACACGTGGAGCGATTGCTCGAAGAGAGAAGAAGGGAGGATGTCGTGCGTCGAAGCGCGTCATCTCCATCAGCCAAACCGCGCTCTCCAGACGAGGACGATTATGCCGCGACCACGACTGTTACGAGAGATGAGCCAGCACAACGTCATGGTGTGGACGGAAAAAATATCCGCGCCGTACCGGCGGCGCGGTTGCTTGCGCGTGAGCACGGCCTTGATTTAGCGCAAATCTCCGGGAGCGGACCCGACGGGTTGATTACTCTTTCGGATATTGAGGATTTCGCTGAGGGCACGCATAGAGAAAGCGCGAGCCCCTCGTTTTCTGGAGAAACGGCACATGCGGCTACGGCGACCCCCGACATTGTTACGACTGAGTATACGGCGGTTAAGGCGTCTATGCGGCGCAAGGCAATTGCCGAGCGATTGTCGTTTAGCTGGCGCACGATTCCGCACGCGGGAGACGAAGTGACGATTGATGTCACAACACTTGTCGTTTTTCGTGAGACGACAAAAACAGTGTGGGAGAAATTGATTGGCGTGTCGCTCCGTTACGATCATTTTTTCCTTTTCTATATCGCGCGCCATGTGCTTGCGGACGAATTCAAAATTCTCAATGCGTATTGGGATGATAACGCGCAGCAGATTGTGTACTGCAATGCGGTTAATATCGGGATTGCAATTAATGCCCCCGAGGGATTGATCGTGCCAGTCATACGCGGAGCGGAGAAAATGCCTTTTGAGGCGCTTGTCCTCGCAACTGAAGATAAGATTGGGCGCGCGCGGGCTAACCTCTTGCGGCCGGATGATCTCGATGGTCTTACGATTACATTCAATAATGTGGGCGCGTTGGGCGGCCAGAATCCGCGGCCGATTATTCCCGCGACAAAAGATCGTTCAGGCGCTCTGCGGCCGACCGGAGTGATTTTTGCAAGCGGCGCGATTCAGCAGCGCGGGCGGCGTTTCCTGATGACTTTGGTTTATGCTTTTGATCACCGCCTGATGGATGCCGGGCCGATTGCGCGTTTTGTCGCGAAGATCAAGGCGGATTTTGAAGCCATTGATAGCCCGCATCTTTGGGGTAATATCCTGGGGTTTGATTAAGGTACGGGCGCTTCCGTTTGGGGGCGCCTTTTCTCTTGTTTTAATCGTGGGAGTTCTTTATGATACGGGTATGGCCAAAGCCCCGGAACCATTTGAAATAATACGCGATACGGATTCCGAAATTGACTGTATCGCGCGCGGGAAAACCATTGAGGCGTTATTCGATAACGCTTTGCGCGTGGTTGCGTCAATTATTAAGCCGGAGGCCATCGCACCGTCTGGCATACGGATCCCGAACCCGATCGGGTTTATTATGGATCGGGGGAAAAAGCGGCGGGAGCGGATTTCGGTCGAAGCCGTGGACATCAATTCGCTTCTTGTCTCGTTTCTCTCCGAAGTGTTGACGCGCGCGACGATGCTGAACGCGGTTTTTACGTCGTTGTCCTTGCAGCGATTCGGGGATAGTTTTTTGGAAGGGCATCTCGCGGGCGTTGCGGTCGAAAGTTTTGACCGGGAGATTCAGGCCGTGGAAGAGGGAGCGGTGGATATTAAAAAAAACCCGGAGACGGATTTGTACGAGACAAAACTGGTGTTTTCGATATAAGGGGAACAAGTCTTTATGTATCTGTCATTGCGAGCGACCCGCACACCAGGGCAAGATCGGTGCGGGGTAAACTCCGGGAGCGCGGCAATCCTTCTCTCGTCATTGCGAGCCGAAGGCGAAGCAATCCAGGGCTTCTGCGTTATGGATTGCTTCGTCGTCCCGCAGCAGGACTCCTCGCAATGACGCACGTAATTATTCTTTTGGACAGGGAAGTGAGAGTTTACTAAAGAATAGAGAATGTCAAACATTTTTGATTTGCAAATTCAATCTACCGCATCGGACGGCAGGCATAGCCCGGCCGATATTATGGCGATGGCCAAAGAGCGGGGCGTTTTGACGATCGCGATCACGGATCATGATACGGTTGCGGGCGTGGCAGAAGCGGCTGCGGCCGGAACGGGGGGGGGAGGGCGCGTGATTTCGGGGATTGAAATTTCCGCGGAGGATCACGACATTCATCTTTTGGGTTACGGCGTTGATGAGATGAACGCGGATCTTCTCACGGCATTGGAGGAAGCGCGGCGCAGACGAATTGACGGCGCAAAGCAGATGGTGGATAATTTATCGCGCGCCGGACTTGTGATTACATGGGAGGATGTGCTCAATTACGCGACCGGAGACACGATTGCGCGTCCGCATATCGCGCGCGCCGCAATGGGCCGCACGGAGAATGCCGTGGCGCTTGAGGGCGTCGCCACGGTGCATGATTTTATCGTTAAATATTTAGGGAATGACAGCGGGAATTATGTGCATCGGGCGCGGATTTCCGCGGCCTCGGCGATCGCGCTTCTGCACGGCGCCGGCGGCATCGCGGTGTGGTCTCATCCGGTTCTCCCCGATTTCCGGAACGGACAGTACGCGGCGCTTGAGGAGTTTTTTAAGGATCTCCGCGGGTGGGGGCTTGACGGCGTTGAGGTTTTCAATCCGTCGCACACCGAGGATGACGCCGAATTTTTGGGCGGCATTGCGCAAAAATACGGCGTTCTCCGGACTGGCGGTTCGGATTTCCATGAGGCAAACGATTCGCCTGTTGTGTCCGAGGAGGGATTGCATTCTGCGGGATTTATCGGGGATTACGAGACGTTCGGATTTGCGACGGATGATATTATCCCGCGATTAGACGCCGCGATTGCGGCCCGTCGCGAGATGCTAAAATCGGCAGACGTACATGGCGACCAAAACACAGAGACAATATAAACGGTTATCTTCTTCAGTGCGTACCTTTATTCGCCGCGAGAAAGCGCGTATTCGCAACAGCGGAGTCGCGCCGGAAGAGGCGCGGGAGAAGATCCGCGCGCTATCGGCGCGATTCAGCGGCGTTCGTACGCGGAAATTGCCCGATACGGCGGGCGATAAGAGGAAGAAAACGGATGGAGCTGAGGAGGTTTCACCTCGTAAGCGGCTTACGAGGTGAAACCTCCAATGAGCGCATGTCTATCAGTAAAGCCAAAAAGGCGCAGCGCGCCTTTTTTTATTGCGCAGACAGATACTCAAGGAGCGTCTGTCCGACCGCCCCTAAACTTTTGCTGCTGCACTGGTCAATGGTATCGCGCGTGGTGTGCCATGCGGGATAATCAAAATCAATGAGGAGTGCCGCCGGGATGCCGCGCTCGTTGAGCGGCGTATGGTCGTCTAAAATGGTGTAGTGGATGTCGGTCGGGAAGACCGCGGGGAAGCGGTCGCGGCCGATTCGCCATAGTTGTCGGACGACGTCTTTGGCACGCGCAACCGAATCGCTCTCCGGGCGCAGCCGGAGATTTTTTTTGCACACCATATCCACGATAACAGCCGATTGCGGCAGGGTGGCCGGATAGAATTTTTTGATGTCGGCGGCAAAATGCGTTGAGCCGATTGGTTTCCAGTTAAGATTAGAGACGCCGGGGAAGCCCTCCTCGCCGTCGAAAAAGACGACGTCAACTCCGACTGGTAGCGAGGTTGACGCATACGCGAGTGCGCGCGCGACCTCCAGCAAAACCGCAACGCCGGATGCGCCGTCGTTTGCTCCGGCAACGGGCGCCGAGGGATTGCCAGAGTCGCGATCCGCGAACCGGCGCGTGTCGTAGTGCGCGCCGAGAAGGACGCGCTGTTTTTTGTCCGGAAAGAATCGCGCGATAACATTGGCGAGAGCGTATTTTTCTCCATCCACGGGCGAGACCTCTTCCCATTGGTCGGTTGCGACATCGGAGGAGAGCGCCGCGAGTTCCGCGGCAAGGGCGCGCCAGGTTTTTTCATGCCCCTCGGCGCCGAGATGGCGCGGGCCGTAGCGGAGTTGCTGGCTGATAAAAGCCATGACCTCGTTGCCGTTGATGTTCATGCGCTCATTATTGTCTCCGCCGTCCAAAAGCGCGGCGGTCATGTATTCGACGGGCGCGTAATTGTCAGTGAGGATGGGATAGCCGGATAGCTCAAAGCGATTTAGATCAATCATTTTATTTGCAAGGCCGCGGATTATCGGATCCACATGATTTTTGACGCGGGGGTCGTTGAGAAAATTAATTTGCGCCCCGTTTGTCCCGACGAGGATAATATTCTGTATCGCGGCGCTCCCGCTTGAGCGGACCGCAAAAAAATAACTAGTCGGGAAAACGGATTGGAA
Source organism: Patescibacteria group bacterium (assembly GCA_038063315.1). Lineage (GTDB taxonomy): Bacteria > Patescibacteriota > Minisyncoccia > Sungbacterales > HO2-52-23 > JBBTVI01. Next base: position 25,554 of record JBBTVI010000019.1, read on the forward strand.
GGTGCGGAGTGTGGAGAGGGCGAGTGACGGATTCGCGCGCGTGATCCGGGCGATGATATTGGCGATAAAAATGCCGTCGGGCGCGAGGCGTTCCCGCGCGAGCGCAAAAAATTCCCGCGTCAGAAGATGAGCGGGAATTGAATACAATGAATGGAAGACGTCGCCCGCGATCACATCGTAGCGCGTTGTCGTGGCGGCAAGGAATCGGCGAGCGTCTCGGATATGATTTTGGATGGTTGTAGTAGGCCGAACGCCGAAGTATTTTTTTCCGAGGTCGAAAAGCGACGGCTCTATTTCCACGACGTCCACGACAGCCCCGGGGTTTTGGGCAAGAAAACGAGCGGGCATAGCATAAGTTCCTCCTCCGAGAAAAAGCGCGCGCTGCGGCCGCGGGACAAAGAGAGAAGTGAGGGCGAAATATTTCGGATATTCTAAGACTGGCTCACTGGAATCATGGAAGACCGCACCGGACTTGCTGTGATCCTGATAAAGGACGCGCGCCATGCGGCTGTCAACGCGTTCCTCGGCGACGGTGATTTTTTCATACACGCCGTCTTGGATATAGATGATGCCAGCGCGGCGCAGTTCCTCCTTGCTGGTCGCGAGTAAAACGCCGGAGAGCAGTATGGCGAGGATGGCCGCGGCCCCGATGCGCCGCGCGTTTTTGATGGCGCCGCGTCGCAACATACCCGTCACGCCGAGAGTGGTCATAGCAATTGCTGCCGTTGTCAGGATGCGGTCAATTCCGATATGGGGGATGAGAAAAAAACCAGTGGCAATACTCCCCGCAATGCTGCCGGCCGTGGAGATAAAAAATATTTCGCCGGCAGCGCCGCCGACACCAAGATAGGGGAATCTCTCGTGCTGCAGCCGGACGGCAAGCGGCGAGACCGCGCCGAAAAGCGCACTCGGGAGAGTGAAGAGGAAAAGCGCGGCCAGTAGCGGCCCCATGGTTAGAGAGAAGAACGCGCCAAATAACGGGAGTATGGCTACAGAAAGAATCTGGAGGAGAAAAATGCTGAGTCCTCCTGCGGCGATCAGTATGAAGAAATGGAGCGAGGCGTCGGCGCGCGCTGCGATTTTTCCGCCCGCCCAGTATCCGGCGGCAAGAGCCGCGAGAATAACGCCGAGCACACTTGAGACAGTATAGAGCGTGGCGCCGAAATACGGCGAGAGAATGCGGAGCGCCGTCACTTCAATAATAAGAACGGCCGCTCCGGTAAGGAAGAGGATGGCGGGAATGACAAAGCGCGGGATAAGACGCGTCAGTATATATTGCATATCGGGTGTTTACGGGTTATATTCTACCATGAATGGCATTGCTTTTACGCATTATCGCATACGGGGCCGCCGGAGTCATTGCTGCGGCCGGAACAACGGTCCTGGCGCTCTTCGGAGACGGCGCGGCCGCGCTGTCGGATAACGGCGCGGCTCTTTTGGTTACCCGGCCGGTGACGACGGACGTGCGCGTCGGAGGCGGGCGGGTGTTGGCGGATGCGACGTTTTCGTTTGCGCCCTCGGCGGCGGTCTCTTATGGCGGAGGGTCGGACGACGGCCTTCTTTTTATTTATCCCGAGAAAGCGCGCCGCGCATTGTCTCTTGCCGCAACAAGCTCTCCGGCTGATGTCTTGTGGTTTGCCGATGGCCGCGTCGCGGATTTCGAGACGCGGATCCTCCCTGTATGGAACGCCTCCGGCGCTGTGAAGCGCCGTCTTTTTATCGCTGACGTCGGTACGGATTCGGTTTTGGTCACGGGGAGCGGATTCGTCGCGCTCTATGATATTCGCGTCGGTGACGCCGTGGAAATCGCGTATGGGATCCGGGACCCGATCGTGCCGCCCGCGTCCGGCGGGCTGGCAACATTGCCCGGTCGCGCGTATTTTATTGAGACGATGCGGCAAAATCCGGTCAAGGGGAAAAATTTCCGCGTGGGCGAGGTTATAGAGGATGCGGGAGCGTACAAAAAATATGCGATTTTTTATAATGTCGGGACGCTCCGCATCAGCGGTGTCATGACAGTGCCCGCCGCGCCAGCGCCGGAACGCGGATTTCCGGTTTTGATACTGAATCACGGACTTATTTCTTCTTCTATTTATTATAGCGGACGGGGCTCGCGGCGCGAAAAGGATTTTTTCGGGCGGAACGGCTATGTCACCATCCATCCGGATTACCGGGGCCTCGGCCAGTCCAGTCCGAATCCGGCGCGGCACCACGATTTTTACGCGGGGTACACCGAAGACGTGATTGCGGCCGTGGATGCGTTGAAAGAAGCGAATCCATCCTATGCGGATGAGTCGCGGATTGGCATGTGGGGTCACTCCATGGGCGGCGGCATTGCGGCGCGCGTGATGGTGCTTCATCCGGACATCAAAGCGTTTGTTTTATTCGCGCCGATCAGCGCGGACGCCTACGACAATTTTTTCGAGTTGCCTGCGGTGGAAGTGGAGTGGCTTAAAAAGACATATGGCGCCAGTCCGGCGACGACCCGGGTCTATGATTTGATTTCGCCCCTTTCGTATTTTCACGATGTGACGGCGCCGGTGCAGCTGCATCACGGAACAAAGGATGGGGACGTGCCAATCGCGTTTTCGCAAAAAATGTACGATACGCTAAAAAAACAGGGCAATAGCGTTGAATTCTATCGCTATGGCGGAGAGAGGCATGAATTTATTCCGGAATGGGGTGTTGCGGCGCGCCGGGCTTTGTATTTTTTCGATACTTATGTGAAAAACGCGCAGTGACGCTCTCTATTTGTCACCCCCGCGTCATGCCGGAGGCAGATCGGCCTTCGGCGGAAAGGCGGGGGTCCAGGTTCTGATTTATATTGAGGAAACAAATCTAGATTCCCGCCTGCGCGGGAATGACAAGAAAAAAATAGAATTGATTTCTTACCCTGCACGGTGTATCATGGTTGCATGTCCGATACGTTAGTCATTGATGTCGAGACAAAAAAGTCATTCGCGGAGGTGGGGGGTGAGGCATTCAAGCGCGATCTCGGCGTATCTGTCGCGGGCGTCTATTCGTACCGCGACGACGCGTTTTTTGCGCTGGAAGAACACGAGATGGGAACTCTCGAGGAGCGCCTGAAGGAGACGGATGAAGTCATTGGTTTCAATATCAAGCATTTCGACATTCCGGTGCTTGAGCCGTATTTTTCCGGCGGATTTCCCGAGCGCATCGCGGTCCGCGATCTCTTTGAGGACGCGGTGCGTTTTCTCGGCCACCGCGTGGGGCTCAACGCTCTCGCCAAAGCAACGCTCGGCGTGGAAAAATCCGGACACGGCCTGGAGGCGCTCGCGTGGTACAAGGAGGGAAAGATTGATCAGATTAAAAAGTATTGTCTGGACGATGTCCGCCTCACGCGCGATCTGTATGAGCACGGCAAGGCAAAGGGGTTTGTTCTTTTTCAATCGTTTATAGACGGCCGGACGCATTCTATTCCCGTTCCGTGGAGCGAGGGCGCGCCGAAGTCCGTGATGCAGACCATTGCGGAGGCGTTCGCGGGCCGCAGGCGCCTTGCGATTGAGTATGTATCGGCGCAGAACGAGGATCAGATGGGGTTCCGCAAGGAGCGGCTGGTGGATATTTATGGCATCAAGAAGGATTATATTGAGGCGTACTGCCATCTCCGCCGCGCTCCGCGGAATTTCTATATCAAGCGCATCACCAAAGCGGAACTGACCGGCGAGTCGTATGTTATTCCGCAGGATGCACAGGGGGTATTGTTATGAACGTAAGCATGAAAGACGTTATTTTTCACGGCAGCCGCGGGGACGTCTCGTTTGACGAAATTATTGCGGACATCATCTGTTTCGTCGAGCGCGATCCGCAACGTTTCTATAAAGTAATCATCGGGAGCGATTCGCGTGCCGTAAGTTCTGCGGCGCTTGTCACGGCTGTGACGGTCTGGCGGGTGGGCAACGGCGCGATCCACTTCTGGACCAAAGCGCCCGAGCGGGTTTTTTATACGATGCAGGAGCGCATCTGGCAGGAGGCGATTGCGTCCATCACGCTCGCGCAGGAGATCC
>JBBTVI010000020.1:0-13027 GCA_038063315.1 Patescibacteria group bacterium
GTCGTCCTGCAGCAGGACTCCTCGCAATGACGACTCCCCCTGGATTGCGGAGCCTATCCCGAGGGAAGCGAGGGATCTGACTCCTCGCAATGACGCATGAGATAAAAGCGGCGTTTTAGGGAGTTTCTCAATTCATTTTCACCCGTACCTTCTGCGTGGCTCCGCGCCGCTTTTTGGGGATGCGCACGGTGAGGAGCCCGTGTTTGATCGAGGCCTCGGCGCTGTCGGCTTCTATTTCTTCCGGAAGAATGATGGAGCGCGCAAAGCTCCCCCAAAAGAGTTCCTTGTAGTAATAGTTGTCCTCCTGGATTTCCTCAGCAGCCTCTCTTTTGCCGCGGATGGTGATGGTGTCGTCGGTGATGGAGATATCGACGTCTTCTGGTTTGACGCCCGCAATCGTGGATTGAATCACGATGGAATCCCCCGCGTCGTAGATGTCAACGGTGAGTTCTCCTTCTTCCTCGGACTGGCCCGGCTGATCCGGCGTCTCGGCGCGCAGCGTCTTTACGGGGTGCGTCAGCTTGCCGATTTTTTTTGCGGTCAGGCGCTCGCGGCTTGCCGCGGTCCCAACGGTATAGGAGGCGTCTTCCTCCGGCGCGTTATCGTCGGCGACTTGTTCAAAAAAAGTATTCATGGTGTGACGCGCGGCCATTTGTTCCGCATTTCGCGCGATCGGAGAGTGAATCGCGGGCTATGCGGAAACAACCGGACGCGTGTTGATATTTTTGATTTTGAGCTGCTGTAAAAATTTTTTATAAAAAACAAAATGACGGTTTTGGCAGAATAAAGATTCTTTCCGATTGTCACCCCTGCGAAGGCGGGGGTCCAGGTTATGCCTTATTAAAAAAGAGAAACCTGGATTCCCGCGTGTCCGCCGGAGGCGGATCTGCCTCCGGCATGACGCGGAATGACAGAAAAAAGAGACGTTTTGTTTTAATATGGCTATCCGTTTCCGGTCGGAGCAGTGCCGTCCGTTACGGCGGATGCCCGGCGCAGGTTGTGAAACTCAATCAGCACGACAACGAGCATGAGAGACAAAAGAAGGGCAATGTAGAAAATTCCCTGCGCAAGAACCTCTCTTATAATAATAAGGTAATTGAAAAGCGCATGCAAGACGGCGGCGATCACAATTCCGAGCGCGACGGCGTGATGGCGCCGGGGCGAGAAAAACGCGCGGGCAAGGAAGAAGCCTACGATGCCCGAGGAGAGCGCGTGGAGGAGGTTTGCGCCGAAAAACCGGCTCGTGGTGATTTCGATGCCCGCCATAATGCCCTTATGAAACACGGGGAGGACAAAGAGGATATTCTCAAGCGCGGCGAATCCAAGGGCTGCGGTCATCATGTAAATCATCGCGTCAATGGGTTCGTTGAAATCCGGGCGCCGCAGGATGGCGAATTTGACCGACAGGTATTTGAGGTATTCCTCGACAACGCCGATGACGGCGAACGTGAGAAAATTCGCGTTGAGCCAAAAGGCGAGAAAGTTGTCGTCGGCTCCGGGTTCAAACTGCGGCGTGATGAACTGGAAGATGATGATTTCGGCCGCGACGGCCCCGAGGGCCGCAGCCATTCCTCCGAAAAAGGCGAGAATGAGAAGGCGTTTGGGTTCGGGATGACAATCCTCGCGCAAATAGAAAACGAGCCACAAAAGCGGCGGGGCAAAAGCGAATATCAAAAAACTGATATTTGCGGCGACAAGGGCGGCAGTCATGATAGGCGTTAGGATCTAGGCATCATAAAAACAAACAAATTGTCACCCCCGCGAAGGCGGGGGTCCGGGTTGTGACTTATTGAGGGAAAAGGAACCTGGATTCCCGCCTGCGCGGGAATGACAGAAGAAAATGAATGTCGGATGTTATGATAACCCCTAACGCCTATTCCGGCCATTGCTCAACCATCAGCAAACCTTTGGTTGCTTTGGATCGCGAGGCAGGGAGTTTTTCCCATAAGGTCTCGGTGATGAACGGCATGAACGGATGCAGTAGTTTGAGAAGAGTTGTCTGGATTTCGATAAGAAGCTTAAGCGCGGCCCTGCGCTCGTCCGGGTCCGCAGACGCGATCCGGGGTTTTGCGTCTTCTATAATTTTATCAGCAAACGTATGCCACGCATAGTGATAGAGTTTTTCCGCCGCGTGATGGAAGCGAAACGCCTCAAGATCCTTGGTCACGATTTTGACAAGCGTTTTTAGCTCTTTTTGCGCTTTTCGGTCTTTGGCGTTGAATTTCGGAGCGCCGCGCACGGTTTTCGCGTCGTCATTGAGAAGGATGAAGCGCTGGATGTTCCACAGTTTTGTCGCAAAATTGCGGTAGCCGCGAATCTTGTCTTCCGAAATAATAATGTCGTTTCCCGGGAGATTCCCCACGGTGAGGGCCATGCGTACCGCGTCGGTCCCGTAGAGAGCCGCAACGCCCAGTGGATCAATGACATTGCCTTTGGATTTGGACATTTTCTGGCGGTCCTTATCGCGGACAAGCCCGTTGAGGTAGACGGTTTTGAAGGGGACCCTTCCGGTCCGGTAAAGCCCGAGCATGATCATCCGCGCGACCCAGAAGAAAAGAATGTCCCATCCGGTTTCCATCACATCGGTCGGGTAGAATGTTTTATAGTCCTTTGCGTCCGGATAGCCGAGCGCCAAAAACGGCCATTGGCCGGAGGAGAACCATGTATCAAGCGTATCCGCGTCACGAACGATTTTATGAGATCCGCACTGCGGACATGAACGGGGATCGAGAGCAGTAAACCATTGCGGATCGTGTTCACGCCACATCATAGTATTTTCCATTCTTTGCCTTGTTTGATCGTAGTCGCCGCCATCCGGAAAGCCCTCACAATCAAGACAAAAATATGCGGGGATTCTGATGCCCCAGAGAATTTGCCGCGACAAGTTCCAGTCGCGGATATTGCGAAGCCAGTGAAAGTATATTTTTTTGAAGCGGCCGGGAACAAAAACGATTTTTCCTTTCTCCACCGCCTCAATGGCTTTTTTTGCGAGCGGGGCCATTTTCAAAAACCACTGCGGGAGTATCTGCGGCTCAATGGGGCGGCTGCATTTGTAGCAGACGGAGATATGGTGCGAGTACTCTTCTTCGGTTTTGATCAGGAGGCCTTTCGCTTTGAGTTTCTCCACGATCAACGGACGCGCGTCTTTGATTGAAGCGCCCGCAAATTCCCCGGCAACAGGGAGGAGTTTTCCTCTCCGGTCAATGATTTGCTCTTTATCGAGTGTATGGCGTTCGGCAATGTCAAAATCCACGGGGTCGTGCCACGGCGTGATGGTCATGACGCCGGTGCCGAAGTTCATATCAATTGCTTCGTCTTTGATGACAGTCGCGACAATAGGGCCGTTGATCCATTCAAGTTCGATGTGCTGCCCGTGTTTATATTCTTTATATCGCCTGTCTCTGGGATGCATGACAACGTATTTGTCGCCGAACTTGGTTTCCGGCCGCGCGGTCGCGATGACGAAGGGGCCATATTGGAAATAGTAGAGCGGGGCTTTTTCCTCAATGCGCTTTGTTTCCAGATCCGCGAGCGCGGTCTGGTGTTTGACGCACCAGTTGACGATGCGTTCGCCCCGGTAGACGAGGCCGTCGTCATAAAGAGCGACAAACGTCTCTTGTGTCTTTTTGATGATATCCGGGTCAAGGGTGAATTTCTTGCGCGACCAGTCGCAGGATGCCCCTAATTTGCGGAGCTGGTCTTCCATGATTTTTTTGTTCTCAAGCGAAAATTCAAGCATCTCGCGATAAAGCTCATCGCGCGGGATACCCGATCGGTCCCTGCCCTCTTTTTCGAGTTTTTTATCAAAGACCACTTGGGTTTCAAAACCCGCATGATCCGCGCCCGGAAGCCAGAGAGTCCGGCGGCCGCGCATCCTTTGGAAACGGATCATGATGTCCTGGAGCGTGACAAAGACCGCGTGCCCGATATGCAATGCGCCGTTTGCATTGGGTGGCGGCATGATAATAGTAAACGGCTTTTTATGACGCGCGGGTAATTTATCCGGATTGAAAAAACCGGACTCGTCCCATTTCCGGTAAATATCCGCTTCGATTTCGGCGGGATTGTATTGCGACGGCAATTGTAAGCGCTCACAGCCGTCATTGCGAGCGACCCCGAGCTGAGAGGGGGCACGCGGCAATCCAGTGTTTCTTCTGGATTGCTTCGTCGTCTGACTCCTCGCAATGACGCTTGTACGGGCGGTTTTGATGGGGCTGTGAGCGCTTATCGGCAGTTCTTTTGACATTTTTGCTTTCAATTGTTATAATATAAAAAGTACATTTTTGAGTATAGCATGGCGCGATAAAGCGCGCGAGGAGGGGGACGAAGATGATTGGTCTAGTTAATAGTCGGTATGGCGACCGCTCACAGCCCATTGTCCTTTTTTTTCGGGACGAAATCCGGGATCGTACGGTTGAGACAATTATCGGGTTTTCGGAACTGGAAAAGATGTTGTGTTGCCGCCTCGCCACTTTCGAGCTCGATTTCGGCGACGGCCCGGAAACAATCCGGGCGGGACAGGATGGACTCGGGCCAACTTATGACCAACTGGAGAGGATTTACTGCAACATCATTTTGGCCAGTCAGCGCGAGCACCAGCCGTTTTGAGATTTTTGCGTGCAGCGACTCGTCGCTTGTTGCGCCGCACGCCCTATGATTCAAGTCGCAGATGCGGCTCAGCCCTGACGGATGTCGGGGCTTTTTTCTTTCCGGTGAAATACGCGGCGGCGGCGATCATCAGAGCGTTGTCGCCGGCCAAACCGGAGGCTGGAGACCGGAAACCGAAGGCTGGAAGTTCTTGCGCGATGCGCTGCCGCAATTCTTGCTGTAGCGCAATGCTTGCCGCGACGCCGCCGCCGAGGAGGACTGTTTTGGCATTATGTTCTTTTGCGGCGCGGATTGTTTTTTTGACGAGCACATCATCGGCCGCGTTTTGAAATTCGTTCGCAATGGCTGGGCGCATGGCGCGGAGAGAGACGCCTTGCGTTGTGAGATCTCGCACAAGATACAGAACAGCGGTTTTCAGCCCGGAAAAAGAAAAATTATAATCCTTTGAATGCATCATCGGCCGCGGCAGCCGCAGGGTCGTCAGTTTTGCGTTGTTGCTTTTCGCTTTGCATTTTTCGCTTTGCGCTTGCTTTGCGATCTCTGGCCCCCCCGGATATCCCAATCCCAGTATCCGCGCGACCTTATCAAACGCTTCTCCGGCCGCATCATCGAGCGTCTCGCCGAGGATTTTATATTTTCCGTGACCCCGCATCAGTACAAGTTCGGTATGTCCTCCGCTGACGAGAAGGGCTATCGCGGGAAAGCGGATAGTTTGCAGTGAGTAGTTTGTAGTTTGTAGTTTGTGGTTGGCGTCGTCATCTGAAAGCAAAACCTTCTTTTTGCTTCTATCACTCTTCTTCTCCTTTTTGTCATTCCCGCGAAGGGGGGGATCCAGTTTAGGTATTAGGACTTCGACATTGGGATTTCTCGGCTTTGCGTCGAGCAAAGCCGAGTAGAGGTGTCCGGCCATGTGATTGACCGGAATAAGCGGTTTGTCCCAAAGAAGGGCAAGCGCCTTTGCGAAATTCACCCCGACCCAAAGCGCGGGTGCAAGCCCGGGTCCGTTGGTCACTGCGATTGCATCAATGTCCGGCGCCTTGAGTTGTGAAATGTGTTGCTTGAATGCGTCGAGCAATTCGGCTTCTCGCTCGAGTAAAGAGTCAAGGTCTACGAAATCGTATGGGCGAGATAAGAGATTAGAGGTTTGAGGTAAGATTTTTTCGTACCTCGTACTTCGTACCTCGTACTTCGCTTTTTTCGTCCTCGGCAAGTCCGCCAGCGCCTCCAGCAAAATCGGCACGAGATTCTTCTCATGCTCCCTTCTAGCCAGATTCGGCACCACTCCTCCGTATTTTGCGTGGAGTTTTACTTGGGACGAAACAATATGCGAAAAAACCCGCGCGCGCGCGCGTGATTTCGGTCCGGAAAACTCCGCGATCGCGATTGATGTCTCATCACAGCTCGTTTCAATGGCGAGGATTTTCACGACGGTATTCCAAAGACGCGTTTCAATTTTTGCTCGACCGCCTTCTGTAATGCGCGGTCGATGGCCCCCAACTCACCCAAGAGGATGCTCTTTTCGAGTGTCGCGATTTTGGCAACCTTTATGACCGATTCCGTTTTTAGGCCGGTCTTTGCAAATGCGGAATGGGAGGTTGAAATCATGACATCGTTTGGCCGCATCGTAGAAGATTTCGACGAAATGAAAGCCACAATAACGTCGTCGCCTCTGATGCGATCTGAAAGCACGAGAGCGGGACGGACTTTCGCTCCGGATAAATCCGTGAACGGGAACGGCACCAGCACGACAGTTCCCTTTTTAGGCGTCATAACGTTTGCGGAGGTCTTTCGCCGAGTACAGATCCGGCTCCTCTTCTAGGAACCGGAAACTCTCCGAATTTGCGTTTGTGTTGGTAATGTCGTTCAACCTTTTATTGGATTGTGCGGGAAATTTCATGATTAACGCTTCGACCGTATCACGCCGACCGATGCCAATAATACGGTTTTGGTATTTGACCGCATTCAAGACCTCGGAAATATGTTGCCGCAACCTGCTTGATGAAATAATTTGCATATGACGTATAGATGTACAAAAGGTACATTTACTGTAATCCCAAAAAGCGTTGGCGTCAAGATCTGCCCGTAGTAGCAAAAAGAAAAACCCGTCAAGGACGGGTTCGGACCGCTAAAGAGAATTGGCGCTCTCGGGCGTTTCCTGATATTTCACACAAGGACTTCGCTTTTGGGCATGACGTTTGTATGTCGACAGACATGCCAGCTGTACACGGTGTCGGCGTAGCACATCTTGGCGAATGCCACCACATCGATATCTCGAGAAAAATAGAGATACGTTCCGCCGGTCGTTCGCGGATTCAAACCAATGGGGCCCATCGCCACCACTTCCCACCCGTTCTCTATCTGCGAGGTGAGAACTTGTAAGGCCCGAAGTATGGCGATGAGCCCTTGCTGTTCCCCGGCGCTCTTTTCACTGAAGTAATGCCAATCTACCAGGAGATCCTCGTCGCATTGTACGAGCTTCTCGAGTGGTTTGGCCCAACGACCGTGAATGAGCTGGGTGAGTCGTTCCCCAGCGCAATCAGTACACTCGGTATACGCCCTATCGCTAAACCTCATGCCATCAACGATGACGGTGAACTGTTTTCCTCTGCCCGTCTCCTGTTCTTTGCATACAAAGCATAGAGCCATCGTTTTTCCTTTCGTGCGCGTTGCCTCATCGCTCGCGGATAGAGATTTCTATCCTACGATTATTACGCGTTTTCGTCATGCATCGTCTCGCTGCGTGTCCTTTCATGGATCAGCGACAACGCTTCGGTCCCGTAAAATCGTACATTGTGAGGAATCCGATAATTGGGGCTTTGCAGTTCTTCAATGCTGAACCACCGAATATCGTTGTGTTCGCACGGATTCAGAGAGACCCGATCGTGCTTCGCAATGATCACATAATCCAGGCTCACGTGATGATGTGCTCCTTTAATGTGGTGGATGTTCAAAAACTGCGGTGTATGGAGAGACTGGAAGAGCTGTTCCGTTGCTGAGCTATGAGACGATCGAAAATCCCATGTGCCCGGTACGGACGGTTTCGGGTGCAAGAATGCGATATCTTCACCCATGATGCCGCTTTCTTCTGCAATTTCCCGAAGAAGCGCCTCTTCCGGATCTTCATCGAGTTCAATGTGTCCGCCAACCGGCAACCATTGCTGTAGGGTTTTGTGATGGACGAGCAAAACCTTTTGCTCGTAGACGATATACGCCGCAACAGTAAAATCAATCAACTCATGGATGTGGGCCATTGCTACTCCTTTCAAAGAACAAAAACGTGTAGGGCTAGGGGTTCGACGGATCGGGCGAATGGGATTTTCACTCGACCTTCGTCCATTTCGTTGTATCGCACTCAAGTAATATACACCATTGTTGGAATCAAAGTCAAGCGCCCGGAATCGTGCTTGAAACAAACGAGTTTCCCCCAGTCGCGGTTGCGCGAGCCATAGGAATTTGTTAGAAAGAAGACAGGCGCCATTGATCTTTGAAATCCTTTTACAAAAGGAATATTGCAATGGAAGAAGAGCGGCGTCTGAAAGCGCAAACGATTCGACGGTTTCTCAATCCTGATGCGTGGCATCGGTCTGATGCGGCGCGCGGGCCATTTGTTGTTGAGTTTGACGGGCCGCCGTCCACCGGAAAAACAACGGTCGTCACGGAAGTAGATAAGTTCTTTCGCAAAGAAGGATTGCGGGTGTTTTGTCCGCAGGAAGGAGCGCAGGCAATCCGGCACATTCCGCGCGGCGGGCCAGATTACAATCTCGCGACCATGCTTTATATCCTTAATACGTTGATGCATGTGAATCGCGACGGGCGGTATGATTTAGTGTTGTTGGACAGGGGGATTTTCGATTCCTACTGCTGGATGGCGTACCACAGTTCCAGCGGGGAGATGACTGCGGAACACGAAAAAGCCGTGCAGCAATTTGTGCTCCTTGAGTACTTCGTGCGGCGTATTGACGTGGCGGTGTTCGTTTTTTGCGATCCCGTCGTCGCGCTCAAGCGGGAACGGCGTTTCGAGATCGGGCGCGAATCTACGGAAACCACGAATCCGCGCATGCTCCGACTGTTGGAAGAGATATATCGGAAAGCGTATGATGCGCTCTCGCCGCTGTATCCGCAGCTCTATGCGATTCAAACGGACGAATTGCCCGGGAAGAAAATGACGGACCACGTGGTGGATTTTATTCAGGCGGCGCTCATCGAGCGCGTCAAGCGCGCGTCTTAAAGCGTTGAAGGCCATCATCGCAAAGCCCAACCCCACACATCAAGTGGGGTTTTTTCATGTCACATACTTTGAGTGGTAAAACGTCGCGACGCACAATGATACAGGGTGGGTTGTCGGCCGCAAGAAAAAACCCGTCAAGATAGACGGGTTAATGCCAAGTCAACACTTGCATTACTTGGAAGATTGATCAATGTTATCCCAAAAGGGAAATACAACTTGTTCGGCAAGCCCATCTTTCTTAAGTAAGAGAATTTTGCCGTTTTTGATTTGGCGATCTACACGCCATAGAAACCTTACGGCTTGAATAAAAAGAGTCATTCGATCGGGAAATTTCAGTTCTTGACATATTTCATTCAGGTCTTTGAATTGAGTTTCGTCCAAGTCAAATTGCAGTGTATGTATCATTGGAGAACCCTCCCGCAAAGGTTTCGTTGCGCGAACTACGACAAATTTTACATCAAGACCCCGCACTGTCAAGTTTGTGTCTGTGCGCTTTCCATTTTCCGCAGTTTTTCCTGTATTTTTTCCTCCTGTCCGCGGCGTGCGAAGTCATACTCGCCGGTATTGACCATCATGCGCTCGGCAATAAGAGGATAGATGCGTTCAAGCAGGCGGAACTTTTCAATCTCAATATGGCGGTAATCCGGATGTCCCTCGGGAATGGTGCGGAGCTCCATTTCCCAGAAACATTCGCGGAGGTTCTGCCACTGCATGAAGCGCACGCGGTGCGCAAGCGTAACCGCATATTGGGCAAGTTGGGCGTCTGTTTCCGCAATTCGCGCATAAATGGCTTCCGCCGGAGCGATGGCCGCGCGATATTCCTGCTCAAGCCCCGCGTCGCTGATTTCCGGCGGTACGTCGTATCCATGCGCGCACGTGAGGAGCTGGCGCATCTGCGTATGCATGCGATGACGGTGGAGATCGCGCCAGGCGCCGATATTCATCATGATGTCAAAACGGACAAAGGCATTTTCAAAAGCGCGGCCCACTTTTTGCCAGCGCGCGGTTCGTCCGGCAAGATATGCGTCCATGACCTCGCGTTTTTCTGCAGGACTCATTGACTGCGCATGATCGCGGCACGCCTCCCATGACGCATGGGTTTTATCCGCGGTAAAAAGAATACCCGTAATAACCTTGATTTCTCCCTCGGGATCGTATTCAGCAAGTTGGACGCGTGCGTTGTCCGCGGAAAACGGCTGGATACCAAGCATCTCTGTAAAACGGGCAGTGCGTTCTCCTTTCCGGGCAAGGTACGTCTGGTATGCGTCGGTCTCTGTGAGCCGTTCCGGATCTTTGATCCGGCGCAGAAACGCAGGAATAATCTCGGCGAGTTCCCGGTAAGCTGCCTCGGCGGCCCATCGGATTTCTCCCAGGGGGTGCCGGGCCGAGCGGCTGATCATATATTCAAAGGCCTGTCCGTTGCCGAAAAACGCGACTTGTGAAAGTGTCGCAACCGGCAAAAGTCCGCGCAGCGTATCAAATGCCTTTTTTTCCACAACGGACGTTTTCTCTTCGGGAAATTTATTTTTGAGCCATTCAGTAAGTTTGGGTATCAGCCGACGGTAAGCGTCGAACAGTCCATCCATTGCGGCGCGGTACTCCCCTTCCAACCCCAGCTCTCGGAGCGTGGGATCCGTATAGTACATGTATTGCCCATTTATTTTCGCGCCATAATTGACATAGCGCGTGGACTTCTCTATGGGCGCAAGGCCGATACGCTGATCCTCCAGATGCTTGATGGCGACTTGCGAGAGCCCGGAAAAAACAAGATGGGCGCCCGCCATCTGGGCAATGGAATCATCTCCGTATTGCGCGAGCCATTTGATGTAAAATGCGCGCGCGCGAGGATTTGAAAAAACAGTGGTGATCGGATGCCCCTGGAGAAACGCGATGAATTCTTCCAGCTCCTGGCCGTAGCGGACGCGCTCCTGCCACTCGACGTCAGTCTCTTTTGGATCGCGCTCGGGCTCGACAAACGGCAGGATGTATTCGTTGAGGAAGATTTTGCGGAGGTCCTCCGGCGCGCGGCTCGCGCGAGACGAGAGCGCTCCGATGAGCTCGGGCGCGAAAATAAGAGGAACATACGCCGATTTGTCCAGATTCGTAAAGAATGCGCTGATCAGCCGCTTGTCTTCGGCGGTGTATGCATGCGCCTCAAACGGCGGCGCGAATTGGTCAAGATTTTCCATCACTTTTTATTCCTTTCGTCTGTCATCCCCGCGCAGGCGGGGATCCAGGTTTTTCTGATGTTTAGAAGTCTCGCTAGTCCGCCGAAGGCGGATGACACCGGAATGACAAGAACAATGTTTATGCGTTGCGAGATGTTACGGCCATTTGAGGAAACTTCTTTTCAATCGCCTCCCAGATTCTTTTATGGATTTCCTCCCGCGCGAGCAGGGCGTTATTTTCAATACATTCTATCACGCGGTGATCGTGCGGTTGTTCTTCGGCAAGCCAGAGATATGCGCGCTCAGCCGCCTCAAGGTGCGCAAGGTTTTTTTCGTGTCCATCGTGGCTGCGCTCCCCGGATAAATACTCGCGTTTTTCTTTGCGGCCGACGAGTTCCTGGCCGAGGAGCGCCCGAACATGCAGAATGAGCACGAGATCCGGCCTTGGTATGCCCATCAATTTGTATTCTTCGCGATACAGCCATTCCACAAATTTGCGGCGCTCACCTTTATCCGCGATTTTCCCGCCCTGGTGCCCGACGTTGGAATCCGTATAGCGGTCGAGGACAACGATCTTCCCATCCGCGAGCCATCGCCGGATATCCATTGCGGCATCAAAACGGTCGAGAGCAAAAAAGAGGGATGCGGCATAGGGATTGACCGTATCGGCTTCTCCGTAGACGCCGTTAAGATATTCTTCGATCATTCCGGCTGATTTCTTTCCGTATTGAGGAAAGGACTTCGTCTCCGTGCCATGTCCCGCGGATTTTAGCCGCGCGACGAGCAGTTCGGCTTGCGTGCGCTTGCCGCTTCCGTCAGTGCCTTCCAGGACAATCAATTTTCCGGTGGTGTTTGCGGATTGCATGGGTAATACCTTTCTATAATAATATGGTGGGTCGCTTTTTTCAAAAAACTTAATTTAGCGTAGCAAATGGTTCCGGAAAGGCAAATTTGACACACCGCGGACGGATTGCTTGAATACGCTGGTATAGCCTTATAAAAACAAAACGACGGTTTCGACAACGTCGTCATTCTCTCCAGTTGTCACCCCAACCCCGCGTCATGCCGGAGGCAGATCCGCCCTCGGCGGACAGGCGGGGGTCCAGGTTCTGTCTTGGTGTAAGGGCGAAAACCTGGATTCCCGCCTTCGCGGGAATGACAGAAAAAAGAGACGTTTTGTTTTAACATTGCTATAACATTCCCCTGTAAAAGGAGGTTCGAATGAGAAAACAGGATGCTGTGTCAGCGCCGGAGGTGATTGTTCATCTGCTGCCCGGCGGAAAGATGCCGGAACGGCAGACCGTGGGAGCCATCGGGTATGATGTGTATCTGCGCGCGATCGTTTCTCCGTCGGAGATGGATCCGGAAAATCCACGGCTGCGCAAAACGCTCTTTGATTTTTTGCACCTTCCCCATGATCCCGCGGTTGCGGCGCATGTGATAGCGCAGCCGAACAAAAGCGGCGATATGGTTCTTGCATATCGATTAGACCCCATGGAATCGGTTCTTGTGGGAATTGGTTTTATCACAGCCATGCCGTTTCCGCTTTTCTATTGGGTTGCTCCGCGAAGCGGTCTTGCGTCGCGCTGGGGAATCACGGTGACGAATGCGCCGGGAACCGTGGATCCGGATTACCGAGGAGAGGCGGGCGTGCTTGTCTATAATCGCAATGACCGCCCCTTTATGCTGCAAAAGGATATGCGTATTGCCCAGATTGTTTTTCAATGGGCGGTTATCCCCGAATTCCGTACTGTCGCAGAATTCAATCAGATACCCCAGACAACGCGCGGCGCAGGAGGATTCGGGTCTACGGGTCTTTGAGGAATGATTGGTTATGCATATCAACTCGCTGGCAGATCAGCGAGTTTTTTGTATACTTCAAATAAATAACCCCTCACAGCTCTATCAAGACGATCATTACATCCGTCATTGCGAGGAGTTCTGCTACAGGACGACGAAGCAATCCAGAACCCTGGATTGCCGCGCGCCCCCTCGACAGACTCGGGGTCGCTCGCAATGACAC
>JBBTVI010000021.1:0-23552 GCA_038063315.1 Patescibacteria group bacterium
GATTGCCGCGCTCCCCCTCGACAGACTCGGGGTCGCTCGCAATGACGGCTGTGAGGGGTTACAATGCAGCCCGCGCGGCAACGGATCAATCCCTCACGCACCAAATCATCCAAAATCTTTTTGCATTGCTCATCACCCAGGCCTGCGCTTGCGCAAAGTTTCTCTCTCTGTACACCGCGCGAAATTTGCGCAAGCGCCGCCAGAATCCGGCCGCGATAAAATCGCCGTGATCCCGCAAACCGCGTCTGCGGCTTTTTATAAATCCAATCCGACACTGGGCCGTGCAAAACGCCGAATGGACAGTCCGGCCGATGAGCCTTCGCCTTGCAATAGAGCGCGCCGATATCCATGACCGCCCAATTCCAGTCCCGACCCCTTCCCTTCGGTATTAACCTCTGGGCAAAAACGCGAAGATCCTCATCCGGTACTGCTACGCCGCCGAAAAAGACGCGCGATAAAACGCGCCGCACATTCGTCTCGATCATGGGCTCGTCCATGCCAAAAACAAATGCGCGTAACGCCGCGGCAGTGGAACGGCCGACGCCAGGCAGACGGAGTAATTCCGTGTTATCGTAGAGGAAACGGCCTCCGTAATCATCACGGACCTTGCGGCAGCATTCCCAAAGATATTTTGCGCGGCGGTTGTAACCAAGGCCGGACCAGACGCGAAGAACATCGCCCAACGGCGAAGCCGCAACATCTTCGAGCGCCGGAAAACGCGCAAGAAATTCGGCGTATTTGGGCAACACGCGCTCCACTCCGGTCTGCTGCAACATGACTTCCGAAACAAGAATCCGGTAGGGATCCCTTGTCCTCCGCCACGGAAGCGCGCGGCCGTTTTTACGGAACCACCCAAGCGCGATGCGGTTGAATTTGCGCTTTCTATCGTCCTGCACGGCTGTAAAGGCCGATGAGCTCGGCGGACGCAAGAACGTGCCCTTCCATCGCGCGTTCAATCATAGAGACGGATGAATTCTGATCCAGGACGATCGCCGCATCCAGCGCGTACGCCTTAAAAAAATACCGATGCGTGCCTGACGGCGGACACGGGCCCCCATACCCCGGGCGCCCGAAACTCGTTACACCCTCAATCCCGCCGCGGGGTGCGACGCCCTCCGGAATATCCGCGGCCGACGGCGATATGTTCCAGACGGTCCAATGCACCCATGTTCCCCGCGGAGCATCCGGGTCGTCCATGATCAACACAACGCCCTTTGCGCCGTCCGGTATCCCAGAAATTGCGATTGGAGGATTCATATTCGCCCCGTCGCATGTATATTTGAGAGGAATCCGGCTGTTATGCGTAAATGCAGCGCTTGTAATCATCATATTATTCATGTTACCCGCCGGCAATTGGTTTTCCGCCGGAGGAGTAACTTTAGTTTCATTGCTCTATTATTAGTGTACAGCGCGCGCTATTCTTTTGCAAAAACCGCGACCCCGAAAGTCCACCATAATGTCTTAGGAACCGTCTAAAAACCTCCCATCCGTCATTGCGAGCGACCCCGAGTCTGTCGAGGGGGCGCGCGGCAATCCAGGATTTAGATTGCTTCGTCGTCCTGCGGCAGGCCTCCTCGCAATGACGCATATAATGGTGGTCTTGATACGCGCTGTGAGGCGTTACAATCAGCCGCGTTGACTTTTCTCTGCTTCCATAGTTCAATGGGATGAGAATGTTGACAGGGTGGAATACGGATTTTCTTGTAGACATTGAGGAGATAGCAAATGGGCACCATGCGAATTGATCTGGACGAATTAATGAGCGCACGGATCATGGGTCTTGCGAAAGTGCTCGGCACAACATCAACGCTTCTAGTGCACGATCTTTTACAATCCGCTCTGCGCGGCCACAACCAAACAGAAGAAGAGTGGCTGGAAGGAATTGACGACAAGACGCTTGGAACCGGTTTCTTTATCACTCCAGACGTCACCCAAAGTGAGATTGGGGCAGTAAAAAAAGTTGCAGTACCCGATCTTACGTATTTTGATTGCGTACGCCGGGGGCAAAACGTGACCGCGTACCAATGGGTGCCGCACAGTGTGCGTAGTTATGAAGACCTCATGAAAAGTACATGACGAGGGTCTCCCTGCCAGTAGGGCGGGTTAGCAGTGTGCGACCAGATGCGCCATGCGTTCTGGCCGCTCTTTTATTTCAACGGCTCACTGCGGTGAGCCGTTGATTACGCTTGCGCAGTCCTATTGACTTTTATACCAATGGCGCTATACTCGTCAATAGTTCCTTCGCATGCGTGTGTATGCGATAAAAGCAATTCCTGAGCCGCAACGCCGGAGAGCGCGAGCGGCAGGGAGAAGGAGATGGTAACGCTTCGTGTAGACCCAGATGGCGCCCGACGAATCTTCGCGGTACCCGGGGTTGGTCTGTTTATCTCAGAATGTATCGGCTGGGCAACGGATATCGAAACCGTTCTTGGCCAAGGAATGAGCGTGCGGTTCCATGGATCAGCAAAAGTGAACAACAATACGGTGGACGCAAGCTTCCATTGGAACAATGAGCACGTGGCGGGGATACAGTTTACTAGCGTCGGTATGCAGGCGGGCGTGGCGTTCTATTCGCCAAAATCCCAATGTGTTTATCCATGGACTGGATTGAGGGGGGTGGTGCTATTTCGTACGCCCCTTGAAGAACTGATTCGCAAGCAGCGTGATCGTCTCGATGGCTTGTCAGCAAAGCTGCAAGCGCAGTAGAAGGCCTTCCACCGTTTGCCTATCGTGTGGTTTTCCCGCGTACCGTTGTACGCGGGTTTTTTAGTTGCACCCCGCGCCAGAATATGCTATCTTTCCAATAGTGCCATTTATCGTCCGGTTTGCCGTAAAAATAGCGCTCAACGGCCTCGCGCTTTATGCCGCAACACGGCTGTTCCCGACCAATCTGACCGTCACCGGCGGCATCGGGACAATCTTTTCCGCGACGGTCGTCCTCGCGCTTATCATGACCTTTGTCCGGCCCGTGATCCGATTTGTTACGACGCCTCTTCGGTGGATCACGTTCGGCCTGTTTAACATCGTCATCAATATTGCATTGCTTCTTGCCGCGGACTATCTGCTGCCGGCCGTCAGCATTTCCGGATTCTGGCCGATATTTTGGACTTCATTTATTATTGCTTTTGCCAATACGATAATATAGCGCATGTTCACTCAAACCCTTTTTCCCATCTTCCATATCGTCGTCGCGATACTTCTGATCGCCCTCATCCTTCTCCAGCAACGCGGAGGCGGTCTTTCTCCCGTATTCGGCGGAGGCGGTGTTTACGGGACACGCCGCGGTGTGGAAAAAATCGTCTTCCGCATAACCATTGCCCTTGCCGCACTCTTCCTTCTGAACGCCCTTCTCAGCATCCCCTTCTACAGCCGATCGCGTTTTGCGCAAATTTCTCCGGCCGGGAACGCAACAACCACACCTCCCACCGCAACGACAACCTCTACGGCGCCCACACCATCTTTTAATGCAACATCGTCGCAGAAGTAATCTCATAAATTTTGAATTTTTTTGAATGTCTCATCTCCAACGATTTCTCTACTTCCCCCATCTTTTTGATAAGAGAGAAAAGGCCGTTCTTTTCATTTTGTGCATTGTTGCCGTGGTAAGCGGCGGCGCGTTTTTGACGCGGGTGTACCGGCGCGTCACGGTTGAGGCGCCGGCGGTCGGAGGAATATACCGCGAGGGACTCCTGCGCGAACCGCGCGCAATCAATCCCCTCTACGCCGACGCCAATGATACAGATAGGGACATCGCGCGACTCGTCTTTGCAGGGCTTTTCCGCTACGACGGCAGTGGCGCGATTCAACCCGACCTTGCGGAAGGATTTACTCTCAATGCGGAAAAAACCCTCTATACCGTCACGCTCAAAGACAATCTCCGCTGGCACGACGGCCAAATCCTCGATGCCGATGACATCCTCTTTACCATCCATGCCATTCAGAATCCCCTCTACAAAAGCCCTCTTAAAGCGAATTGGTCCGGCGTTGACGCGGCCAAGCGCGACGCGCGGACGATTGATTTAACGCTCAAGACCCCATACGCGCCGTTCATAGAGAATCTCACTGTCGGGATTCTCCCCGAGCACCTGTGGGCCCAAATTCCTCCGGATCAGGCGCTACTCCATGAATTCAATCTCAAGCCCGTCGGCACCGGACCCTTCATGTACCAATCCGTCAGCCAGGAAAAAAGCGGACGTATTTTGTCCTTGACACTCGAGCCGAGTCCCCGCTATCACCTTCAGGGCCCGTTCATTAAAAGTTTTTCATTCGTTTTTTTTCCTACGGATGCCGATCGCATTGCCGCATGGCGGCGTGGCGTTATTGACGGGTTCGGCCCGGTTGGCCCTGACGAGCGCGAAAACGCCTCGGCGCATACGGCCTTCATGACCGCGCGCATGCCCCGGATTTTCGGCATATTCTTCAACCCCGAAAAATCAGCCCCGCTCAAAGAACTTGCGGTGCGGCGCGCGATCCGCCTCGCCATTGATACGCGCGCCCTCACCCAATCCTCAAACGACACCATAGTCCCCGCGCCTTCCTTCATTCCTTCTTTACAAACCGGGGGCGCCGCGTCGCCCGATAAAGAAGCGTCTGACCCCGAAATGGCCCGTGAAATTCTGACCGATGCCCTCTGGACCGATGACGACGGCGACGGCATACGCGACAAAATATTAAAGCGAAGGGAAAAACCCACCCCCCTGTCCCTAACCCTCACCACATCCGAGACGCCCCTTCTGACTGCGGTCGCGGAACAAATCCGGGCCGCACTCGCCCCCCTCGGAATAGCGGTGACCGTACGGACACTCCCGTATTCGGAGCTTGAGACGACAATTATCCGCCCGCGCGATTATGAAATGCTCCTTTTCGGACAGGTCTACGGCTACGAGCCTGATCCGTTCGCGTTTTGGCATTCGTCGCAGGCAAAAGACCCCGGGCTGAATATCACCCGTTACAGCGACAAAGAGACCGATGCGCTGCTGGAGAAGGGCCGAAAAATCGGAGATGCGGCCGAGCGCCGGGATACTTTTGACAAAATCAACACTCGTCTTGAAAAGGACGCGCCCGCCGTCATGCTGTTCACGCAAAATTTCACTTATGCGCTCCCTGCGGACCTCCGCGGCGTCAATATTTCTTATGTGGCCCTCCCCGCAGACCGCTTTAATGCGGCTAATCAGTGGTATTTCAAATCCAAAAGAGTATTTCCATCGCGGAGCGCGGCTCCAGCGCCAACAAATTGAATTTTTGGACCGCTTGCGCCATAATATAAATGGAATGCTGGGGTGGCGGAATCGGTAGACGCGCACGGTTCAGAGCCGTGTAGGAGTAATCCTGTGGGAGTTCAAATCTCCCTCCCAGCATCTTATTTGTCAAATCCAAAACTAAAATAAAAAGTCCCCTATTCTTCTGTCATTCCCGCGCAGGCGGGAATCCAGGTTGCTCTTTTTGATAAGGCAGAACCTGGACCCCCGCCTTCGCGGGGGTGACAAATTAGGTCTTTCCGTAATTCTAAGGTTTATAAAAAAGGTTCAAAACAACATAATAGACGATAACTATGAATAATCCAAAAGGCCCTTCACAGGGCAATATACGAACGCGCCGGGCGTTCCGCCATCCCGCGCAGCAATCCGCACGTCCCGCCCGCCGGCTCGCGCCGCGCCCCATTGAACGCCCGCGCGATCCCATCGGAGCGCGGCCATCTTCCGGTATAGCCGGAATGCGTCCCGCAGAACGACTGCGCGATTCTGCCGGACCACGCCATCACACAGTACGATCGGGCACCACAACGGCACCGCGGGCATCCGCCCGCGCGGCCGCGCCACGACCGCAAGCGCCCGCTGCGGCAAGTGAGTTAAAATTCATCCCCCTCGGCGGGTGCGGGGAGGTTACGCGCAGCATGTATATCTACGAATACGGCGACGACATCGTCATCGTGGATATGGGACTCCAGTGGCCGGATGAGGACATGCCCGGCATTGATTACCTCATTCCCAATATTGAGTACCTCAAACCAAAGATCCGAAATATCCGTGGAGTCATCATCACGCACGGGCACTACGATCACATCGGCGCGATTCCGCATCTTGCCGATGCCCTCGGCAACCCCCCGTTTTATGCGACAGCCCTCACGCGCGGTATGATTCTTAAACGCCATGAGGACTTCAAGGCTAAGCCGCAGCCGAAGATTGAGGTGATCACTCCGGATTCGCGCCTCACGCTCGGCGCATTCCACGCGGAATTTTTCCACGTCAACCACAATATCCCGGGCAGCGTCGGCGTCGTGCTCAAAACGCCGGCCGGCACCGCGGTCCACACGGGCGATTTCAAATTCGACCACTCGCCCGTCAATGAAAAACCGGCCGATATCGCGCGTCTTTCCGCAATCGGCCAGGATGGCGTCATGCTTCTCGTCTCTGAAAGCACCGACGCCGAGTGGCCCGGCCACCAGATCTCCGAATCCGAGGTCCAAAAATCGCTGGAGGAGGTCTTCCAGAAAGCGCGGGGCCGGATTATCGCCGCGACATTCTCCTCGCTCCTGACGCGTATCCAGCAGCTGATCTGGCTTTCGGAAAAGTACGGCCGCAAGGTGATTCTGGAGGGCTACAGCCTAAAACAAAACGTCGCAGTCGCGCGGGAACTTGCTTATCTCAAAATCGAGAAAGATACGCTCATTGACGTCAAGGACATGCATCGCTACCCCGACGAACGTATCACCATTGTCTGCACCGGCGCTCAGGGCGAAGACCGCTCCGCGCTCATGCGCATCGCAAATAACGAACATCGCACCATTTCCATCCATTCGGGCGATTCCATCATCTTCTCCTCATCGGTCATTCCGGGCAATGAGGCCACTGTCCAGCGACTCAAGGACGTCCTCTACAAAAAAGCATTCAAAGTGTACCACTACGCGACCATGGACCTTCATGCGGGCGGGCACGCCAAGCGCGAGGAGCTCAAAATGATGATCAACCTCATCCGACCCCGCTATTTAATTCCCATTCACGGCAACTATTTCATGCTCAAACTCCATGAGGAGCTTGCCGAAGAGGCCGGAATGTCCCGATCAAACATCATGGTCACCGAGGACGGCGAAATGGTCTGCATATCAAGCGCGGGAATCAGAAAACTCGAAGACCGCGCTCCGACAGACTATGTCATGGTGGACGGCCTGGGCGTCGGCGACGTGAAAGAAGTCGTGATCCGCGACCGGCAGCACCTGTCCGAAGACGGCATCTTTGTCGTTATCGTCCTGGTGGATTCCAAAACCGGAAAAATCCGCACAAGCCCGGACATCATCTCGCGCGGCTTCGTCTATCTCAAAGAATCCCAGCAACTTCTCAAGGAGGTGCGGACAAAAACGAAATCCATTGTAGAGGAGATTACCGTTGCGGGCGAGCACCCGATCAACTGGGTGCACGTCAAAGACATGCTCCGCGAGAAAATCGGCCAGTTCTTGTTCCAGAAAACCCTGAGGCGGCCCATGGTCCTGCCGGTCGTGATTGAAGTTTGAAAATGAAAAATCCCCCTTCTTCCCCCTTTTTCAAAGGGGGAAACCGCTAAAACTCTCCCTTTATCAAAGGGAGATTCGGAGGGATTTGAAGTTTCATTCAGATGCGTTGATGAAGGCGCATGAGGAAGTTTAACCTCGTAAGCGGCTTACGAGGTTAAACTTCCAATGAGCACATATCTAAGAAACCGTCTAAAAACCTCCCATCCGTCATTGCGAGCGACCACGAGTCGTCGAGGGGGGGCGCGGCAATCCAGTGGTTTTCTGGATTGCTTCGTCGTCCTGCAGCAGGACTCCTCGCAATGACTTTTTAGACGGTTTCTAATAGATGTTCCACTGATTTTCGAGAAATTTGCTAAAGTTCAGGTATAATCAGAAAACCGAAACAAAAAAAAGCAGGATGTGATCTTCACCCTGCTTGTGCGTAAGAACCCACAAAATCCGGCACTACGCGAACCGAAAAATCATTACTTTCGTTCCCTTTCCCTCTACGGCGCACTTTTTTGCGGCAATTTGTCGGATGCCATGAACGAAGCCCCACAGCCCGATCTCGCCAGGAAACTGCAAGGGTCCGATGACTGATTCTTCGTCCGTCGGACCGGCATACAGATAGACCTTAAAGGTTTGAGACTTATCATCCTTATATGCCACAATCCGAACGACATCATAAAGATCAACTTTCTCAGCAACTACGGACATACCTTTCTCCTTTGTTAAAAAATTGTGCCGCTGAGTACAAATAAACTATACACTAATCATGCAGAGAAGTCAAGAAACTAAAAAGCAATCACTCGTAGCCCCATTAAAGACCGCTTCATATGCGTCATTGCGAGGAGTTAGATCCCTCGCTTCGCTCGGGACAGGCTCCGCAATCCAGAAAACTCTGGATTGCCGCGCGCCCCCTCGAAGCTCGGGGTCGCTCGCAATGACGGATGTGAAGAGTTACACTAAAAAACGCGTGTTCAGCGGAGTGCAGCCGTCGGGAGACCTCCATATCGGGAACTACCTCGGCGCAATCAGACAATTCGTCGCGCTGCAGGACGAGTATTCTTGCATTTTCTGCGTTGTGGACGAACACGCGATCACCGTGCCGCAGGAGCCGGAGGCGCTCCGCAAAAAAACGCTTGAGATCGCGCTGATTTATCTTGCCGCAGGCATTGATCCGGAAAAATCCATTATTTTCGTGCAATCGCACGTGCCGGCCCATACAGAGCTCGGTTGGATTTTGAATACCATGACGCCGCTTGGAGAACTGGAACGGATGACACAATTTAAGGATAAAGCCACAACCCAAAACAAGGAAATCTACGCCGGTCTCCTGAACTATCCTACACTCATGGCCGCGGATATCCTCCTCTATCAAACCGACCGCGTGCCCGTGGGCGAGGATCAGCTTCAGCACGTTGAACTGACACGCTCCATTGCCAAAAGATTCAATAACCGCTTCGGAGAAACATTCGTTGTCCCTGAGGCACTTATCCAGAAAGACACAGCGCGCATCATGGGACTGGATGACCCGACAAAAAAAATGTCGAAGTCCGCCACAAGCCCCGCAAATTATGTGGCGCTCCTTGATCCTCCTGACGTCATCCGCAAAAAAATAAAATCCGCGGTGACGGATTCGGGTACGGGCATCCGGTACGACCCCGAACAAAAACCCGGCATATCAAATCTTCTCGCTATCGCAAGCGGATTTTCCGGCGCGCCAATCGCCCAACTGGAAAAAGAATGGAGCGATGCGCCGTATGCAAAATTCAAAGAAGCGGTCGCGGAAATCGTGATTACGGAATTAAAAAAATTCCAGGAGAGCTATAATCACCTTGCCCAGGACCAGAACGCGGCGTTGGATATACTGCAAAAAGGCCGGGACAATGCCACCATCATTGCGGGAAAAACCCTTTCCGACGTTAAAGAAGAAATGGGTTTCCTTGCATAGTCAGCCGGTGTTATTATATCAACCAGCGAGCAAAAATCGAAAATGTATTTTCACTTTTTGCGAGCGCCGTTGATATATGCCCCTTGGGTATATTCTTGAGCCATAAAAGCAAAGCTCCTTATAACAATATGGAAAGGAATTATTTTTTGAGCAAGGAATTCAGGAATGGACCGGAGTGGAATCCTGAAATACGGCGCAGTGAAAACCAGAAAGAAACATATCGAGCGTCATATCGTGATATAAAGCGCGAGGCAGAAACCCATGGACAAAAACTGCCCATCCTGCTGCAAGACGTCGAAGCCGCTGCGATGCGATATCAAGAGACAATCCTCCGTTTCAGCCTTGCGCGGAAAGGCGATACGGCAAGCATAGAAGAATCGGACAGCAATCGGCATTATGCACACGAACGGCTCGTAGACGCTCTCAATATTCTCTCCCGCGGTTTTCATGGCGCGGGCCTAAATAATGAATGGCGCAGAGATCTTTTGAATCGAGAGGCCGCCGGACTTTGGGGAACAACTGTCGCGCAATTAATCTATCGGCAATACGAGGATAAAAGAGGATAACATGTTGCTTGAGGAATTTGCAAAACTGTGCGAGGCAAAACCGGAGTTAAGCGCCTTATGGCGCATGCTTATCAAAACCGCGAAGGAAACCGCTGTGGCGGAGTTGCCTGTCGCCTTGCAAAAATACCACGGGAAAGTTCCGTCGCCCGATGAGGAAGAGAGCGCCCGCAAAATGCGCGAAAGGTTTGACGCCGCCATTCAAGACATACGCAAAAAGTGTGAACAGGCCGATCTTAAAATGCCGGAATTGCGCGCCAGCGATCTCTTTATATTTTAGCTGCCAAACACCGTATATGCGGTGTTTTTTTCATCGTGCATATCGTCAGTAGAGCGTAAAAGAGCGCACACCCTCGTAGATATTTGCGCCGCCCGTGACCATGGCGGGCGCGCCGCGCTTTGCTTTGTCCTCTACCGCGCTTCCATAGACGATATTATCCTCAAGATACCCGATCATGCGCTCGATGTCGCCGATCCGGTCGCGCGAGCCGAGAATCACGATCGCAACCGGACGCGGTTCGAATTCCGACAGTTTGACGCGATAGACCCCGGCCATGGTCTGCAAAGCATCCGGCGTTGCGCCCGATTTCCCTCCGATGAAACGCGGATCCGGCAGGCGCCAGGATACATTTTTCCATGTGTGGGCGCGGTGGTGCCCGTCGGCTTTGACGCGATAGTCCGCGAGTCCCGTGATCTCAAAAATCGGGGTCTTATGCGTTGCAACAAATCGGAGTAATTTAAGCAAATCCTCGGCCGTCGAGACATTCTGCGCGCTGAGCCCGCTCGCGTCTTCAAAGTGCGTCCGCGTCATCCCGATGGCGCCCGCCTTCTCGCGCATCAGGCCGACAAAATTAACAACTCGCCCGGCATAGACCTCGGCCGCGTCATTGCTTGATGCAAGAAGCAAGGGATACAACAGTTCTCGGCTCTCGAAAATCTCTCCCTTCAAAAATCCGCCGGAATGTCCCTCCGTCGCGATGGCCCGCTCCGAGACCGCAATGGGCTCATACGCGCCGATGGTCTCGACCGCAACGAGTGCAGTCATCGTCTTTGTAATCGAGGCGATCGGAGAGACCGCGGTCCGGTCTTTTTCGTACAGAACCTCCCCGGTTTCAAAATCCGCCACGAGCGCCGAGGCCGCGGTCACGGAAAGCGCCGTTGCCGGACGTCCCGGCGGAATGACTTTTTTGAAATAACCGTAATCCAGGGGACGGCGCGGGTCATCGGCATAGACAAGAACAGGCATCCCGATTGCCGCCTCATTGAAAATCTTTTCCGCATCCTTATCCGTGAGGCGAATGCAGCCGCCGGAATAACCGTCCGAGACGCGCCGTTTATCGGGATAATAAGGCCAGCCGTGGACGAAATAATTGCCGAAAAAATGCATGCTCCACGGCATCCAGACCTTCCCGATACTCGAAAAATGATTCTTCTCTTTTGATTTCACCGCGTAACGGCCGCCGGGCGTCTCAAACAAACTCCCCTCCCTGCCCATGGTCTGAATCGCAAAATCAAGAGCCGACTTTCCGCCGCGGTACAACATAACACGCTTATTGCTTTTATCCACAAAAATAAAGTCCTTCCCGTCGGCAATCAGATGATCGCGTTCTTTTATAATGGCCGCCCCGTCAAGCAAAACCGCATCCCCGCCTGCAAGCGGAGTAAACTTATCTTCGGGCTTTTCCCGGCGGACCGGCTCTACTGCAGAAGTCGAAGACGCCAATGTCCATCGCTCCGCCAGCAGCACCTCCAAGGAATGCGCGCTTGACCGGCCGCTCGCGACGATGGCCGTTATCAAAAAGGCAACAATCGCGACGTATTTGATTCCATGAAAATCAAAAGAGTACATGGCTCCAAAAATTTGATTATTCTTTACTGCGCGCTCGCTGCGTCGTTGTCGAAATCCCTGGCAAAAGACGCTCAACCGCCTCGATGTCATGAAAGCCGTAGTATGGAATCCGCTCAACCACGAGCGCCGGAAGGTCGCGGCGAAGCCCGTAAATGCGCTTGAGCGCATCAATGCTTCCGAGATTCAGATCATAGTCAAACGCATAGACCTTCAGCTCAGGATAGGCGCGACGGAGAGCCGTCAGAACATAACCCTGCCGTTCGCAGGCGTCGCATGCGCCCGGCGTATTGGAATAAAAATAGACGACCGTATAGGCCGGGCCGCCGCAGCGTTTGACGATGTCTTTGACTAAAAGCAGGTCTTTAATCTGCAAGAGCGAATAACGCGATTTCAAAAACTGCACCTCGCTGTCCCCGCTCCCGCGTTCGGTCTCAAGAAATTCGACGCGGGATGCAAGCGCATTGATTTCTTCTCCAAGGACCGGAGACGACGTCGCAAGACACGGCGTCTCGGAAAGCAGCGCATATTGTACTTCGGACGAAAGAAGATTGAGCGAAATCCGCCTCTCTATTTCGTCCACCTCTTTCAGGCGCCTTTCGTAAAAGAAATTACTCGCGATAAATGCCGTTCCGAAAACGGACACCGTGATCAAAAAAACAAGAATGTATTTTCCCCAACGAATTTCCGGCATACTTGTGGTGAGCGTTGAACCATCTTGATATCACCTCCAAAAAACCGTCCGTGCCGTCAACGCCGCATAGACCGCCCTCGCATACCAGACGGGCGCGAGAAATCCATAGAGCAGTAAGTACCAGACGCCATTTTTGGGAAGACGGAATTTCCCGTCCGCAAACCAACGGCTCGACAGAAAAAGAAACAGAAAAACCGCGAGTACGAAGAAAGTCACCAAAGAAAAGACGCTGGTATTGAAGAAAAACCATTCAAAATGCAATTGGCCGAATCGGAATCCCACGGTCAGCGTCTCGACAACGAAATTGCGGAGCCGGGAGAGGCCGTCGAAAACCGAGACGGCCGCGAGGAAAAGCGCCGCAAAAATCGAGATCACGCCCCCGGGTAAAATAAAAAATCCCAAATGCCCGAATCCCGGCCGCGCAATCAGGCGCCGGTAGTCCAACGCATTATTGAGAAATCCGTAATGCCACCGGACGCGCTGACGCATAAGAGAACTGAATGAGGAGGGCGCGATGGTCGCAACGCGCGCGCCGGACGCATTTTCGATTTTCATGCGGTTGGCCTGCATCCTGAACGCCATTTCCAGATCTTCCGTGTGATGCCCCGAACGAAACCCGCCGATGCGTTCGAACACGGCCTTCCGATAAATGGAAAACGGCCCGGGCGTCACGAAAAGCGCATTGAGCGCGGCGAGCAGCGCGAGGAAAAATCCGCTCATCACATACTCCGCGGACTGCACGCGTTGGAGCGTTCCCCGCGGCTCATGCACCGTGATATAAGGAGTAACGGCCATCACCTTCGGATTTCCGAAATGCGGAATGATTTCTTTGAGCGCCCCGGGCGAGACAAAAGAGTCCGCATCGAGACAACCCACCAATTGCGCCGTCGCGTATTCCAGTCCCAGATTGAGCGCCGTATACTTTCCGCCGTTCTCCTTATGGAGCGCAGTCACACTGCCGAAACGGGCGGCGAGGTTGTCCGCGATGACGCCGGTGCGATCCGTACTGCCGTCGTTGACAACAATAATCCGCAACTTTCCCTCGGGGTATTCAAGATTCAAAAGCGAATCCACAGTCCGCTCAAGCGTTGCTTCTTCATTCCAACACGGCACAATAATATCTACCTTAGGCGCATCCATGAGCAGGGACATGATATTCCCCCCCCTTTTTTTCTCCCGTCGCATTTCAAAAAAAGTAATCAGCAAAAAAACCTGCACATACAGGGAGAAAAAGAGAAAGAGAAAGAGAGGAATATCGCGAAAGATCATTGCCATAAAGCCGGAATTATGGGGTGTGTAGTATGTATTACTGGGAACTAAAGTCCATAATACATAATACTTGCCCCATAATACATCACGACGCTCCCACCGGGATTTGAACCCGGGTTACCGGGCTGAGAACCCGGCGTCCTAGGCCGCTAGACGATAGGAGCAACTCTTTTATCATACCACACTTTTATTTTCTTTTCCACTCAGGGTCCTGACGCACTAGAAGTTCGCCCGCATCCTCGCGATGCGCCATGATCTCCTCCACAATCCGCTCCATCCGCATTGCCTGGCTGCCTTTGACCAAAATGAGATCGCCCTTTTGAATCATTCTACGGAGAGCCTTCCCGGCTGAGAGCGCATCATCGAATTTGAATACGCGCTCAGGCGGCAAAACCGAGGATTTGCGCGAGACATCCGGTATCGCCGCCTCATTTGCAATTATCCGCGCCTCCGCGCCCACGATCAACAAAACATCCGCGCACTCCGCGGCGCGCCGCCCGACCGCGCGGTGCGCCGGAGCGCTGAACCGGCCGAGTTCCCGCATATCGCCGAGAACCGCAACCTTGCGTTTTCCCGGAAGAAGAACGAGCGTGTCCAACGCCGCCTGCACTGATTCGGGCGCGGCATTATATGTATCATCGAGAATCACGGAGTGCCTGACTCCCTCAATAATCCGCAGGCGCCCGGGCGGCGGGATGTAATTCCGGAGGCAGGCACCAATCTCCACAAGATTCATCCCCAACGCGATTCCGGTTGCCGCGGCGGCCGCGGCCGAAATCACATGGGGGAAACCGAAACAACTATCCAGGCGCACCGGAAGAACCGCTCCACCATACTGTATCTTCATGCTAATCCCGTCCGGCACATCGCCCGCCGCAGGATGCCGCACAACGCGCGGCGCGCAATGAACAATGCGCAGATCCGCGCGCTTGTCAAAACCATACGTGATCGCGCGCGCATCCGTCGCATCCCGCAGAGACGCGACGCGCGCGTCATCCATATCCAGAATCACCGCTCCGTCCCCGTCCAACGCGCGCACGAGTTCTGCCTTCTCTGCCGCAACGGCGTCCGCATCCGAAAAAAATTCGACGTGAACGGGTATGGATCCGATTGCGGTCACGACGCCGACGCGCGGACGCGCGATCGAAAGAAGATAGCGCATGTCGCCGGGCCGATCAACTCCGTATTCCAAAACCAAAGCATCAGGGAAATCAGCGTCGCGACGGATAATCCGCCGAATCGCGGCGGCCAATGCAACTATCCATCGGAAAACATTGCGCCCGCAATGCGGGATGCCCAGAATCGTCAGCGGCAAGCCGATTTCGTTATTGTAATTCTTCCCGGCGGTGCGCAGGCGATACCGCCCGCCGAGGACAGCCGCAATGGCAAGACGCGTGGAGGTTTTCCCCACAGACCCCGTTACTCCGATAATCAGCGGATTATATTTGGCGACGGTCCGCCGGGCGAGAAAGGCGAGGATAAATTGTAACAGTTTTTTTGACATGGATTATTATTCGATAACCTGACCCGCGTCATTGCGAGGAGTCCAGCACTATTTTTGTCGCAAAAATGGTGCTGGACGACGAAGCAATCCATAACGCAGAAACCCTGGATTGCTTCGTCGTCTGACTCCTCGCAATGATTGCGGAGATGGATTGCCGCGCGCCCCATCGCAGCTCGGGGTCGCTCGCAATGACGGATGTGCAAAGTCTTACACTCTTTACTCGTTACTCTTTCCCGGTTCATCCGGTGGCACTCCATAATAATTCAGGATAAACTCCGCAAGGTCATGGAAGGTCGGCGTCAAAGTATTGGCCGCAAAGCGGTTCCCTGCGGGCTCATTCAATTGCGCATAGATGAGGAACCGCGGCGCAAATGCGGGCGCGTACCCCGCAAACGCGTGAATAACGCGATCGTCGTAGTATCCCCGGCCGTCTGACCGGGGAATACGCGCCGTGCCGGTTTTGCCGGCCACAAAATACCCTTTGACGCCTGCGCGGTTTTCAAAACCGTTATGCACAGCCGAGACCAGCATTGTTGTCAGCGTCTCGGCGGTTTTTTCCGAAAGAACCCGCCGCCGGGGCTGCGGAACCGTGACAGTTTCGTTTCCGGATCCATCCACGACGCGCCCCACGACAAAAGGGCGCATGAGCACGCCCTTGTTGGCAATTGCGGCAATCGCCATCGCGGTCTGGATCGGTGTGACCGCAACTCCGTGTCCGAAGGATGCGGTCGCAAGATCTATTTCGCGCCCCGACGACAAATTCGATATATTGCCCGATAATTCCCCGGGCAGATCAACCTCAGTCGGTTCTCCGAACCCGAATCGGAGAAAATACTCGCGCTGGAGTTCCTGGCCCAGCAGACGCGCAACATGCACCATGCCGGTATTGAGCGACTTCTGAAGAACCTCGGTCATCGTCTGGATACCATACGCTTTGCCGTCGAAATTTTCAACGGTGTATCCCTTAATCCGCACGAGACCGGGATCATGATATGTCGTCTCCGGTCCGACGCGGCCTTCCTCAATGGCTGCGGCCATCGTGACCGGTTTCAGCACCGATCCCAGCTCATAAGATGCTTCAACCGCCGGATTCAGAAAAACGCTCAAATCCCGCTCGGTATTGTATCCGTTCGGATCGAATGCCGGACGCGCGCCGAGCGCGAGAATCCGGCCGGTCGCCGGCTCCACAACAATAATCAGGCCCGAATACGCATCCCATTTGTCCATGGCCGACGAAAGCGCCGCCTCCGCCTGATTCTGAATGTTGTAATCAATAGTCAACACGAGATCCGCGCCCCGCTGCGGCGGACGGATAATGCGATTCCCCAATGCGCCGATGCCCGCGCTCCCGAATGGGATTCGGTCGAAAAACCCGCCCTCGCCGGTCAGGCGGTACTCGTAGAAACGCTCGAGTCCGTACCGTCCAACCTGACGATCGCCGTCAAATCCGATGAAACCGATGACATGAGCAAGCGTCCGTCCGTAAACATACTTCCGGTAGCGCTCGGGCTCAAACGATAGACCCCCGTCCTCCCGGCCGGACAGCGCGCGCATCGTTGTCTCATCAATGCCCCGCGCCAAAATCGCTCTCCGTGGATTTTTCCCGATTGCCACGCGCATCTGATCCGGCTCTGCATCGGTCGTACTCGCAACGGCCGTGATGATCGCATCCGCATCGCCGATTTTTTCCGCGTCAAGAACCGCGTTATAGCGCAGGCGGTTTACCGCAAGCGGAATCCGCTCGCCGGTTTTGTCCGTCGCGAACATACCGCCGCGCAGGGCGGCGATTTCATCGGTCCGGTGATGCTGCGCGGCCGCGCGTTCGGCGTATACGCGATGATCAATGATCTGCAACGAAAACAGCCGCGCGAGAACTATCGCGTAGGCGATCAAAAAAAACAGGAGGAGGATATCAATCCGCCTCCGCATCACTGCGTCGAATGATACACTCGCCATAAACGTCTGAACAAACTTTCTGAAAAAACAGCCGATCGTCAATTAGACAACTCATGCGGCAAAGCGCGCGCCCAAGGCGTCGCTACGCGTGCGACCGTATCCGGCACAAGATACGTCGCGGACAAAACGCGCTCCCATTCCGGAGAAAAATCCTTGCGCGCCGCGAACACAGCCATTTCCTTCTCCACAACGCGCGCCCGGGCCTTCTCGATTTCCTCGTTTAGGGCAACAATCTTCCGGTATCCATCTCCGATCGCAAACGCCGCGCCCGCGGAATAAAAAGTTGTTGCAAGATACGCCGCGACTGCAACCACAGTCAGAACCGCGCCAAAAACCGTGACGATTGAGGCGCCCGCCGCGCCGATAATCCGATACGTCGAATCCGCCGCGCGCATAGCCACGCCTTGGGCGCGGCCGGGAATGACACTCAAAAGCCGTGGTCGGGAAGTAAAAATTGTTAGAACTCCGTTCATGTCTATGTCTATTTTTCTACTTTATCTTTATTGCCGCGCGCAGGCGCGCTGACCGGGCGCGGGGATTGGATCGGACATCCTCCACAGTCGGACGCATGGGGCGCGGCGTCAGGATTTTGATCCGATCCTCACCAGCCGCGCGGCGGAAAACGCCCTTAACAATGCTGTCCTCTCCTGAATGAAATGATATGACGATCACTTTTCCATCCCGGGCAAGAATCCGTAATGCCCCCTCGATTCCGTGTTCAATATTATCCCATTCACGGTTGACCGCGATCCTTAAGGCCTGAAAAATGCGCGTCGCGGGATGAATCTTCCCACGTCCCATCCCCCGCGGCAATGCGCGCTTGATCACCCCAACCAGCTCAGCTGTTGTCCGGATGTGCGACACCCGCCGTTCCTTCGTTATCGCGGATGCGATGCGCCGGCTAAAACGTTCATCTCCGTACGTATGAAAAATTTTTTCAAGTTCATCTTCGGATAAACTATTTATCAAATCATGTGCGGTTTTCGATCCCGGCGCCGTATGATAGCGCATATCCAACGGCTCGTCGCGTAGAAACGAAAACCCCCGCCCGGACAGATCAACATGATACGAACTGAATCCCAAATCGAACAAAACTCCATGGACGTCTTGAAACCCGTTGTCAACCGCAATCTGTCCGATATCCGCATAATTACCACAGACGAATTCCAACCCACGCATTTTGATTTTCGGACCTTCGATGCGCAATCGCTCAATCAGCGCCGCATCCCAATCAATTCCCAGAACGCGTCCGTCCGGCGCAATCTTCTCCAAAATGGCTGAGGCGTGCCCGCCACCGTTGACCGTCGCATCAATGTAGCGTTCGCCGGGCTGGGGATCAAAGATATCAAGAACTTCTCGCAAAAGAACCGGCTGGTGCAATACTTCCAAAATGAATTATGGGACTTGTATTATGAATTATGGAATGACAGATTCGTCCCTAATTCATAATACATAATACATATCCCAGTTAATATAATCCCAACTCTCCAAGTTTCTCCGCAATCAGATCGGTATTGCGCTCCACGCCGGCTTTATACGCTGTCCACCGTTTTTCATCCCAAATCTCCAGACGGTTGTACACTCCGGCGATCACAACGCGAGTTCCCAACGCGCCGAATGCCTTCAGATAATCCGGCACCAGAATCCGGCCGAGCGCGTCAAACTCCACTTCAACGGCTCCGGCAAGCATCAAACGAATCAATCCGCGCGTATCGGCTTGCCCCACGGGAAGCTCTCCGAGTTTCGCCGTCACCTTTTCCCACTCGGCCATCGGATAAAGAAAAAGACAGCTGTCGAGTCCCCTTGTCAAAATCGCCCTCTCTCCCAATTCTTTGCGGAGTTTCGCCGGAATCGCAAGGCGCTTTTTTGCATCAAGATTATGCGTGTACTCGCCGATAAGCATATTGTGGTTATCCCCAAAACACCTTATTTTTCCCCATATTTATCCACAATTACCCACTACATAATCATCTTATACCACTGCCATCCATCATGCAAGATAAAATACCCTGTGGCATCGTAATTAAAAAAAGCGGCTTTTTATGCCGCTTTTGACGCGAAAAAATAATGCTTCCCACATCTAATGCACAGGTTTTTCACCGCGGCCCTGTTGAACTTGGTGAATAATCAAGTGCCTACCCGCTTTTATTCTTCGAGCGGAGTCCTTCGACAGGCTCAGGATAAACTTCACGCAGTCGAGAAGTACAATAATTTAAGGAATTTCCCCGTAGTGAGTTTGTCGAACTCCGGCGAAACTTGACATAAATAAATCATTCTGCTATCCTGATTTTAGTATTAGCACCCTTACAACCGCCATATTCCCAAGGAGGGAAAAATGAAACTTCTAAAAGGTATCCTTCTTGCGTGTGTGCTTTGCGTTTTAAGCGCCTGCTATGCAGAGGTCGCCGTAAGACATGGTGTTCCCTACCCCCAACCGCAACCGCAGTATTACAACTATTATTATGAGTTTGATTACTGCTGTTACGACTACCATCACAGACACCATCACAAGCACTATCACAGGTACTATTGGCCCAGAAGGTAAATCGAAAAAAAACAAGGTTCGACCGCTAGTCGGTCGAACCATTTTCATTTTTCATACTAAGCTTTGGCAAATTTCGCGAAAATCGATGCGGTATCTATAAAAAGACATGTGCTCATTGGAGGTTTAACCTCGTAAGCGGCTTACGAGGTTAAACCTCCTCATGCGCTTTCGTCAGCGCGTTTGAAGAGACTGGATTGCCGCGCGCCCTCTCGCAGCTCGGGGTCGCTCACAATGACGGATGTGAGGGCCAAACCTCTACTTGCTCGCAGGGCCGGCGAGAGATGCCGCCTGTACAATTCTGATGAATTCCTTGGGGTTGAGCGATGCGCCGCCGACAAGCGCTCCGGCCATGTGGCCTTCCGCAAAAAACCCCGCGGCGTTTGCGGACGTTACGGAACCGCCATAAATAATGCGAACGAGTTCTGCGGCTTGGCGCCCGAACATTTCCGCAAGAATGCGGCGAATGTAGAGCATTGCGCGAAACGCGCTATCCGGCGTATCCGGGCGCGCGCCCGGCGTGGTACTGATCGCCCAGACCGGTTCGTATGCAATAACAAGATTTTTGACGCGGCTTTTGGAAACAGCCCGCAGTATTTTTCTGATTTGGTCCGCAACGGCAGCGAATGACCCGTCCTCAGCGCCGCCGTCGGCCGCCCTCTCCGTTTCGCCGATACAGAGTATCGGAATCATGTCATTATCGAGAAGCGCCACGACTTTACGTTCTACCATCTCCGTTGTTTCGCCGATATCGGCGCGCCGCTCCGAATGCCCGACGATCACGTGGCGGATTTTCAATCCCTTTAACTGAAGCCATGATACCTCGCCGGTATGCGGCCCGGTCCGGCCCCAAAAAGCATCCTGCGCGCCAAGCCGGACATTCTTTATCACGCTCTGCACCGGAATTAAAAAGGGGGACGGAGGCGTAATGATAACCTCCGCATTTTTATACGGCCGA
This sequence comes from Patescibacteria group bacterium, assembly GCA_038063315.1. Taxonomy (GTDB): domain Bacteria; phylum Patescibacteriota; class Minisyncoccia; order Sungbacterales; family HO2-52-23; genus JBBTVI01. The sequence continues at coordinate 20,773 of JBBTVI010000021.1, forward strand.
ATCCCCTGCTCAATCGCGCGCGCCAAAATCGCCGCGCGGGATGCGGTCTCGGGATTCGCTTTCCAGTTCGCAACAATAAGAGAACGCATTCTTCTTAGATAACCCTAAACTCTTCCTTACTTCAGCGTCTTCAAAAATTCATCTATCTGCGTCGCGAGGTCGGGCTTGAGGTGCCGCGCCTCCTCGGCCTGCTTGCGCGCCTCATCGTATTTACCCGCAAATCCGAGAAGAGCCGCGTATGAGACGCGATAATCCGCGTTTTCCGGCTCCATACGGACGAGATACGAATAAAATTCTTCCGCCAGGGCGAACTTCCGCGCATTCTGCGCGGCTCCGGCGAGACGCCGAAGTCCGTCGGCGCTCATCCGCTCCGGCGGAAATTCTTTGCGCATCTTGACGATAATATCGTCGCGATTGGCTAAAATTCCGACAAGCCAGACATTGACGCCCGCCTCGCTGAAGCGCCGGTCCAGATTCCACGCGTCCTCCAGCTCCTTAACCGCATCATCAATACGGTTGGTCGAAAGATAGAGCTGCGCGAGTTCAAAATAGACCGGTTGCTTCGTCGGGCTGAGTTCTTTGGCGCGGCCGAGAACTTTTTCCGCCTCCGCGAGGTACGCTCCGTCGAGACGCCCGGCGCGGCTCAAAAGCGCGCCCAGGAAAAGATAATGCTTTACGTCGGGCGCGGGCGTCGCGACCTCTTTCCTCATCTCCTCTAGCGCAAAATCAATAATTCTTTTCTTATCCTCGGCTTTGAAACGTGAGTCGTCCGGAATGTTCCGCGCAAGATTGACAAGCTGCTCCCGCACTTCCGTGTCGCCAAAGGACTGATACGACAACGCGCGTTGAAACACCGCGATGAACGCATCCGCGGTCAACTCTTTTACGTTGTTTGCGCTAAGCGCATGGATCAGCGCTTTGGATTCGCGGATCGGCTTCACATGCAGCTGGTATCCACCGATAAGAAATACGCCGAGCGCGAGACAGCTGAGCGCATACGCGCGGCCCGCGAGATGTGGGGATGCGCGGCCGCTTAATTGCGCGATTGCCTTTGCATCCGGCATTCCGCCGCGATGCACATATGCGAGAAACGTAAAAAACAGGAAATATGTATTCAAATTTTCAAACACGAACACATTCTGGAAAAAATGCGCGAGGAACATCCCTGAAAGAACGGCGGCCTCCCAAAAAGAAAGGGAATTTTTCCGCACCATTGAAAAAATCATCGCGAATGCGGATGCGACAAGAGAAAGATAACCGACGAGTCCCGCGATACCCGCATGGATCAGCCAGTCAAAAAAGACGTTGTGGGAACGGTCAAACCACGGCTCGTCCCCGAAAAGACCCGGGTTATAAAATTTTTGAAATACCAGATAGTAATTTTCCTGGCCCCAGCCGAGAATCGGCCTTTCCCTGAATCCACGCCAGGACATGTTCCAGATTTTGAAACGCGCCTGAATCGTGCCCTCGGTAAACGAATAATTGGTCAGGCGCCGGAGCACCTCGCTTTGCTGGACGAACGGCGCGCTCCGCAATTGCCAAAATACCAACGGAACCAAAAGAACCGCGGCAAACGCCGCGATCGCAAATTTGCGGCCGGACGGCCAACGCGGAAACGCGCGGCGCCAGAAAAACGCAAGCGATCCGACCAAAAGCACGCTGACCACGACAAGCGCAAGCACCGCGCCGCGCGTTGCCGTGAAATAAAGAATCGCGAGCTCAAACGCAAGCACAGCCCCATAGACCATGCGCAGCCACCACTTCTCCCAAAAGCGATGGATCAGCATCAGGAGAAGCCAGACATGGAACATCAGATACGCCGCCAGGTACGTCGGGTTGCCAATTGTGGAGTCCACGCGGAATCCTCCCTGCAAAGAGACGCGGACGCCGAATTTCTGGAGAAGCCCGATGTATGAAACAATGACGCTTGCGGCAAGCGTCGCGTGAAAAAAAATCAGCCAGTCGCGCCGCGAGCGGAACATGCTTCCGAGCATTACGAAATAAAGATACAAATGCCCGAGCATCATGAATCCCTCCATGCGCTCGTAGTTCGCAAAAAACGCGCGGTACGGATTCGGCGACAGGATATCGGCGAGAAACAATACGGCGATGAAAATTGTTGCCGCTTTAAAAACCGGAGTTCCTTTCGGCCGGTATTCGGGACGCGCCACTGCAAGCCACGTCCAAAATACAAAGAGAATCCCGATCGCAATCCGAAACGTAAAATTCTTCCCTGTGATAAAAGGGAAGAGCATGGATGGCGACACAATAAGCGGGATAAAGGGAATCAGCCACAAGCCGATCTTCACCAAACCGGCAACGGCCTTTTCCACCGCGCGTGGTTGCATGAATGTAGCGTAGCAAAACGCCGAGCGGAATGCAATAAAAAACCTTTGCCGTGAAAAGCAAAGGTGAAATGTAGCGCATCACCGCCTTATAAATGCCCATAGGGCGCTCAAAACAAAAACAACCAAGCCGACGAGCATCAACCAATATTCAAAATTCTCCTTACACAATTTATACCGGGAATTCCCAAAATGATTGATCAAAAAAATAGCGATTCCCAAAACGAGCAACACCGCACTCGCATCCGCAAGCAACCAGGGATTCATCATCTCTACTCCTTTTAATCTCTGCGCCCTTTTATGATTTGTCAATGTGCGTATACGTAACCGCTCACAGCCCCATCAACACCGCTATTATATACGTCATTGCGAGGAGTCAAACGATCCCTCGCGGAGTTTATCCTGAGCGCAGTCGAAGGGCTCGGGACAGGCTCC
>JBBTVI010000022.1:0-7499 GCA_038063315.1 Patescibacteria group bacterium
TGGTGAATTCCTTCGATTGGAGCATTATGAATAGCAAATGGGGAACCAGTGGATAAAGCAACGCCGCATTCTCACGCATCATGAATCCCGTTAGAGATGTAAGATTTTGGTATATGTACCTTATTGAAAGTACGCAACATGACAGATGGTATATTGGCAGCACGGGAGACTTACGGAAACGCCTCAAGCAACACAACGACGGGGAGTCGTCATACACCAGGAAGTATTGCCCATGGATACTTCTTTACTACGAGGCATGTAGGAGTAAGGACGACGCTCTGGCACGAGAAAAGTATCTGAAGTCCGGCATGGGCAGGCGCTATCTCAAAAACCGCTTGAGGCGTTTCCTATCTCTAACGGGATGAACGCCGCCTGGGGCACGAACAACGCCGCCGCAGACCTCAACCCCGTTAGAAGTAGCCGCGCCTAGCGGCGCGACTTCTAACGGGGTGAATGGGAGGTGGGGGACATCCGGCTAAAGCTATGCCGTATTCTCAAGCGCCATGAGATGCCTTGAACCAGCCGCGCCGAAAGGCGCGGCTGGTTTTCTCGACGCAACTGTGCCCGGAGGGTATTGTTCGTTGACATCATGCAAATTTCGACTACCATAGAAAATGATGGAAAACGCGGATTAAAATATCGAAACATGACAAAAAAAGAAATCATCTGGCGCGAGGTGTTGTATCAATCTCGTGTCCATAAAAAGAACATCTTTACCCAAAAGAAGCTCGCGGAGCAGTTTGGGGTGTCTTTGAGCACGGTTTTTAACGCACTCAAGGTGCCGCGCGAAGCGAATATCATCCGGATGACCGGACGCGGCTTCACGCTTGAGAGCTATGCGAAACTACTCTACCTATGGGCGAGCAACCGTTCTATTGAGCGGGATATGCTGCAGAAAGTGTATGCGCCGGCCAATGTCTCGACACTGGAGGGCTCCATGCCGCCCGGTGTTGTCTTCGGTCTCTATAGCGCGTTTAAAATTGCGTTCAAAACCGCTCCGGCTGAGTATGACCATCTTTATATCTATGTTGCCGAGGAAAACATCCCTGTGGTGATGGCTCGACTGAACCTTGTCGATGCCGCCCTAAAGCGCGGTACGCAACCGAATATGTTTTTGCTCAAACAAGACCCGCGGCTTAAAGAGTATGGTAGAGAGTACACTCCGCTCGAGCAAACATTCGTGGATCTCTGGAACGCGCCGGAATGGTACGCGAAGGACTTTCTTTCCTCTCTGAAACAAACCCTTGATCTATGAGTACCGTATCCGAATATTGGCATAGCGCAATCACGGACAAAAGCTACGCGCTTCTCACTGAGCTCCGCAGGCGCTATCGGTTTGTCCTCATCGGCGGCTGGGCGGTCTACCTCCATACGCGCGCATTGAAGTCAAAGGACATCGATTTCATATGCGATCACGAAACTCTCTCATTGCTCAAAGAGTCGTTTGCCGTGGTGAAAAACGAGCGGCTCAAGAAGTACGAAATCAAGGCGGACGGATTCGACGTGGACATCTATGTACCGCATTGGTCGGAACTTGGATTATCAGCCGAGGAAGTGTCACGCGGCGCGGTCTCCATCGACGGGTTCGCTGTTCCGGCGATAGAAAAACTCCTCGCGCTGAAGCTTCTCGCGCATCGCCAGCGAAAGGCCTCGCTCAAGGGCATGAAAGATCGGATTGACGTGGTGAGTTTGTTCATGAATGACAGCTTTGATTTTTCGGCTTTCAACACGCTGAGCAAAGAACATCCGGACCTTGCCCTCGAAGACGAACTGGCCGCGATACTGGATACGACATTCGAAATGCCGGAGCTTGCGTTGAATAAAAAAAAGTTTGCAGATTTCAAAAGGCGGGTGAGGGTCGCGCTCGGCGCGCGCGTATCGTAGTTTTCCCCACCCTCCCTTTCCCTCTGCGCTGGGGGGGGGTACAATACAAACATAACAAAGTCGCAGTAGTATTTGTCGTATATTTTTAATGTCTATGGCGGATACATCGACGACGTCCGCCTGTACAACTACGCGCTCACTCCCGAACAAATCCAGATGCTCTTCTCCGGCGGAGGCACCAAATCCGCCGACCTCGACTCCGACGGCGTCGTCAATTCGCTGGATTGGTCAATAATGAATGGGAGGTGGGGGACGAGCGGATAATTATCCACTGATGAGTAACCCCTCACAGCCCCACCAACGCCGCACTATTACATGCGTCATTGCGAGGAGTCCTGCTGCAGGACGACGAAGCAATCCAGCAGAAATACTGGATTGCCGCGCTCCCCCTCGACAGACTCGGGGTCGCTCGCAATGACGGCTGTGAGGGGTTACACTGATGAAGATTGACTTTCTAAATATCCTGGTTAGAATATAACCATGGATAAAAAAATTATAAAAAGACAGCTTTTTGACCAAATCAAGGCGCATGTATCACATAAGGAAATCACACTCGTTGTTGGGCCAAGACAAGTAGGAAAGACGACATTACTCAAATTAGTCGAGGAGGACCTGCGTCAGGAAGGCAAAAAGACGCTTTTTCTGAATCTTGACGTTGAGTCTGACCGTGCGCATGTCATCTCCCAAGAAGCGCTCGTTCAATACATACGGCTCTCCTTCGGCGAGGAGCGGGGATATGTGTTTATAGATGAGGCGCAGAGAAAGGAAGACGCGGGTAGATTTTTTAAGGGGATCTATGATATGGATCTCCCGTACAAGCTGCTGCTTTCCGGGTCAGGCAGTTTGGAACTAAAGGAAAAAATCCACGAGTCCATGGCCGGCAGGAAACGCGTGTTCGAGCTCCTGCCGGTGACGTTTGAGGAGTTTGCGGCTTTTCGCACCGACTACCGCTACAATGACCGTCTCATGGATTTTTTTCGGACGTCCGAGATCGAGACGAATTCTTTGCTGAATGAGTATCTGCAGTTCGGCGGATATCCGGGCGTTATCCTCTGCGCTTCCGCGAAAGAAAAACTCCAGCTTCTTGTGGAGATTTATCAGAGTTATCTCGTGCGAGACATTTCATTTCTTCTCGGCGTGGAGAAGACGGACGCGTTCACTCATCTCGTTCGCCTTCTTGCTTCTACGATCGGCAATCTTGTTTCCGTGTCTGAATTGTCATCGACGTTGGGCATATCCGCGCAAACCGTCAAAAAATATCTCTGGTATCTTGAACAGACGTATATCATAGCCCGCGTGAGCCCGTATTTTCGAAACGCCAGGACGGAACTCTCAAAGATGCCGGTGTATTACTTCTCTGATCTCGGCCTGCGCAACCTCTCAGCACATGTCGCATCGGAGACTGTAGAGAGCGATGGATTCCTGTTTGAGAATTTCGTCTTTTCAATCCTCCGTGAGCGTTTCGGTCTCGCTTCGAACCCGATACATTTCTGGCGCTCAAAGGGTGGCGCCGAGGTTGACTTTGTACTGCAGGCTGGCGCCAAGCTGATTCCTATTGAGGTGAAATCGAGAAGCGGGAAAAACATCGCGATGAGTCGCTCTCTCACGAGTTTTATCCACCAGTACCGGCCGGAGAGAGCATTCATCGTAACAAAAAACCATCAGGCGCAGTTTGTCGTCGGCGATACTCCGGTTGAGGCCGTTCCGTTTTATGAGTTGCTTGAGAAGAATTTTATAGGGGGATCGTGATATCGCTGACAGAAGTATGGTGGCGTAATGTCATTTCATCCCCGTGCGAATTGCAGTTATCCCCACCACCGCGTTATTATCTCACGAAAAAAGTATTAAGGGTTAAGTTAAGCAAGAAAGGTCAGTAGATACACGTCGTTGAGCCGTATTTTTGCTGTTAAATGGATGGATGTTGAAGTCAGGTCACGCATCATGAGATGCCTTGAACCAGCCGCGCCTTATGGCGCGGCTGAATTGATATAGTTGTGGATAAATTACCTTGAATAAATGGTATCATATTGCTATTATTAAATATCATGATCGAAAGAGACCTTTTCCACAAAATAGTCCCATGGCTCGATGAAGAAAAAATCATCGTCATCAACGGCGCCCGACAGGTAGGAAAAACCACCCTTCTGTACGCCTTGAAACAGCACCTGGAAAAGCGGGGAGAGAAAACGGCGTATTTTGCCGCAGACCAGGAGTTGGGCAATCCGATCTTTCAGGACGCCAAACTATTTCTCCGGTTTGCGGAAGAGCAGTATCTGGCTTCGGGAGAGAAACGAGTATACATCTTTTTGGATGAGTTCCAGTATATCAGCGCGGCCGGATTGTTCCTGAAGCAGATATGTGATCGCGAACGCCGCCGCATACACCTGGTCGTCTCCGGTTCGTCGAGTCTCGAGATTGCAAAAAACTCCGAATTCCTCACGGGACGGAAAATTTCCTTCCATCTCTCTTCATTCTCATTTCGCGAGTATCTGCGCGCGCGTTCAAAGATGCGGTACGATTTTTCGTGGAAGCAGGATTCAGACATTTCAGCGCTTGAAGAGTTCTACCGCATTTACGGCGAGGACCTGAAGCGGCATTTTTTGGATTATGTCGCATGGGGAGGATATCCTGAGACCGCCACCACTGAAGATCCGCAGAAGCGCGAGGCCATCCTGAAAGACATTGTCAGCACATACATCCAAAAGGACGTTGCGGGGTTCCTGCGTGTCGAAAACATCTCCGCGTTCAATAAACTGGTCGCTCTCCTCGGACGCGGCGTAGGCAATCTGGTCAACAAGACCGAGCTCGCCAACACTCTTGATCTCAATATCAAAACGATTGACAAATACCTCGACATGCTCGAAGGGACCTATGTGTTTTCTTTGCTGAGGCCGTTCCATTCCAACATCCGCAAGACGCTCACCAAAACCCCGAAGGTCTATGTTCATGATTTCGGCGTTCTGAAATGTGTTCTGCGCGACACCGAAGTTATACGGGCTCCCGAGCTCCTGGAAGGAAACAGGGTGGAAAATTTTGTTTTCAACGAAATCTCGCGGGCGCGAGACAGCGCCGACTTGTTTTTCTACAGGACGGCGTCCGGCGCGGAGGTGGATTTCGTGGTTCGCACCGCTCCAACAATCTTGATCGAAGTGAAGTGGCGTGCCGCGCGGCAGAAAACGCCATCCGTCATGCGTGCTCTGAAGGAAGAGCTCGGCTCCGACACCGCACTTCTGGTAACGACGCGGGATGAATTGCGGCTGGACGCGGAAGGCACGCTTTTCGTGCCGGCGTCTGTGTTGCCGTTTGTTATGATGGTGAAAAAGTGACGGGATCGCAGCCACGCCGGAACGCCATCTTTCTACGATGACTTACGAATTGACCATAAAGAAAATACAAAACGGTTTCATACTCGAAATCCCGGGAGATGACGCGGAGGAGCCGCATGTTGAAGTGATCGAGGAAATTGCCGCTGTGCCTGACGAGGAACTTTTTGGCACCAATGATGAAACAAAAATAGCCATCGGAAAACTTCTCGCGCGCGTTGCGGAGTATTTCGGTGTTCATTACGACAAATTCTCTGAGGACAACTTGAAAATCTCATTTGATAAGAAAGGACATAAAATGGATTAGGCGTGTCTAAGTTGTAGTTCGGAACGCATCATTTATCCCCACCCTTATCCCCACCCTCCCTTTCCCTCTGCGCTGGGGGGCTATACTGAATACAAGCAAACAGAGTCGCGGTAGTATTATTCGTCGCATTCATTTTTTAACCCCACACATTTTTTATGAGCACCATCACCACCTTCTACTCTGTCCTCCTCCGGAGGACACCCGTGAGCCGGCACACGTTCCTTGCCGGCATTATTACAATCGCGGCGGCGGTTGTGTTTCTCCTCTCCGCCAATGCGGCGAGCGCGGCGAAATCCGCCGACCTCAACGCCGACGGTATCGTGAACTCTTTGGACTGGTCAATAATGAACGGCCAGTGGGGTGGAAGCGGCACAGCCGACCTCAACGGAGACGGCATCGTGAACTCTCTCGACTGGGCCATTATGAACGGACAGTGGGGCGGCGGTGGAATTATTGTCCCTCCTCCACCCGCAGCTGGTATATGGACATCACGAGAAGAACTAGTTGGGAAGCCCATGTCTGGACCGGCATGGGCTGCACTGAAAGCTGATGCGGATGGCGATCTGACTCCAAAGATTGACACCGCAGAGCGAGGAGTCACAACTGATACTAACTTACTAGCTGCTGCTATTGTCTATGCTCGTCTCAGCACAGAAAACGGCAAAGAAGCAGAGGCTCAATACTACAAAAATAGAGTCAAATCCACGCTTGAATTAGCAGTTTCTATGTACGGTAATTGCAACGTAAGCGAAAAGACACTGCCGTGGGCTTTCAGTATGGCATCGTATCCCTTAGCGGCCGATTTGATCGGCTATCGAACACCTGCGTTTGAACAGTTCCTCAGGGATATGGCGGACAGATGTATAGGCGCCGAAGGTGGGAACACAACCCTGCATAGAATGTTCCATGCCACTGTAAACAATTGGGCATCATCTGCTTTTGGTTCTTTAGTGAGTATCTATCGGTACCTTGGTGATGAGACAAACCTGGTCAATATTCGACGCGAGTGGGAAGAAAAACTCCTCATGATTGATGTGTATAAAGATGGGGAGGAAACCGGTGACCCAAGAATACGCTTTCTTCATTCCTGGAATGGCGGCGAATGGCATTGCGACCCAAGCAAGCCTGTGTCTATTAATCCACCTTGTATCAAAGCCGGCATCGATATCGGCGGGGTCATCCCTGAAGACCAAGTTCGCGGGGGAACGTTTAGTGCAACTCCGGGCAGCACGACGTATCCATGGGTATACTTACAAGGACTCATCACTGGAGCGAGGATCCTTGAAAGAGCCCGCATGCCGATTTGGCACCTCGGTGATGATGCTATTTACCGGGCCGCATACCGTCTTGAACACGGCCTCAATAGTTGCTGCGATTCAAAAGGTAACTGGGCAGCGTCAGGGATACCTTTTATTAATGATGCCTATAAAGACAAGGAACCTCTTCCTTTCCCAGACAGTAATGTATATGGACATGGACTAAATACAGGTTTTCCCTATGTACTGCCTGGTATTAATTGATGATTATTGATAGGGCATAAGGAATTTTTCCCACATCACCTCATCTTGAGGGGATGTGGCGTGTATAATAGAGGTCTATCTTAACCTCGGCATGGGCGACAGCCACACAACCGCAACCGGTATCTATGGCCTCGCGACTGGAACATGGCAGCATGTGGCGCTCACCTGGAACAATGGGAGCTTTGCCGTGTACGTGAGCGTCTCTCGCCGTGCCGGCTCCTATACCGGCCTCGCGACAAACTACGGGATTGCGGCAATTGGAAACGGATACGTCGTCTCCAATCAATCGTGGAGCGGCGTGATTGACGATGTGCGACTCTACAATCGTGCGCTCTCTGCAAGCGAGGTCGCGGCTCTTGCAGTCACTGGTGGCGGAGGCACCAAATCCGCAGACCTCAACGGGGACGGCATCGTGAACTCCCTTGATTGGAGTATTATGAATGCGGCGTGGCTTTCCGCGAATGC
>JBBTVI010000023.1:0-15328 GCA_038063315.1 Patescibacteria group bacterium
GCAATCCAGGATTTGGATTGCTTCGTCGTCCTGCGGCAGGCCTCCTCGCAATGACAGCTGTGAAGGGCTACCTTTCTTCCTCACCTGCTCGCATATGCTTCTGCATCCTCGAATTTCAGAGAGAGCAATTTGGAAATGCCGTCATTGCCCATGGTCACACCGTAAAGAACTCCGGCGGCCTTCATGGTTTCGCGGTTATGCGTTACTAAAATGAGCTGGGTTTTTTTGGAGAGTTTCCGCAGAATATCGGCATACCTCCGGGTGTTGGCCTCATCCAGCGCGGCATCGGTTTCATCCAATATGAGAAACGGCGGCGGGTTCACCGCACTTGTCGCAAAAAGAAGCGCGATCGCGGCAAGCGCCCTCTCTCCGCCGGAGAGCATGGCAAGGCCCTTGATGCGCTTGGCCGGAAGATTAACGCTGATCTCGACTCCCTCGTCGCGATCATCCGCCGCGGAAACGCTAACTTCCCCGCTGCCCTGATCCGCGCCCTCTACGCCGGCGCCATCGAAGCGTGGCCCGATGCGGACGAGCTGAAGAGATGCCCGTCCTCCGCCGAAGATGATGCGGAAATACTCATGAAACGCGTCTTTAATCTGCGAAAACCCTTTGCGGAATTCCTCGCGGATGCGGCGGTCAAGCTCCCGCATCACTTCCTTGAGCGATGCGTTGGCCCGCGTCAAATCATCCAATTCACCCGTCAAAAACGCATGGCGTTCTTCGGTCTCGACGTGTTCCCGAAGCGTTTCCGGATCTATCCCGCCGATCTCCTCCAGTTTGACGCGGACCCTCTCCATCTTTTTCTCCCACTCCTCCGGTGCTACGTCTCCGGCGCCGGCATCCGGCACGTCCCGGCCCTCCAACCCGTATTCTTTTTTTAAAATCATCAGGCGCTTCCGGCGCGCCTCAAGCGCGATGCGTTCGGCGGATCTCGACGCGAGGCGGTATTCGATATCTCTCAGCGCCGACTGCCGGTCGCGGAGGCGCGCCTCACTAAGGCGAATATTCTCGCGCAACGCGTCGCGGCGCATCCTTTCCTCCTTTTCGCTTGCCGCACATTCCTCAAGGCGGCGCGCGACGGTCCGATATTCCTCCTGCGCGTTTCCCAACACACGCTCAAGATCCTTCAGGGCATCCGTTTCTTCCGGGGGCCGACGCGCCTCAACGCTTCCCCGCCGGATATTTTCAACGGTGCTGCACACCCGTCCGATAAAATCGCGAAACGCCGTCCGAAGCGCCCCTTCGCCCATCTCACCCCCAGTCATTGCCTCGGCGTCGCGGATAATCCCGGTCAGTTCATCCGCGATATACGCGCCGTCCACGGGAATCAAAAGCGGCACATTCAATTTTTCCCGCTCAAGCTCAAGACGCGCTTCAAGCCGTCCCAGATCGCGCTCTAAAATCTGGCGCCGCGATTCAAGACGTTTTTTTTCGCTTTCCAACAACCCGTCCCCTCCCTCGGCCGCAAGCGCCTTTTCAAAATGCTTCAGCGCGTCCCGCTCCGCGGCAATTTCTCCTTCCGCTTCCGCGCGCCTGCTTTCCGCCGGCCCGTACCTAACCTCGAATGCCCGGTTGTCCCGTTCGAGACGCGAAACGGCAGACGCGTAGTATGACATTCGGCACCGCGCCAATTCCGTCTCCAGATCGCGGCGCATCCCGGCTTTTTTCGCCTGCTCGCGGAGAAACTTCAGATACGGCGCAATCTCCCGAATGAGACCTCGCACGCGCTCCATATTCTCCTCGGTCTGACTCATGCGCCGCGCCGCATCTTCCCTCTTCAGATGATATACTCGAAGGCCAAGCGCCTCCTCGATCATCGCCTTCCTGTCGCGGGGACTTGCCAGAAGCATCCGGTCAACCTCCCCCTGACCGATGATGTTATGCTGGGTCTGACCGAGCCCCATTCCTGCGGCGAGCTCCGCCACGTCCTTGAGCCGAACAAGCGAATCATTCAACAGATACTCGCCCGTCCCGTCGCGGAAAATCCGGCGGCCCACGCGCACCTCTTCAAAATCCAGCGGAATGCGTCCGAGCGAATTGTCAAACGCGAGAACCGCCGAGGCCTTGCCCATCCGCGGCACCAGGGGCGAGCCGTTCCAGATCAAATCCTCTCCTTTTTTCCCGCGGAGAGACTTGAGCGACTGCTCGCCGAGCACCCACTGTATCGCCTCTTTAACGTTGGATTTCCCCGAACCGTTCGGCCCCACGATTGCCGTTATGGGGTGCGGAAATTCAAGCACGGTTTTCCGCGCGAACGATTTGAAACCGGAAAGTTCTAAAGATGTGAGGCGCATGGAAAAGAAATCCAAAAGGTAAAAGTCTCCGCCGGAGGCGGATCCGCTTATGGCGGAAAAAGTGTAGAAAATCCCCCTTAATCCCCCTTTTCCAAAGGGGGAAAATCTCCTCCCTTTGTCAAAAAGAGGCCGCTTGCCCTTCCGTAGCGGCCTTGCCGCGAAGGAGGGGGGAGGGATTTTGACTTCAACCCCTGACCTACTCTTTACTCTTTAATGCTCTTCTCTATCTTAAACTCAAGCGAGCGCGGAGAGAACCGGACAACATTGATCGCGGCCGGACGGTTGACCAACGCCTCCGTCAGAACGATGCGCGCGGTCCCTTCCGTCGGGCGCGACAGATTCACGATGACGCGGAGCGCCTCCGGATCCAGAAGGTTGAAATCCTGATTCCGTCCGCGGAACCAAACGGAAATTTTCTCGGATGACACCGCGCTCACCGCATACTCAGTCGGCAGAAAACGGAACTCCACGGGAATCGCGAGTTCCCGCGTCACCTCTCCGCCGCCGAGCTGCACCACGAGAAGGAACCAAAAGAAAAAAGCGAATGCGAGCGCCATGAGTTTTTCGCGGATGTTCTTCGTCCACAATCCCTTGAACCGCGACGGCGCTTCTTCCCCGTATCGCTCCCGAAAAAGCGGATCCAACCGTTCCTTCAACGCGGCCGGGGCAGACAGAACCGTGAGCACCCCGGCCTCGGCCACGGAGATGGTCCCCCGCTCCTCGCACACCGCGATCACCAAAGCGTCGGACGACTCCGCAAGGCCCAGAGCCGCGCGATGCCGCGTGCCGAAACTCCGGTATTTCTCAAAATTTTCGGAGAGCGGCAGATGCACGCCGAATTTCCTGATGCGATCCCCCTCAATGATCACCGCGCCGTCGTGCCCGGGCGACGACGGATCGAAAATGCTTAAGAGGAGCGGAACCGACAAACGGCCGTTGACTGTGATGCCGCCGCGCGTCAGACGATCAACGGGCTGGCGGCCCGGGATGACGATGAGCGCGCCGATCCGTTTTGCCGCGAGGGTGCCAGTCGCCTCCACCAGTTCGTCCGCGACGCGTAAACCCCCGGCCTCGGCCCCCTTCGGACCCGGTTTGCCCCAGATGTAAACCATTTCGAAAAAATGCCGGAATTCGCGCTGGAAAATCACCACAATAATGATGACGAAAAACGCAAGAAACGTCTGGAAAATCGTTGTCGTCAGATAAAGATTCAACGCGCGCGAGACAAGATAAAGGCCAAAGAGCATGCTGATGCCGTTGACCACGAAACGCGAGTGCGTCCGACGCAGGAGAACGAGAAACGCATAGACCAGAACCGTCACGATGGCGATGTCCAGACCGTCCTTCCACGACAAATACGCCGGCAATTGCCGGACTGCATCAAACATGCTGCTTGTCAGATGAGATGCTGAAAACATTCAAAAAAAATCATTCCCAGCCCTTTTGCGTTAGGCCGTTGCGCGCCGCCTCTTCCTGCGCGACCTGCTTGGACGGACCCTCCCCTTCGGCGATAAGCTCATCATTGAGAAAAACGCCGACGACAAAGCGCTTGTCGTGGTCAGGCCCGGACTCACGAAGCACATTATATGTCGGGGTGATGCCGACGCGCTCCTGCGCCTCCTCCTGAAAAAGCGACTTGGGATCCTTATACAGATTCCGCGCCAAAACGTCGTCCAAATGCGGCAGGACCATCGCGTGGATAAACCGCTTCACGGCATCGTACCCAGAATCGAGATACAGCGCGCCCACCACCGCTTCAAATGTGTTTGCAAGAATATACTGGCGCGCGCGGCCCGTATCCTTGGCCTCCCCGCGCGAGAGGCGCAAGAACTCATTGATGCCGAGATCCGTGGCAACAGTGGCAAGCATATCCGCGTTGACGAGCGCGGCGCGGTAACTCGTCATCTCGCCTTCCGGTTTTTCCGGAAAACGCTCGTAGAGCGCCTCGGTAACGATCAATTCCAAAACCGCATCGCCGAGAAATTCCAGCCGCTCATTATGCCCCAGCCGGAACGACGGATTCTCATTCAGATACGAACGGTGCGTCAGCGCCTGCAGGAGAAAATCCTGGTTCTGAAACGTCTGATTGAGCTTTATCTCAAGTTCGCTGAGATCTTTTGACATTGGTTTATATGTCAAACGTAAAATGGCCTACTCCGCCGAAGCAGCTTCGGCTGCGAAGGCCATTTTGCCTTTATCGTTATTTATTTCTCACCCGATGACGCGGTATCTTTTTCGGTAAGCCCGCCGGCCCCATCCATTTCTTCCGCGTCTTTGCGCGCCGGATATTCTTTGCCCGGCTCTCCGATTTCCCGGTACACGGTGCCCAAGACCCCGTTGACAAACCGGCCGGACGACTCGCCGCCAAACGACTTGCCCAATTCAATCGCCTCGTTGATCGCGACCTTCGGCGGCACCTCGGTCCGATCTCCGAAAAGGAGCTCAAAAAGCCCGAGGCGCAAAACAGCGCGGTCAACGCCCGTGATTTGTTCAATGGGCCACTCTGGGGCCGCGCTCGCGAGAATTTTATCAATCTGCTCCTGGTGCTGATAGATGCCGGCGAGAAGCCGGTCTATAAAGCCGTATTCTTCGTCAAGTCCCGGACCAAATTCCTCTTTGTTGCGCTCCGCTATCTTTTGAAGCGCCGGGAAATCGCCCGTAGCATCGCGCTCGACGCCGTGGCCGTGGTAAAAATCCCATTCAAAAAGGGATTGCATCGCAATGGAACGGGCAAGATGACGACTGGCCATAAATTTCAAAAATCAAAACCCGAATATCAAATCCTATTCTACCGGTGCGACAACTCCTCCGCGTTCAGCGTATCGCCTTTTTGCGCCGCTTCCTCCTCGTGCGCGTGGAGTTCTTTTTCCTTCTTCTTCCGCTCTTTCTTGTCCAGTTTCGCCAAAACGTCAATCACCTGTCGGCCGCGATAATAACCGCAATTGGCGCACAGCCGATGCGGCAGAACGGACACGTGGCAGTGGGGGCAGGCCGAAAAATTCTTCGGCGTCAGCGCATGATGCGATCGTATGCGATTCCTCTTGCTTTTTGTATGCCTCATCCGGACAACCATAAATACAGAATACCTGAAAACAAAAACCCTGGCAAGTGATGCTGGTAATGTGCTTGCACATTACCCTCCAGTAACCGCTCACAGCCCCACCAACGCCGCGCTATTGTATGCGTCATTGCGAGGAGTCAGACGACGAAGCAATCCAAAATCCTGGATTGCCGCGCTCCCCCTCGACAGACTCGGGGTCGCTCGCAATGACGGCTGTGAGGGGTTACAAGACTTATTGTTGACGGCGGAGCTCTTTTTGTTTATACTTTGTTTATATTGGTTTCGTTCTTTGACACGCGAGTTCATGCTCTACGGCCGGAATATTCCGGTGGGAACAGACGTGATCATTGAGTATCTTCTCGCGAGCGTGGAAAAGGATCATGAGGGAGCGCGGATCGTTTTCCTGACGGGGCTTGAGTTACACGCGAGCGAGATAACCGTGCTGTAACATGATGAGAGAAGAAGAATACCTATGAGCATCACGGATCTTGCGGCGATGGCGCTGAGTTTTATTTTTGGGCTCCTCTTCGTCTTCCTCGGGATAATGGCGGTGCGACCGCGTCGGCCACCCGGCCAGCGACGGCAGCTACCTGAGGTGAAAAGGAGACCATGTGAATGACTGAGTCATCGCACTGGTTGTAGCCGGCGCAATTGTCGGCGGCATGTATTGGTTCTTTTGGTATTTTGCGGATTTGTTTACCAGCGATTGACGGGTAGACAGAGGCCGCTGGATCTCTCCTTTTCAAGGGGAGATCTTTTTCTTTTCGAGAGTGTGGGTCGCCGACGACCGACACGTGTCAAGCAATTTAATTATGACACCGAAACGAGGCGCGATGGATATCTGAACGTCCGAACTCGCGGATCATCTCCCGATGCAATGCGGTCCCGTACCCTTTATGCAGGTCAAATCGGTATTGGGGATATTTTTGATGAAGCCGGAGCATCATGCGGTCACGGGTCACTTTCGCAATGATCGAGGCCGCGGAAATAATAGGAATGCGCTCATCGCCTTTGATAATCGTTTCCTGCGGGATATGACGCGCAAGAAAAAGTCCCCCGTCAAGCAATGCAACCGGATATTGCGTCATATCCATATCGTCAATCCCTCCTCGCCGCTCAATACTCTTTACTCGCGTTAGCCGCGCATACACCCTCCGCGCGCCGAGTATTGCCGCCTGCCGGATGTTGATGCGGTCAATCACCTTTGGAGAAACCGCGGTCGCTGCCCAGGCGATGTCCGGATGCTCTGTCAGAAAGCCAAACCATTCTTCACGCTGTTTCGCGGACAGTTTTTTTGAATCCCTGATTCCCTCAAATAGTTTTTTGCCTTGCTTGCCCTCCATAGCGGCACCGCCACGAAGCATGGGCGTTTTTCGCTTTGCGTTTACCATAACGCCCGCAACGACAACCGGCCCGGCCAAAGGCCCGCATCCGGCTTCATCAATACCGATGACATAACGCGTACGAAATCCTGCATAAAAATTGTGGGCATGCATGCATATATCATAAGCAAAAACGTCATCTCACACGAGAGATGACGTTAAGCGAATTCAGAAACCGTTACAAAAGCTCTCCATCCGTCATTGCGAGCGACCACGAGCTCATCGAGGGGGTGCGCGGCAATCCATTTCGACTGTCATTGCGAGCTGAAGGCGAAGCAATCCAGAATTTCTGTGTTTATGGATATGGATTGCTTCGTCGTCTGACTCCTCGCAATGACGATGCCCTATGGATTGCGGAGCCTGTCCCGAGCCCTTCGACTGCGCTCAGGATAAACTCCGCGAAGGATCGTCTGACTCCTCGCAATGACTTTTTCAACGGTTTCTCAGCAAAAAAGCGCTATGCTCCATCCGGCGGAAAACCAATCTACGCGCCGCCGCGATTGATGAATCCCTCGGCGCGGACCGCATGACGGAACGCGTCCTCGGCTTCACGCGACGCGTCGCGGAAATCCCCCTCGGCGAATTCCCTGCGCGCGTCCGCAAGCGCGTCCCGCGCATCGCCCAATGCATCGGCTGCATCTTTCAATTCTTCAATACTCCGTTCTTCTTCGCGCTTAAAAATTCTCCCGATTTGGCGCGTCACTTTTTCGCGAATTTTCTCCAGACGACCCCTGACTCGCCCGGCCCCCCGTCCGTGTTCCTTACCTTTTTTGTCATCATCGTCGCCGTCCTCATGGTCTTCATCTTCATCTTGCCTCACAGTTGACGATGCGGTCGTACTTGAGACGCGCGCGGCAAAACTATCGAATTTGACCTGGACAACCGCAATTTTCTGCCCGGCCCGGCCAATCGCCTGTTCGGCGACGCTTCTCAACGCTGAATCGTCGCGCTCATCCGATGTTGTACCGGAGGAGACGGACGAAGAAATCACAATCACCGACGTCGTTGCCGTCGAAGATGCGGATGCGCCGCCCGTCACAGTGATGGTCACCGCGCCCCCCGCGCCATGCGTGATGGAGACGGATGTTCCCGTTGCTGTCAGAATCGTGTCCATGGCGGCGCGCGCGCGCTCTGAAGAAGACGAATGGCGCAATTTCTCCGCGATGTGATTCTTCCTCCCGAGTAATTTCTCAATTTTTTGCACCGACTTTTCAAGGCGTCGGATTTTCTTTGATGCTTCTTTGGAATCCCCCGCGCCGCCTGAACTGGCTGCCGCAACTTCGGCCAGAAGCGCCTGCGCTTTTGCGAGCGCGCCGTCGGCGCGGAAAAATGTTCCGGTAATCAATGCCTCTTGAGTGGAAGATGCCGCCGAAGACGATGCGTTCCCGAGCGTGATCACGGTTCCGGACGTGGTCGTCGCAACCGTCGTCGTTCCCGCGCCGCGCACCACGATAATACCGCCGAGCTTCTCCGCCTCATCAAGCCGCCGCTCCGCCAGTTTAAGCGCGAAATCAATTTTGTTTTCGTTGCCGACGACAAAAAAACTCTCAAACCGCTCGGCCAAAAGTTTGACCGGATACAAAACGTCGTCCGGCGCCGCTGCCTCGGCGGAACGAACAGTGCCCGCGATAACGATGATGAACACCAGGCACGCGACAGCGCCGGCGGCAAACCCCGCCTTAAGGGTGCGGCGTTTGACCGCCAGCGATGACGCATCCCCATACTCCAAATCAACGGAAACAAACCGGCCGCGCAAAGTCATCAGCCAGTCCTGATCCGGTTTGACGCCACGGAGACGGCGCAATGCGCGAATTGTCCGGAAAAATTTCAGCATAAAATGTTTTCTTGTCTGCCCGGTAACCCGGCCTCGTCATTCCCCACTGACGAGACCGGGTTACCGCGATGACGACTTAGACCGGAAAAATTTTTTGCAGATTTTTTATACCCCTAAAAAGAGAGACGTAAACGGCGTTTCGTTTCTTACCGCTGATTAGCGCAATATCCGCAGGAGACAGGCCATCCACAAACCGCCAGTAAAGAAGCTCTCCCTGATCCCCGGGCAGACGATTGAGCGCGGCCGCAACACGCGACATCTCCGCGCCATTCCTCATTTTTTCCGGACCATTCCACTCATCAACCAAATCAACGCATAATGCATCGAGTGAGACGGGGGCGCGACGCCCGCGCGCCTGATCCGCGATAAGATTCCGGAGCGTCTGATACAAAAACGCCGGATAAGAGCGCACAACCCGACCGCCGCGCACGTATTCCCACACGCGTAAAAACGCCTGAGAAACCATATCCTCGGCAAGTTCTTTTGAGCGAAGCCGCAAAACGGCAAACCGATATAATTTCGGCGCAAGATCGTCAAAGGCCGCCGCAAAATCTCCCTCGGCTTCGGCGGAAACCCCGTACGTTTCACTAGACACCAAAACGTCCTGCATACCTGATGCAATAGATTGATCCATTGTTTTTCTGGTC
The DNA here is from genome assembly GCA_038063315.1 of Patescibacteria group bacterium. Lineage (GTDB taxonomy): Bacteria > Patescibacteriota > Minisyncoccia > Sungbacterales > HO2-52-23 > JBBTVI01. Next base: position 9,219 of record JBBTVI010000023.1, read on the forward strand.
AGTATCCCCATAATAAAAGACGGAATCGAACTGCATAATCTTACACCATAAAAAGACGAGGTCAATGATTGCCCAAGTAACCGCCGTCATTGCGAGCGACCCCGAGTCCCCTCGCCTCGCCGAAGCTCCGGCGAAGCGGGTCGAGGGGGCGCGCGGCAATCCAGGATTTTGGATTGCTTCGTCGTCTGACTCCTCGCAATGACGCATACAATAGCGGTCTTGATGGGACTGTGAGGGGTTACGCGACTGTCAATTGCGTCTTACGCGTCTCCATGCTACCATAAGTGAAAATCAATATGCGTATTCTTTTTCACCCGCACGCGCGCGACCGCATCAGAGAGCGCGGTACAACAGCGACAGAAATTATCAAAACCGTCGAGACCGGCGAACGGTTCAGCGCAAAATTCGGACGCATTGGGTTTCGAAAAAATATCGCCTCAAGCAATATGCACAGCAACAAGCGATACCATGCCAAGCAGGTGGAGGTATACGGCGTGAAAACGGGAAACGACTTTATAGTCATCACAGTAATCGTTAAACACTTTTAATGCATGAAAATTTCTTACGACCCGAGATATAATATCGCCTATATCGCGCTACGAGAGAAGCGCGAGGCCGTTGAAACGCTGCGTTTAAGCGACGAAGTGAATATTGATATTTCTTCGGACGGGAAAATATACGGCATCGAACTTCTGAATGCAAATGCTCAGTTGCCGCTTGCAAAACGGCAACACGTTGTTGTGACTGATGAATCAACCGGTACTGTAAAAAAATTTTCATTGACAACGTAGTGAATGTGGCGCGACTCCAAATAAGTTATCCACAACCGACTTGACGCGAGACGCCAAAGAGCGAAAAATGGATAACAGGTCTTTCAATTGCAGACACTGTCTGCATGTTTCAACTTTTTGACCATCGAGAGGGGGTGATTATCAATGGAATGGATCAAAACGATCGGCAAAGGGGCGTGGGTGCTCGTTGGAGCGCTTATCGGCGTCGCGGTCGCGGTAAAATTCGGTATCCCGCTCGGGGAATGGACATGGGACAATCTTATCGTACCCAATGCGATGCCACTGACTGCAGCGGCACTCGTAACGTATGTAGTCTCCAACCTAGGGGATTAGAAGTCGCTGCATGACCTGCGGGGTTAAACTACTATGTTAATAGTAGCGACATCCCACATTGAACCGCCACGATGGCGGAAACTGAACGCGTGATTTAGACGATAGCTTGATCGCGGAGGCGGTCAATCACATGATCGCTTCCGCGATGCATAAGTTTTCATAAATTCCAGCCGAATCCCCTTTCCAGCGGCCTTTAGCTGCTAACAATTTAATAGTTTCCTCTCTCCACACAGCACGCCCCACGGATTGATTCCGCGGGGCGCTCTCTTTTAACCGCTGAACTTTGGTAAATTTCCCGAAAACGATACAATATCTATCAGAAGACATGTACTCATTGGAGGTTTAACCTCGTAAGCGGCTTACGAGGTTAAACCTCCTCATACGCCTTCATCAACGCATCTGAAAAGACATCAAGAAAATTTGCCAAAGTTCAATTACGCTGTTGATATGCGCCAATGGACAATAAAACAGAGAATGCGCGCCATCCATCCGATCGCGCGATGGATATTCCTCTTTTTCATTGCGGCCTCGACCGTCGGCGGAATAGCAATGACCCGCGCGCAGCAAAAATTGCTCAATCTCTATGCGCTCCAGCAATCCCGTCTGATCACGGACCGAAACGGAGCAGTCATCCGCTTGCTTCCCAACACCAAAGGGTATTACATGCGGCCCGTCGCGACAGTACCGCCGCTCTTTCGCGATCTCCTGATCCGGAAAGAGGACCGGTTTTTCTTTTACCATCCGGGAATCAATCCATTGAGCATATGCCGCGATCTCTTCTCCCTCGTCCTCGACGGACGACGCAGCGGCTCAAGCACCCTGACGCAGCAACTCATCAAAACCCTCGTCGGCAGCGAAACGAAGCGCACGCTCGCCAATAAAATCAGCGAGGCGTGGGGCGCCGTGGCTTTGGAGGCGCGACTCTCCAAAAACCGCATCCTCACGATGTACGCAAATACCGCCTACTTCGGCAATCTCAGCGAAGGCCTGGGAGAGGCCGCCTGGTTTTATTTCCGGAAACCGCCGGAGTCGCTCAACGTCTCCGATATGGCCGCGCTTCTCGCAGCGCTCAACAGCCCCTCATATCGGCATCCCGGAACAATTGCGAACGAAAGGGGAGCCCTGCGCATTGCAGGCGGTCGAAGCCCGTCAACAACGACCGCTGCGCTTTGGCCGGGCGCACCAACAGACGAAAAGGAAGAGGGAGCGCGTCGTTCCGCCGCCGCATTTGAATGGGAAGATCTCGCCACAATATGCGCCCAATCCTGTCGGCTGACGGTTGATACGGATTTGACTGCGACGCTCCGCGGCGTTTTGTTGCGGCACCTCTCCGGATCCGCGCTTGCTGGCGCAGAAAACGGCGCCATGGTCGTGCTTGAGCTTCCCGACAACAGGATTTTGGCCGTTATCGGATCTCCCCGGCCCGGCGTAAATCGCGGCGGCTATGACATTAACATGGCGGTGCGTCCGCGGCCTGTCGGCTCCACCGCCAAGCCGTTTTTTTACATGAAGGCCTTCGAGAAAGGCGTGCGGCCCTACACCCTCATCCAGGACCAGGAAGCGCGCTACGCCATTGCGACCGGATTTGAATTCTACCCGCGTAATTACGACGGCGCCTACCACGGGATCGTCACGCTCCACGCCGCGCTCGCAAACAGCTTAAATATTCCCAGCGTCCGCGTGCTTGAGTATACGGGCCTCGGCGAGTTCACGACATTCCTGACGGATGCGCTCGGCTTTGTTCCGATTCAACCCCTGAAAAATTATGCGCTCGGCATTGCGCTGGGCGGACTCGAAATGGATCTTCTGACGCTTTCCCACTACTATACCATATTCCCCAATAACGGAAATCTCCGTCCCCTCATCGTCGGATACGCCGATGGAATTCCGCGATACCGCGATCCGCCCATGGCGAAAATCGGCGCGCGTGAGACCCCGGTCGCGCAACCGGCGGCCGCCGCGCTCATCAACAAAATTCTCGCGGACCGGTACGCCGGAGTCGAGCAATTCGGCCTTAAAAGTTTTCTCAACATTCCCGGACGAACTTATGCGCTCAAGACAGGCACTTCGCGCGACTACCGTGACGCATGGGTCATCGGCTATACGCCGGATTTTCTCGTCGGCGCTTGGATCGGAAACCACGATAACACCCCGATGCCGCAACTGACCGGAGCGTCCGGCGCCGGACGCATCTGGCACGACGCGATGAATATTCTCTTCAATTCGTCTTACAATAAAAACACGCCGTTTGCGTTTGATGGCGTCGCGGAATTTACCGGAGAAAACGGCTCAATTGAGTACGGGCTCGCCGGAGACGACTTTGAGGCGGCCCGCGCGATCCTGATTCGTGACCGCCTGATTATCCATCCGCACGACGGCGATACGCTGCTTTTTGAGCCCGATATGACGATCCCGCTTGTCGCGGCCCGCGCTGTAAGCTGGCGCATCAATCGCGCTCCGATCGGAGACGGAGACAAAAAATCGTGGCAGCCGAAACGGCCGGGATCATACGCCATTACCGCGGCGGGCGCCAGCGAAGAAGAGACGATAACCATCACCATTCACCCTAGACGGTAGAAGACGACGAGATCCGGCCCTCTATCGCGTTACAGTGAAATACTCTCCCCTGGTCCTCCCGAAATTCTCCGGGAAATACATCTCGCTCACCACCGCAGGAAGATGATGATACGTCCCCGGAATCAGAGCCCGGACAAAATAATCGAATTCATACACCCCCGGCGCGACGCGCTCCGTAAAAAGGAACAGCCGGTCATCGTGCGATTCCTCCGCATCGGGCCGCAACGTCCGGTGCCGGCGCGTGACGCTTGCGGAATAGAGCGCATCGTCCAGCTCCGAAAGATTATTCCGCGCGGGCAAGCCCGCTGCCGCAAAGAGCCGGGAAACACGCCGCGCCAGACGCCCGAAAAATCCTGAAATCCCGGCCTTCTGTCCGCCCGACGGGCTCGCGCCATATTCCTCATATTCCTCATAACGACCGCGGAAATATTCATTGTTTTGCGGACCGAGCGTCTTATCTTCCGTCGCCAGTTTCAAATTCACCAATTCCATCCCCGCCGGAATAAAATCCTCCACGGCCACGAACTGCGCGGACTTTGACACCGCAATCACGAGGTGCCCGCGCAGCACCTCGCCCACACGCGCCTCGGAGAGCGGTTCGACCAAATCATCATCATCTCTCCGATAGAGTTCGCGACTTATTGAAAAACCTTCATCGCGCGGCGCGATTGCATCAACGGATTGGAAATAACGGAGCGACATATCATAATAAAAGGCATTCGGCAGATCATTGCGATTCGTCTTGGCCAAACCGATTGTCCTCAAACCGCCCAGCCCGATTTCCTGTACCGGGAGGGAGCGCGTAAACGTCTCCAAAACGGTCTCGCGGTTAAAATCAAACGTCGCAAGCGGCGTCCCGTCCATATTGACGGCCAGCGCAAAATCCGATTCCGTCTCGCGCTTCCAGACGAGAAAATCCGTCAGGGCGTCCACCGCGGCAACCGTGTTATTCGTCGAACCCCACGCGCCGTCTTTGGCGCGGCTCCGCAAAATCCAGCGGAGAATTTTATCGCGAATCGCAATCTCGCGCCTGTCCGCGACAAACGCCTTCAGCGCAAGAGCCGTATCTTTAATCGGTGTCTCGTAGTAATCCCGCGTCCAGTTTCCCTTATGGATACCGAGATACGCGCCGCGTCCGTCAATCTCCATGCGGTTTTCCATCGTCGTGAAAACGCGCTCGCGGACCGCAGACGGATACCCCGTTGTCATGACGATGGCCAAATGCGCGAGCGAACTATTCGATATATTCTCATTGACGAATTTCTCGTCGCGCGCAATCGCAAGCACCCTGTTTTTTAACGCCGCATTCTCCGCGACAAACCCTTCCAGACGCGACAGGGCGTATGCGGTCAAAATCACAAGGTCGTTACTTTGATTCAACTCCGGACGACGCACCATTGTGTTATACAGATACCGTGCGGCGCGATCCAAGACGCTATGATCAACGGAGTAACTGGCGCGTTCCAGATCGCGTAGCGCATTGACAACGTGGAGCGTCAGGTAAAAATCCGGCGGCATCGGACGGTAATAGAAGAAGCCGCCGCCGGAGTGCTGGCTTGCGTAAAGACGCGCGAGGCCCCTTTCGACGACCTCATCAACGGTATAGAATTTCCCTTCGAACTCTACGTCGCCGATGGAGAATTTTTCTCCGACATTTTTGAGTCCGAGACCGCGCTTGACAATGGCGATGGAACTGAGTTTGCTTGCGAGCTGCTCGCTGCAGCCATACGGGTACTCAACGAGATAGCGCAGGGCGTCGGACAGAAAAACCGCCAAAGTCGCGCTCACGTTGATCGTCAGCCCGCCGCGGTCCTTCACAATATTCTCCGGAAGGTAGACGTATTCGCGCGCGGCCTGATCCGTCGTGAAATGAGCGGTCGCCGTTGTCTCATATGTCTGATTTTGCTTAATGGGAATCTGCTGTTCCACCGTATCGTCATAATGATCATTATGCGCGGACAAAACGAGTGCGTGGCGCCCCGCGTCCTTTGCGACCGGGGCGCGCGCCGCAAAATAGACCGTTTCCTGCTCCCGCGGAGCGATCTTAACTGTGACATCCCGCTCTCCCGTCAACTCCAGCGTTTCGGTCTCGACGGCGACGCGTAATTTTTGCGCCGCATCGGTCTGATTAAAAACCTTAGCCCCGACCATAAATTCATCTCCCGGGATCACGAATCGCGGCCGCAGCGGGACAACCATCACTTCTTTTCGCGCGAGAAATTCGCCGTATCCGGCCCCAAGCTTCGTATCCTGCGTGACGCCGACGGCCTCGGCCTGCCACGTCGTCAGATTATCCGGCAGCGTAAACGACACGGACGCGCGTCCGGACGCGTCGGTACGGACAACGGCGCGCCAGAATGCCGTGTCGGCAAAGATGCCGCGCTTTTTTTGCGCGAGGTCCCTGGCCTC
>JBBTVI010000023.1:15338-28565 GCA_038063315.1 Patescibacteria group bacterium
CCCAGCGTCATCTCGACCCTGCGCTGCTCCCTCTGCGCGAGGTCCCTGGCCTCGGCCATTCCCCCGCCGCCCTTGGTTCCTGCAGGAATCTCTGTTTCTTCAAGTATGTTTTTGATATTAGACGCGGTTGTCACCGTCAATGGCAGCCCGCCGTAGAAAAACGAGACGGGATTTTTCCTAGGATTGCCTTTGAGCGCAAGAACCGAGAGATCCGCAACCGCAAGGGAAATTTCCGCCTCGACCGGATCTCCCTTCCAGTTCCGCGCCGTCACATCAAGCGCGACCTCCTCGCCCGGAAGATAGGATCGTTTCGACGGACGCACGTCGATCGCGAGACCGCGCCGGCGCGTATTAATACGGTAGTTGATCTGGCCGTATTTAATCTCCGGATCCGGCCCCAGAAGAAGGACCGAGGCATAAATATTCGGGATATAGTCCTCGGTGACGGGAAAAACATAAGAAAAGAAATTGCGGTCAACGTCCACCACCTCGTAGCGATAAATCCGGCCCCGCTCGAAACTGACGAGCGCTTTCGCGCGCGCGTAGGGCGATTGAATGATCATCTCTCCCTGGTCTCCGACATCGAGCTCCGCTTTCGGCGTCGCAAGATCCAACGTCTCGTTGTTCGTCGGCCGTATACTCACCTGCCCCGGGCCGTAGACATATAAATCATGCCGCGCGATAACCGCGTTGTTCTTCCCGTCCGCTGCGCGCGCCACAATCTCAAACTGCCCTTCCTGATCCAAAACGATCTCAGCGCTCCAATTGCCCTTTTTATCCGTCCGCGCATTGAGTTGCCGGACTGACTCGACTTTCTTTTCCGACTTATCATAATACCCGCCGTCCACTTCCCGACGCTTGAAATGCTCCCAGGAAATTTTATTGAGGTCCACCACAATCCCCGACACGGCAATCGGCTTGCCCTGAGTATCAACGGATTTGAGAGCAATCGCCACCGGAGTTCCGCGGCCGACAAACCGGGGCTTGGTGTCGAGCCCCAAATAAAACGCCCCGCGATGCACGATGACCGAACGCTCGGCTGAAACCGCCTGTCCGTTTTGGTTTTTGACTGTAACGTCGAGCACAAAAATTTTGCTCCTCTCCCGACTGTCGCCCTTGAAAAATTTGTCAAAATCAAGATGCTGCGCGATCTCGGCCGCGCCATTCACGTCCAATTCCGCTTTTCCGCGCAGGATAAAGCGGTCGCCATATTCGCGGCCGCCATACGAATAATACCATCCCCGTCCGAACGAAAAATCACCGTCTGCATAACGGTCAAAGTAATAATCCTGGCTCGCGATCGAATACGTGACTTCGCTTCCCTCTTCCACCGGAACACCGAAGAAATAGTCGGCGTCCACCTTGAGGCGCATGGTCTCTCCCGCGATATACTCCTCTTTGTCCGGCCGCACTTCCGCCGCGAATGCGGACGGGACGTATTCTTCGACGTCGAAATACGCCGTCCCTCCGAAGCCCGAGATCCGGTACGTTCCGAGCGGCGCGTCCCCGGGCAGAAGAACCTCTGCGGAGAACGTCCCGTAATCATTGAGCTCTGCCGTCCCACTCTGCATTTTTTCCCCGCGACTGTTATAGATCTCCACCGTTCTCGATCGCCCGACGGGAATTTCGTACGCGGCGTCATAACCGATCCGGTAAATCCCCTTGATAAAAACTTTCTGCCCGGGCCTGTAGATGGGGCGGTCCGTATACATGTACGTCCGCTCCGCGGAGCGCGTCGTCTCGCCATACTGAATACGATCAGCCGTCTCGGCCACAATGGCGCTGTCATTCCCCGCCGTGACAACGGCGCCAAAAAGATTGGGAGATGCCGGCACCTCGGCCAGCCCCCGGGCGTCGGTCGTAAAACCGCTGATTCTTGCGAGTCCATTGTTATAAAGCGCGATACGGGCGTTCGGCACCGGCGCAATGCTCCCGAATCGCGTGACCCAATAGACATTCCGGCCGTCCTTTTCCAGCGCCGCACGCACCAACTGAGGAGACGGATCGCGCCCGCCCCTCGCCCTCCGCATTCTAGCGGATGACACCGTGGCGTCGTCCGCGATATCATCCGCAACGCGCCATTGAATCTTTTTCTCCTGCACCGCGAGCTCGGTAACCGTGAGCATGGTCCTTTCCCAGATGCGCTCCGCCGGCGTACCGACGGTTTTATTCAATTTCTCATCCCAATCGTACTCGATCCGGCGGTAATCCGGATGGCCGAAGCTGATCACATAATGTCCCAGCGGATCGTCCACATAATCGCGGAGGTTGACCTGAAAATAATTGCGCGTCCAGTATTGTTTCGGCAATTCAAGGCGCCGCGTCACCGAAGCCGCGCACGCGAACGCATCCGGAGACGCGCTGGCCTTCGGCCGATCCTTCAGATATCGGAGCATCGCCTGGTCTATGATGCGGCAGATATGCATATTGACATACTCCAAATTTTCCACGGCATATGTCAGGCGCGTTTTATCCGGCGCGGTCACGTTATATCCCTTTTGCATATGAAAAAACTGACGGCTGTATTGATCAATCTTTCCGCTCCGAAATGCCGATACGGCCTCCGCGGTCTGCCCGAAATCATCCACCGCGGCGAGCGTCAGCCGGTAATCGTACTCGGGAACAAGCCCGTACCGGATGGTATTATGAAATTGGCCTACGACGCACGGCGAAGGACTGCGCGGTCGCACGCGATACGGTCGCAGCCAATTCCACAGTCCGACCGTGAAATTCGATGAGAGCCGCTCATGAAAATTCTCTTCGGTCGCCGGGACCAACGGATTGGACGTGCAGGCGACAAATTGCGTCAGATCCGCTCCTGTGGCGCCCGAGGCCGGATCGGTCCGAAAAATCGTCAGTGCCGGATATGTCCGGATTGTCTTTACGACTGGATTCGCATTCAAAACAAGACCTTCCGTATTCACAATTTTCCTGAAAGTAACAGGTATATCTTCGCCCCTGCCCAATCCGTCCGGATCAAAAGAAAGAATCAAACGCCGCCGGTTCGGAACCTTCTCGCAATCCGCGCCGTATCGGACCGTCTCTCCTACCTCGGGTTCGCGACATTTTTCATCATACCGGATATCCCGCAAGTTTTTGGCCGATATCACGGTGTCATCCTTGACAATATCTTCCGCAAACGCCACAACAAGAGTTCCCTGCGGATCAAAAAGGTCCGGCTCCACCAATTCCGAACGCGGGGATTTTGCGGAGACAGACGTAATTATCGGCAAGACCTGGATGCCGCCGCTCCGCGGCTGGCCCACAGCGATATCGCCCTCGGCCGGATACGCCGCGCGCACGGTATAGGTATAACTCGTCTCAAAATCCCATAAGCCCTCGCGCCCAAAACGATCCGCCGCGCTGTAAATTTCCAGGACGGATTTATCCAGAAACTCCTTTGTTTTTTTATTTTTTTTGTCGTAGACACGACGCGTGCCGTACAAAACGACAACGGAATGCGGCACGCCGTCCGCGCGTCTCACGGATATTTCTCGGCGCGTCCGTTCCAGATCCACCGGCTGATTAAAGGCAACACGGATGGGCGCACGATACAAATGCCTCCCCGAACTCGTCTGTTCGTACCGGAGCGGCCGCGTGGTGAATGTATGCGTAAAACCGGCAACAGGAAGCCCGTCCATTGAGACCATGCCGGGCCGCACCGTTACCGTGTAGCGCGCCGAACGGACGAGACGGCCGGCCGGAATAAACTGGAGATTGCGCGTCGTACTCCACTTCCATCGCCCCTCTGTCATAGGAACAATATCTATCGGCGGCGCGCCCAACGCATCGAGCGTTGTCAGCGGAACCATCGGACGGTTAAAAACAATCGTAATTTCCGATGTCTCCGGCGTCTCGGTATCGCTTGCCGGAAAAATCGCGACAACCTCCGGGTCCTCATCCGCCCGAAAATCCTTGCTCAACCGCACCTCGGGCGTCTCTATCGTCGCGGTGTAATATTTTCCGACATCCAAAGGACTGGATGGTTGAAAAAGCAGCGTTGACGGATCCGCGGATGCGCGCCACACCCCCTCGATTTCCGGCGCGAACACAATAGCTGCATGCGCCGTCTCCGGCGTGATACGCAGGGCCTTCGGAAGATGCACGGCGATCGCCGCGTTTTTGGAAACCGCATCAGCGACCAACGGAGTCATCTGCTGCCAGACGCGCGGTGCTGCGCGCCGCCCCACTGGCCTTACAACCAAAAATGCAGCAACAGCAAAAAACGCCGCGCACACAATCAAAAGTACGGTTTTATGGCCGCGAATAAACGTAAAAGGGTGAATCATGGACTTAACTGAACTTTAGCAAATTTCCCGAAAACGATGCAAGATCTATAAGAAGACATATACTCATTGGAAGTTTAACCTCGTAAGCCGCTTACGAGGTTAAACTTCCTCATACGCCTTCGTTATTCTGTTTGACATCACTCACCGCAGCCACAACAGACCGAAGCGGCATAAGACGCGGAAAGCCGCATTACTAATTGTGCGGCAGTCCTCGGATGCGGCATCGAAATTCTCCTGTTCCGCAAAGCCGAGCGTACAGAAGCGCGTTCCGCCCGGCTCGGCCGCAATATCAATCGTCCCCCGCTGTTCCTGGCACTCCCAAAAAATCTCCTCGTCGCTGCTCGGCACCGTAAAAGCGCACGAACGCGTCGCCGGAGACGGCCGCACATAGTCGCGCCGCGCGCCGAGGCACTCCCGATACGTCAACGGCACGAGCGGCCTCCGGCTGAACGGGATAATGTAGAAAATCACAACGTATGCAATCACAAGAATAAGCGGAATGATCGTCCACTTGTTGAAAAATCGCCGCCGCAGAACAACCACGCGCTCATTGGGATTTTTGTAGAAAAACATGACTGTTTTCCACCACGCGCATTACTCCAAATCCAACGCATTGACCTCCTTCCAGTTCTTTTCATCCAGGACAACAACACGGTTGTCTCCAACAATGTAGAGATAATCGTCCAAAAACAGCGCGCGCCGCGCCCGGACATCAGCGGCCGCGGCGCGGAGCGCGAGCTCGGCATTGTGATACGAAAACACATAGCCGCCTTGCGACCCGGGAAGGAAGAAAATCTCGTGCTTAGCGTCCATCAAAAACGCGTGATGGGTATTTTGGATTTCCGACCAATACTCCTTCAAGATATATTTATCTTTTTCTTTCGGCGCCGAGGGATCCTCCACGTCAAAAAGCGCTATTTTGACCTGCGAGCCCTCGCGGCCCACGCCGACGATCATGTCATCGCCGATGGGGTGCAGATACGACGAAAATCCGGGGATTTTCAACTCTCCGGCAAGCCGCGGTTTTTGCGGCCGCGACAAATCAAGCACATAGAAAGGATCGGTCTGACGGAACGTCACGAGGTACCCCCTGTCGCCGACAAAACGCGCGGAATAGATGCGCTCGGTCAGGCCGAGATCCCGCACCGCGCCGATAATATCGAGGTCCCGGTCCAAAACATAAACGTCATTGGCGCTCTCAATAGTGCCGTCGATCCCGAGCTGCCAGAAGACATTGCCCCGGTCGCCGATAGTGATCGCAACCCGCAGATTGCCCTCAAACTCATCAAGGGAAAATTGATTCAGGAGATGGCCGGGAACCACGCCGCCCGCCTCAACCGTAAGAGTGCGCCTGGCGATTTTGGTGATACTCGTCCGCTCGAGCTCCCGCGCGTGTTTCTTCAGATAATCCGACATGCGGTTCGTCATTTCATTCTCAAATCGAAGTCGGCCGCCAGCATCGAGCGTCTGCTGATATTGGTTCAAAAGTACACCAAATTCGATCAACTTGGACTGCTGGCTGATGTCGTAGTTCGCGAGGCGCTGTAGGCGTTCCCTTATTGCGACCGGCAGGAGATCCTTCCCCGCTTCATCAAAAAAACCCGCATAAATCGCAAAGACATCCGGCGTAAACGGATAGGCGATATAGAGCGCCGCCGGCGACATATACAGCACCGAGGAACCCGACGAGCCGATAAATGAGAGAAGACGCGTAACCTTTCCATCCTTTGTATTGATCGCGAGTACTGTATACATGGTATCCGCCGGCACGTCCATCACGGGGTGATAGACATTTGCGCACGGAATCACAAGAACATTCGAATCCGCAAACGGCCTGATGGGGCATGGATCAGAATAATTGATAGATGTCCGACTCACCGCATAAAGAGTCCCGTTCCGGAGACGCGCGTCCTGAATGTGGTGGTTAGCCGCAAGTTTCTTTGTCCAAAGTTCTTTCGGATGCGACGGATCGGATACGTCATATCCCTTCAGACGGTCATTACCAACCACAATCAGCGTGGTCCCATCAATCAGAAGATTGCCTGTTTCTTGAATTTCGCCTATTTCTTTCAATGCCTCGGGCGGAAATGCCTGTATAATGCGCATGGCCGGAGTATCTCGCCAGGGGTAAGGCGGCATACCTGACGGCACCGGTCCGCCCGGCGCTATCATCATCTCATCCCTCATCGGCATAGGCCGAAAATGCGCCTGAGACGCAAAGTAAATATTCTTCCCGTCGGTTTTGACAATATCCGGCTCATCAATACCCATAACCTGGACATTTGTTCCGGAAATGCGGTCTGGAGCGGCTGAACGCAGCGTTGTGGGAGTAGGAATCGGCGCGCCCATGTCTGTCGGGCTGTTCGGAATAACCTGCTCCTCCATCCCCATCATCTCGCCTCCCATTCCGCCGCCAAGGTCGCCGAATGAGGCCATTTCCCGACTGCGTGTGATGTATTCTTTGAACTCATCTTCAGACGTAAAACGAACCAGGCCGCTTTTAAGCAATTTGCGCTCCGTCATCTGCTTTTGCAATTTCTCAACAATCCCATGCCGCGCAACCGATGGATATTCTCTCACGGACGGAAGCGACAAAAATGCGACTGCGACAATAAGACCGAAAAACGTGATTGCGGCAAGAACGAAAAATTGTTTTTTGAGTATGGGATCGTGGAACATGGAAAATGGAATTATGGAATCACATCATAACATCTGTCCGATGGATCTGATTCAACCCGCGGCTCGCCGCAGGGACCTTCGTCCTGACCACTAAAACCGCACGTCCATCCCGCCTTCCCCGAATCAAAATCCGCATCAATCTTCAAAGCCGCGCTATCGCCTTCTTCCAAGACGGCCCCCAAATGATATTTTTTATGGGATGTATCCGTACAGTATGAGTATGATACCTCGGATCGTGGATCTTTTGGTATCGCCGCCATAAATCCGTCCGTAACGAGTTGCGTGAGATCCGACGGATACGCGCCTTTTTCATCAAAATAAAGTTCCGCGCCCAGTTGTATTTGTTTAATATCCGAAATACGGCGCGCGTCGCGGCTGCGTTTTTGGGGCGTTTCGAAAAGCACGGAAAAAACGTCCTTGAGTGGCCGCGAATCACCCGGCGGAGCAAGAGACAGCGGTTTCCCGAAGTCCTTGAATCGGACGTCCAGCGCAAAGCGCGCCGCCTGTCCGGCATCTTCGGACTTATCCACTGATGCCTTCTCATCAGCGGGTGGCTGAACAACCAGGCGAAATTCGACCCGATGCGGCAAACCGTCCTCCGTACCGATCCAGACAGCCCCGTCAATGGATGCTATATATTGAAAAGCAGTGTCTATGGCTTGGCGCATTTTTTCCGGATCTTGTTCTCCGGACGACGCCCCACGTTCATTGAGAATCGCGGTCACACTCTCTAAAAATTTCCCGACCGCATTCTTATCCACGGCAAAATCATAACGCGCGACCGACACTCCGTCTGCATTTTCAGGAGGCGAAACCCGCACATTGGTAAAAAATTCAACATCTTTAAGCGCATCCATGAGATGCTGCATTTCCGTTTCCGTGAGCGACGTCGGCGCCTTCTCCATAAACCCCGGAGGCAACGACGCGTCGCTACCGAGTTCTTTTTGAAGTTTAGCCGGATCAAGATCAATGCGAATCCACTGTTCCTTCATCGCGCCCAGCTCAAAACCTATAAACGGAACTTTAGTGATCCGCGCATACACAACTTTTTCAATGAGCCGCGCCTCCGCAGCCAAAGACATTGAGCCATACGAAGGAAAATCCGCATCAAGCGTCCAATTGGCAAAACCCTTGGGAGATGAAGTATCGCTCCGATCAAACGCCGCGTCAAACCCAAGCGTCAGTGATCCCGACTGGATTGAAGGAATGAATACAGGTGAGGACGTCCCGAATTCCAACTCTTCCATCGGAACAACATCCCGTCTAATAAAATCGTCCCGCAATGGTATAGTTGTGGATGCGGGGAGCATTTGCGCAAGGCCTAGAAACGCGCTGATAACCGCTGCCGTCGGATTCTTCTGTATGCGCGCATCAAGCTCTGAGGCCTTTCCCGCCCTGATCTTCAGCGTCCCGGAATATGCCAATGCTGAGTAAGTCCGCAATTTCGCAAAAGACGCCTTAATATCCGCAATAGGATCGGGTTCGGGCAGCTGGCGCAGATAATACCAATATCCGCCGGCGGCCCCGGCCGCCACAATCAGCCCAACGCCTAAAAACAAAGCAAGGATGCGCCCCCCGCTTTTTGCCGGTTGCGCCCCGACCCCAGCTGCCCCGGCCGGCCCACGCGGATGGTCAGCCCATGCGGACGGAATGTCGCTCTTTGCGCCTGCATTGCCCGACGACTCGGCAAAAAAGGGATGAGATGGAGGATCGGCCGCGACTTCTCCGCTGTTCTCCTGCGTGGACGATACAGCATCGCTTTCCCGCTCGCCCACCGGAACCACATCGTTCGCATCCTTCGGGAAAACCGGACTCACCACCGGCATATCGTCCGATGCGGAGGTATCATCTGATATGGAGGTATCGGGTAGCGCCGGCACTGATGCCGCCGTCCGCCTGGGTGCATCCGGCCATAAATCCGGCTCCGCCACCGGCAAAGGCGAAACCGGCACTGTTGCGCGCGTCCTGACTCCGGCCGCGCGCAACGCCCCGGTGATATCGTCCTCGGCCCATCCGGCTTCGCGCAGCGAGCCGGTCAGCGCCTCCGCGGTGATGCCCTCGGCAATCTGTTTACGGATATAATCAAGAAGTTCTTTGGTAATCATTATGGGAATATTATACCACTCCGCGCCTGAATGCCGAAACAAAACAATCCCCACCTAAGAGACCGTCTAAAAAGTCATTGCGAGGAGTCAGACGACGAAGCAATCCAGAAGCCCTGGATTGCCGCGCGCCCCCTCGACAGACTCGGGGTCGCTCGCAATGACGGATAGGAGACTTTTTAGACGGTTTCTAAGAAAAAAGCCCGACCAAATGATCGGGCTATAACAACAAGCGAGCAAAAAGCGAAAATGTATTTTCATTTTTTGCGAGCGCCGTTGGTATATACCCAAATTTTTTTCGTAAACCTTTCATTTTTGGGTATATCACGCCACAAATTAACTGATCCGAAAATACAACCGGTACAACCACCAGGTTGCTTTAATTAACCCAATCACCATGATGCAATATAACTGCCTGACGAAAGGACGCAGACGGCTCACCGTATGACCCCCCCTTCTTCACGGACGCGAATAATTCGGCGCCTCCTCCACGATCTCCACATCGTGCGGATGGGCCTCAACAATGCCCGCGGCGGTGATGCGGCGCAACCGCGCTTTCTCCTGCAACTCGAGAATAGTCCGTGCGCCCGCATATCCCATGCCAAGACGCAGGCCGCCTGTGAATTGTTCAATCACCCCCGCCACCGGCCCCTTAAACGGCACCCGAGCATCCACGCCTTCGGCTATGCGCTTAACCGGTGAAACACCCGCCTGATTGTATCGAAGCGCGCCGCGCTCTTGCAACGCTCTGTACGACCCCATGCCGCGATAGCGCTTGTATTGCCTGCCTTTGTCAAAAATAATGTCTCCGGGCGCCTCCGCAGTCCCTGCAAACACGCTGCCCATCATCACCGTTGATGCGCCAACCGCAAGAGCAACCGCAACATCGCCTGAGTAGCGAAACAAATCCCCTTCATGCGCGAGCGCTCCAGGCTTCCGGATGCCTCCGTCCGCGCACACCGGAACGCCGAACTGCCGTGCCCGAACAGCGCATTCATATACCGCCGTCACCTGCGGGATGCCGAAACCCGTCACAACGCGCGTGGTACAGATACCACTGGGTCCTATACCGACTTTCACCGCATCTGCTCCGGCGCGACAGAGCGCCTCGGTTCCCTCAGCTGTACAGACATTACCGGCTATCACCTGCAAATTCGGATACCTATGCTTGCAATACATCACTTGTTCAATAACGGCTTTTGAATGGCCATGCGCCGCATCAATGACTGCAACGTCCAGGCGCCGTCGTACCAATTCATCCAGACGCTCGCGATCCGCCTCGCCGGCTCCGATTGCCGCTCCGACTATGAGCTGGCCGCGCTCGTCAACAGCCATATTTTTTATGTCTCGACATAAATCATTATAGAGCATCAATCCGCCGATGCGGCCGTCCGCATCCACCAAAGGAAGAAATTTGATTTTTCTTTGCCGCATCAATGCTACCGCATCGGCCGGGGCAATGCCCACGGAGCCGGTAAGGACGTCAGACGTCATCCGCTCCCGAACCGGAGTAGTCTCAAGATGCTCGCAAAGATCAAAGTCGTGCTCGGTCACAACACCCGCAAGACCGCCGTCGTTGTCCCTGACGAGGAAACTGTCAAATTCATATCCCTCTCTTTCGCGCATCCGAAGGACCATCGCCATAGTCCAATCCGGATTCACGCAGATCGGCCGCCCAATCGCTCCTCCATGCTGTTTATACTTGACGCGCGTCACCTGCCATTTTTGCTCCTCAACGGAACAATTGGAATGGACAATTCCCAAACCCCCGGCCCGCGCCAAAGCAATGGCGAGTTCGTGCTCCGTGACCGTATCCATTGCCGAGCTTAGAAAAGGAATTTTAAGCGAAATCGTAGGCGTCAACTTTGTGTCCGTCGAAGCCTCATCCGGCATGATCTCCGAATAACAGGGCACAAGCTGCGCCGCATCCTGCTCCAACTCCACGTCATCAAATGTTAATGCCCGCTCCTTTTGCGTCCTAAAAAACTCGTCCAACATCATGGCCCGTCCCCTCTTGCCTATTGAGTTGACAACGAACTTCCCGCGCAAACCCTCCACCCCCACCCTTATGAATGCGATATCCTTTGCTTTCATAAATGCGATAAACCGATTCCTCCACGGCCTCGCAGCGATGGCCTCGTGGGTGGGAGGGTAAACTTTAACGCATGATAACGCGTCCCCGCAATAAAAAACAAGCCCGCATCACGGATGACACGGGCCGAATAGAAAGGAACAGTCCTCCTCCGGTAGAAAGCGATGAAATAACCAAACCCTATGAATCTCTTTCTCCGGAGGCGATCTATTGTGTATTGGGAACTAATTAAAACCATCTTAACATACGCCGTAGAAAAGATCAAGCGGCGGTCTGAGAGTAACCCCTCACAGCCGTCATTGCGAGCGACCCCGAGTCCGTCGAGGGGGAGCGCGGCAATCCAGTGTTTCTTCTGGATTGCTTCGTCGTCCTGCGGCAGGCCTCCTCGCAATGACGCATGTGGCGGCAATCACGGTAGGGCTGTGAGGGGTTACGTCTGAGCGACGGCCAATAAAAAAACTTGAGACATCGGTGAGGATGTCTCGTGCTACTGAAGATATGAAATTGTTGTGTGTTGTGACCTACACACGGAGGGAAATAGAGGAAGGAGGAAGAAAGAGCGATGTATTCTTAAAAGCGAGTGCTTTGTTGAATACATCTTTATCTTATTCCCGCAGGTGTCTTGTGTCAAGAGAAGTTATCCACATGGTGGGTTACGCCGTTGTCTTTCCACGCAACCGGCCCAGTAAGAATTGAACAAGAATGAGTGCGAGGCAGACAGCGACATAGAGGCCGGAGAAAAACCAGGTGATGGATTCCTTGTCAAAGGAGAAGATGTCGCCGCCTGAGACCGGCGCCCAGATAATGATAACGGCCGCGAGCGGGATATACCATGTTCCGAATTTAAGCCACGCGGAGAAATAGCGCGAAGGGAGAAAGCGGAGAATGAGGAAGATGAGGGAGAGGGCGAGAGATCCGAGAAAGAGGGGTTGGCCGATAGAATTAGAAAGTAGATGGCGGCAATCCCATCCCATAGGATCTACTGGGCAAATTCTAAATTTTTGTGCATCAATGAGGAGATTGCTTAGGAGAAACAGTAGTATGCTGACGCCCAAAAAGTATTTCGTAATTCTTTTGTGATCCATATATGTCTATTCTACCAACAATCCCTGCGCTGTCGCAATCATTCCCAACACGCGCTCGGCGTCATGGACTGACAGTGTTTTTCCGGCTTGGGCCTTGATACTGTTGGACAAAGCAGTTAATTGTCCTGTTGCGGCATTGGCGTTTGTTCTTGCGAGGGAGAGTAGCGCATTGTCAATTTTTGCAAGAAAACTCTGCATAATGCCCTGCGGCAATGCGAGATCCGCAATCGCGAGACGGACAAGCGCGAGATAATGTTGTGGGTCGCGCGTCTCCTCCGGAGTGATTGTCGTGTCCACAACGCCGTCGCCGTCCATATCCATTGCAAGCGCAGTGGAACTTGCAATGGTTTGAATTGTGAATGTCGCGATTGTTTCGGGTGTGACCGGTACATCGCGGTAGATCATCTCGTTAATCACCGCGTTATTTTCCATCTCTTGGATGATCAGCGTGAATGTCCCAAAATCTTGTCCGCGCAAAACAACAGTATGGAGATCATTGGTAGACAAGCCTGCATATATTCCTTCGCCGAACGGGGCATAAAAACTGTTTGGTATTTGTTGTTCGATTGTTTCCAATTCGATGTCTGGGAAAGAAGTCGGACCCGTATGGTCACCAAAGCTGTCGTAGAGATTGATGGATACGGGAGAATGAATGCTAAGACGTAAATTTCGTACGCCGTTTGGTTTTTCCTTGGTGATGTGTGAGGGAAGAATTGATAAATTATCTTTCAAGACATTCAGTAATAGTTTATGGATTTGGTGGACTTCCAAAATATCGGCATGTTCTCGGTTTCTACGCAAACCGCGCAATTCTTCATTGTGGGTATCCAAATTCACCCACCACGTCTTTACCCCTTCCATTGCGTTTGCGCTTGGCGTAACCACGGTTTTGTCGCCGTCCGTGGTGAATAGCGGCTCGCGATCAAGTACGGGCGCGTCAAAACAAAACGCCAGATCATCGGTGCAGCGGAATTCCTTGC
>JBBTVI010000023.1:28575-29116 GCA_038063315.1 Patescibacteria group bacterium
CCGCGGATGGTATCCAGCCCCCATCCAATAATCTGGTGCACGGCGATACCCGGAGGAGGAATCCATGCGTCAAGGCGGCTCTGCGTGCTTGTGGCCCGGGCGAGGAGTCCAGTTTTCAGGACATTGGGGGTATCCGTGTCTGATGAGGCGGGTTCTTGCCGCAGGCCATCATCTCCGAGAAGAAATGAATGGAGTTCTTTGGCTGTATTGACGCCATTGCCGTAGAGGCCGCGCAATTGGTTCAGAATGTCTGCATCCGGGTCAAACTCAATCACCGGATCCAGAACGCGGTTAAAGTATTCCTCTGAGGGTAAGAGAGTGTAGGCGCTTTCCATATTTTCTCCGAGTTCCCGCGCCGTGTCTTTATTCAAAATAAAGCCCATTTTTTTCGGTATCTCCTGTTCGTCTCCGTGGAGAATCCCGGGAACGGCTTTGGGTGTGCCGAGTTGCGGTGACGCGACAAGAATGAGCGTCTCAATGAGGTTGGATTTGTCGTCTCTCGCAAGCGCATCAATGAGCATTTTGGCCAAAAGCCCGCCGT
>JBBTVI010000024.1:0-18863 GCA_038063315.1 Patescibacteria group bacterium
TTGAGAGTAGGCATAGTATGTCCCTTGAGAGTATGCATAGTATGTGCCCTGACTGTAGGCATAGTATGTCCCTTGAGAGTAGGAATACCCGCATGCGGCAATAATGACACCGCCGTTTAATCCGCGCGGCGATACTCCCTTGGAGTTTCCAATTCGTATGTCCGCTAAAAGCGCGGGGTCGGTCGGGTTTCCCTGCGCCAGCGCTTTATTATATGCGACAATACGCCGCATATCTGCGAGGTCTTTTACGGCATCATTCGGGTCATTTCCCGGATTTGCGGTTCTCCAATCGGCTTCGGTCAGGCGGTTCATTCCGTCTTCTGCGGCTGTCAGCGCTTCCAGGGCTTCTTTTTTACCCTGGTTCAATAGCGCAAGGCCTAAAGCGTTAAGGAGCCACGGATTCCCCTCGTTATATGACAGTCCCTGATGCGCAATCTTTTCAGCGTTCTTAAAGTCGCCCCGAAGAAAATAGATCCACGCAAGATCATTATGGATCGCCCAATGGGTTTTATCGCCTTTTTCCAGCGCATTTTTAAAATCCGTCTCCGCATCCTCCAGTTTGTAGGACGCGCCATCAATGAGTCCGCGGACATAGTAAGAATTCGGCAGGGCGTCTCCGTGGAGCGCGATCTGGCGATCAATCTTAGCGCGCGCATCCGCATATTTCCGTGACAGAAAATCAATACGCGCAAGCTGGTGCCACGCGAGCGGTACGTTGGGATTGCGCGCGATTGCGAGCTCCAGATATTTTTTTGCCCGCGCGCGATCATACATCCCGCCGCCCGGCCCGTTAAAATAGTAGTTGCCGACGAGAACGGCAAAATCGGCGTCTCTGTTGAGCGCCAGCGCAATAGTGTCGAATTTCAGGTATTCCCAGACCAGCTTGCCGAAAAAGTCCCTTTGCAAAAAAACAGTTCCGGCAAGCGCGAAGAAGATTATGGCGTAAAATTGTAATCGCTTCATGTGGGGTAAACATATTATACTATAGATGGAACGAATAGTTTATGCGGAGATTTCCCCAGGTTGTTTTGTCGCACATGAATCGTTTCTTTGAATTCATGCACAATATCCTATCGGGCGCGGGCGCGCGGGAAAAAGCGAAGAGCGCAGGCCTTATTCTACTGGTGTTTGTCGCGATTGCCTTTATCGCGTTCTCCATCGGCGCGCTTCATGACAAGGGCACAAGGTCCCCGCCGATTATCCTTGTTTATCACGATATCCGCGACGCGACCGAGCGTACGGGAAGCGGCGAATTTGTCACGCCCGAGATCTTTGAGCGTCAGATGGCGTATCTCGCGGAAAACGGATTTGCCGTGATGTCGCTGGAACAATATTTTATGGACGGGGAATCCGACTCCTGGAGAAAAGTCATTCTGACGTTTGATGATGCATGGAAAAGTCAATATGAGGCGGCGCTCCCTCTGCTCGAGAGATATGGTTTCGGCGCGACGTTTTTTATAAACTCGGCATGGATCGAAAAGTCCCCGTTTCTCATATGGGATGCGGTCCGGACGATTGCGGCAACTCCGCACATGGAAATAGGAGGGCACACAAAAAACCATCTTCATCTTGTCGGACGCGACCGGAACGCCGTTTGGGATGAGATAGTGGGAGACAAAAAGCGTATTGAGAAAGAAATTCAAAAAAGAATCACCTCGTTTTCCTATCCCTACGGGGAATATACGGATGAGATAGCGCTTCTCGTTAAAAAATCCGGATACGTCAAGGCGCGCGGCACGCGCGCGCAAACAACACAAAACAGCGCATTTTCTCTTCCTGCAATAATCGTCCCCAATAGCATTGACGAATTCGTCGGCGTGGTCTCCGCGGTGGATTACAATGCGGAACGAATTTACTGGCGGCGCGTCATTGACAAAATCGGTCCGGCCGCGGCATACGCGCTGCTCAAAAGCAAATATGCCTTGGCGCCTACGGGCATCGCCCATAACACTGCACATGTATTCGGCGAAATACTCTATGCACGCGGCATTGAAAATCTTTCCGTCTGCGACGTCTCGTTCATATTCGGGTGCTATCATGGTTTTCTCGGACGGGCAATCAGCGAGCGCGGAACAGAAGTTCTTCAACGGCTCGACCGCATCTGCGTTCAAAAACGGCGGGAACGGCTCGGTTGTCACCACGGCATCGGGCACGGCATCATGACGTATTTCGGCGACGACCGTCTTGCTGAAGCGCTTGAGGCCTGTGGGTCTCTCTCATGGAAGGGCCCGGTCGCTGGATGCTACGGCGGACTCTTTATGGAATATAATTTCCGGAATGCGCATCTTGAGGGTGAGGGCAAGACATACGTCCGCGCGTACCATGGCGATCCGTATGATCCCTGCCCGTCGCTCCCGTTACAATTTATGAACGCCTGCTTTTATGAACAACCCGATTGGTGGAGACATCTTTTTAACAACGACTTCAAAAAACTCGGCGATCTCTGCCTCGGAATTCCGAACGCGGAAAACCGCGAGTTTTGTTTTATCGGCGTCGGGAGAATGGCGGCCCAAAGTATGGACTACGATATGGAAAAAACCAAAACCGAGTGCGGCCGGATGCCCAATCCCGACAGTGAGATGCTTTGTCGATCAGGCGGATTTTTGAGTATATACGATTTCACGCTCAACAAGCGCGCTGCACAAAAAATCTGCGACGATCCCTCCGAAGAAATCCGCCTCCGCTGCCTCCAAAAAGCGAATTTATTCGGCACGGCGCTGTAATCGCGTGATAGAAATACCGGATTAAGAGGTGAATTCTTTTTTGATTACCGCCTTCCAAATGAGCAAGACAAGAGTGGCGATCCAAACCGTCCACCAAAAAAATTCCAAGTACTGCATATGAACGAACATCCACGTCTGCAAGTGCGTAAAGGTAACCTCCGGGTTCCCCCGGGTGCTCTGAAGCGCGATAACAGGCAGTGAGTTATCTTCCCAGATCATAGATATATCGTGAATTATCATACGGGTCTTTAAGAGGTCTCCCGATTGCGGGAGCATTCTCCCCCGGGATAAGGATCCACGGATTGTGCGAGAGGGATTTGTAGGTGAGCGCGCATGCATCAATGACATCTACTATTCTATAAAACGGATGGCCATTTATGGAATGATCAAATGTCCAGCGGGCTTTGCGCACCCCGCCGTACTCGCAGTATTTATGAATTCGCAGCCATTGTCTATAGGGATTGCATCTGTCCAACGCTCTTCGCGATTCATATATCTCCGGTATTTGTTTTCCGTCATCCGTATCATACAGGATCTCGGATCGGCACTGATGATTTGCTTCAAACATATTGAGTCCGTACTGATTTGCCTCAAGGGTCCATTTCTGATCGCCGTGGACAAATTTCGGAAGAAATTGCAGGAAAAATAATAACATAATAAAAATCCAACCGGCAATTGATCGCCGATCAAAACGCGGTGCCGTGTATCGGTACAGGGGGCCGAAAAGCACCAGAAACATGGTGAGCGTGGTTGTCGGATAGCGATAGCCGACCAATGCGGCCGAGTAGAGATGGAAAAAAATAAAAAAGGCGAGCGCGGCGCGCTGCAAAGAGGGACGGCGCGAGAGCAAAAACCATGCGCCGACGATCTCCGCCCCGATAACGATATTTGCGGCAAAAGGCGCAAGCGCGTTGCTGACCCAGGGCATTCCTGCGACGAGAGAGGTGAAATATGATGCAGCGATCCATCCCTCATGAATCTTGACGGTTCCCGCAAGAAAATAAAGCACGACAAAAGCAATCTTTGCGAAGACCTCTTTGTATGGAAAAAATAAAAGTATCGCGCCGATAATAATGTCATAATAATCAAAATTTGCCGCAAGCGATGCTGACAGCGCAAACATCACAAAAAACTTCCATGCAAAGAGCGCGAGGATATTCATATGGGCGTATACCCACTGGCGTCGCCACATAAAGTAAATTGCCATGAGCATAATGCCGAAAAGTAGCCCATAGAAGGTCGTCTGGCTGTAGGAAGGGAGCGTTTCCAGAAAAAAAAGCGATTCGCAATGCTGGAAATAAGGCCAGCAGGTTGCGGTTGCGTTCTCTGCGGAAGAGAGTGAGATAGCGCTTGAATTTATCCACCCATAAAATGTTATGAACAATCCGAGAAGAAGAGCGCCAAGCGCCCATTGGAGTATCGGTTGCTGCTCTATTTCCTCAATGGAAAAAATCTTGCGGTATCGCCGCACTATTTTTTCTTCAAAAGAAGACATCGGCAGGAACGTACTTTCTTGATCGGGAGTCATGGTTTCATGATATGAAAAAAATTATATCTATACAACGGCGCATTGACAGCATATATATGCTCTATAGAGTATATATATGCGAGAAGAACAAGATACACGCCAATTTTATATCCCCTGGACGATATTTCACGAGCTACACGATGAAAAAACCTATCGGTACGGGAATGTTGCCGCATGGTCGCGCATGCGATCTCGGGTCATAAGAAAATTTTTTCGGAACATTGAGGCGCCGGAACCCACGCGCGCGGGATTGTATAGGGCAGTTGACCAATCGCGATTCGGCGACGTGCTTGCATATCTCGTAAACAAAAATATTTTGGCGGATCCAATACCGCGTCTCTCTTCATGGCTTCATTCGGTTCCCCATACGCACTATGTTCTGCTCAAAGCGCGGGAAGAATTTCAGGATTCAGAACGCGCTCCTTTCTACGGCGCGGGCGCATCATACAGTTCGTTTACCGAAGCGCTCTCCAAGGCAATCGGAGAATTTCTTGAGCGTTATGCACTGCTCACTTCATTTTTTCATAAAAAAAATATCATCACGCGCCATGCGTTGGGAGATACACGGATTCCCCGCGCGCTTTTTTTTGACACGCCGCGCTTTTTTTCATGGCAAAAACCGTATTGTCCGAAAGGGCTGACGGGTGAAATTCTCAACCGGGACGGCATACATGATGCCGCGTTTTCATGTGTGAAGGGAGAATCAGTGCAGACCGGAAAAAAGATTTATATTCCGCTTCAATATATTCAATGGGGCCCCGAGCCTAAGGAAAAACCGGTTCCCGATGATTCCTATAGAATATCTCCACAAACAACAAGCGGGGCAGGAGGCGGCTTTACTCTTGCAGAAGCAACATTATCGGGATTATGCGAACTTATTGAACGCGACGGTTTTCTTATTTATTGGCTTAACCGGCTGTCTCCACGCCGCGTCTCTCTTGATGAGACGGATACGGCGCACAAATTTTCTCCGCGTTTTTGGGAAGTATACCGTTCCTTGTCCGATCGGGGCTATAAGCTTTATTTTCTTGATACGACAACCGATCTTGGGATACCATCAGTCGCATGCTGCATTACCGCGCCCTTGCCCGGCGGGAGGAATGCAATTACCGTATCAGGAAAATGCCACGCGGATCCCCGCGAGGCGCTTGAGCGCGCATTGCTTGAGCATACCGCTTTTTTAAGCTCGCCGCCACGGGAATCGGCTATCTCCATTAACTCTGGATATAAGCCGTTTGCCAATGCGAAAATAGGAAAAAAGGAGCGGATTTCCCTTTGGCGATCGGGAGAGATGACGGATGAGATACTGTTTTTTATTGCCGGAAAAGAAATCACCATCAGGCAATGGCTGCAGGAGTTTCCTCCGGTACCTGCCTCCCCTGATGATATGCTGGCGCATGTCTTAAGTACATTGGCCAAGAAAGAAAAAGAATCAGGACCGGCATATGAGGTATTTCGTTATGAAACGTGCGATCCTATCCTGAAAGAGCTTGAATACAAGGTCGTAAAGGTGGTTGTTCCCGCGCTGATGCCTTTGTATTTGAAAGAGACATATGCGCGATTAGACAGTGTTCGTTTGCGCGAGGTTCCTGAAAAATTAGGATACCGCGCCGCCTCTCCCGCCGCGTATAATCCTTTTCCGCACCCATTCGGATAACAGTATAAATGAAATTATTTTTTCATCATTTTCATAAGCGAAGCGCAAGTCACGCTGCGGGGCGCAAAATCTATCCATGGCCTCCGCGCGACGCGTGGCCCGAGGAGTGGAAGACCATCTACTACAAAACTTATGAGGGCGTATCCCTCCTTGCGCTTCCCAAGCCCGCTGAGATTCCGGTACATTTTTCTGATCTTGTTGCCAAACGAAAATCAACCCGGGGCGGGCACTGTGCCGGTATTTCTGCCATGGATCTTTCCGTGATACTCAAGTACTCCTGCGGGCTTCAGGATAAAGCGCGGGCGGAGAATGATATAAAATTGCGCGCGCAACCATCGGGCGGCGCGCGATTTCCCCTTGAGGCGTATATTCTCTCATTAAAAAAAGAAAATGAGATTGCATTGGGCGTCTATCACTACGGCGTCAGGAATCATGCGCTTGATATCCTGCGCCTTCGCGATTTCAGTGAAAAAGATATATCTGCTTTTTTTACCTATCCATGGGCGCAACAGTGCTCTATGGCCGTCGTCATTACCGCCGTGTTTCATCGCAGCACCATGAAATACGGAGAACGCAGCTATCGCTATGCGCTGATTGAGGCCGGACATATAGGACAAGGAGTGTATCTTGCAGGGGGATCGCGTAATGTCGGCGTTGTCGGCATGGGCGGGACACGCGATGGCGCACTTCATCGGCTTCTTGATATTGACGGCACGCAGGAATCGCTTGTCTATGCGCTCATGCTGTCTAAATAATTTCTCTGGTGTCAGATAGGCAGTATATCTCATTGGCAAAAGTGGGAAGAAAAATTTTCCCCGTCTGTTTGTTGTAGGCAATTTTATTGGTAATGCGCTCTGTTGCCTGAAAAAGGGCGGTATTCTTTCCGGTTCCGGCCTCAAGCTCATACAGCCGTCCGTCATTGGCGCCAATATAAATCTTATCTCCGATTGTTACGGGCGATGCAAAGATGCGCCCATTTGCGGCAAACCGCCACACGATGGCGCCGGTATCGAGATCGATGCAATATAATTTTTTATCAAGGGAAGCAACATAAAGATAATCTCCTTTTATGAGGGGCGTGGAATCAATTGCCTCACGCGTCTCAATATTCCAGACAAGTTTGCCTGTTGTTACATTGAGTACATAGACATGCGCATCAAAAGAGCCGAATGCGGCAAGCCGCCGTTTTTCATCAATCGCGCAGGACGCCTTTACTTCGCCTCCAGTTCTGAATTGCCATAACAGGTGTCCTTTTCGCGCATCAAGCGCATAGACTGAAAAATCATTGCATCCGCATATCACCATCCCTTCTTTTTGCGCGTATGCAGGAGAGGCGGGCGTCAGTCCGGGCATGGCATATTCCCATTTCTTTTGACCGTTTTCCGAATCAAGCGCAACAAGCCCTCCTCGTTTTTTCCAAAGACCAAATTCCAATCCCACAAAAATCAAATTGAGAGAAGGAGCAACGCAGGGGGATGATCCGATCCAGTCCGCTTCCCTGAACACCCATTCTTTTTTGCCCGTTTCTTTGTTTAAAGCGTAGAAATTTCCGTCATAGGCGCCAAAATAGACCATATCATGATGAATGGCCGGCGAGGAGAAAACATACTTGCCCTTGCTGTGGGATCGTATGACAGAATTCCACGCAACGGTTCCGTCTTTTTGGTTGATTGCCCAAAAATTGCCGTTATCCGCTCCGAAATATAATTTTTTATTATCCACGGCAGGCGCAGACTTTGGTATAACATAAAAATAATTCGGCCTTTCGCTTATAAACTGCCATTCTGCCTTAAATGGCATGGGGACAGGTTTTTTTTGTTGCGGTATGAGATTTTTTACATGAAGAGAATCCGCGAAATCATCAAGGGAAAAAAGCGAATATATTTCTATGCCCTTATCGCGGAAATAGGTATAATATTTAAGGTCGCGAAAACGCAGTATGACGAAGATGGCCGCTACCTTTTTATTCAATTTCTCCAAAATCTCTACCTGGCGCATCAGACTGTTGCCCGAATTCATGAGATCATCAACGAGTATGACGTTTTCATCCGTCAGCGTTCCCTCTATCATCCGCAAGAGTCCGGATTTTTTGCGGGATTTCCGTATAAAGAATCCGTTGATTGCCATACCTTTTTCTTTTGCCTTAAGGGAGAGGGCGGCAATCAGAGGGACTGCCGCAACTTCAACCCCGCCGACCTGAAACGGCGTTTTTTCCTTACTATTTTCCCAAAAAAGTTCCGCAATAGTATCAAGGATATCGCTTTTCAGGAGAACCCGCCTGAAATCAAAAATCCATGCGCTCTCTTCGCCCGCGGGTTCCACTATGCGCTCCGTTGCGCTCGTCACAAAAACCTCGCGCGCGATGACGTCTTTGAGATGGTCAAGACGGATATTCATAGCAGTGATATAGTAGTATAATCAGGCAGTCCTGTAAAACATATGGAACACAGCAGTAAAAGAATAATAAAAAGAAAATTTCTTCCTGTCGTTTTCGTTTTTATTATTTTCGGCATAACGGCAGTTTTTTTCTCTCGTCTTCCCCCGAAAAAACCTGCTCTTGCTCTTGATTCGCTCCTTTCGTGTTTTACCACGACAGCGCAGGGCACATATACGAGCGATGCGGTGTGTTTGGAAGATACCGTCAAACAGCTCATGAAGACATATCCGTCTGATGAGATCGTGAAATATGTCATCGCATCTTCTACGCCGCTTGTGCTCCATATCTATGCTCATCCCATAGCGCATTTTATGGGGAAGCAGCTTTATTTGAAAACAGGATCGGTTGAAACGGCTCTTCGCGAATGCGCGCGCGGTCCCTATTACGGCTACGGGTGTGTTCACGGGACAATCGGGGCTGCTATAGTGAAGGAAATGGGGTTGAGCCCGACAGAAGCGGATTATATCGCTCATGCAAATCCGATCACTCTGAAACGCATTGCTGAAAAATATTGCGCGGATGACAACTATCAATTATGTCATGCCGCCGGGCATATCATTTTTGAAGTATATCAAAACTATACCAAGATACCGGAAGTGTGCGATGAGGTAGGCAAGGATGCGGTCAAAAGGGAAGCATGCGCGCGCGGCGGATTTATGGAAAGCGCAGGATCCGTAGGAACATTATCGCCCACACTTTCACAATCACCTCTTTCCGAAACGGACTACCGCGCGATATGCGAAAATATTGACCCTAGTTATCAGCATGCCTGTTTTTGGTATCTGCCCTGGATTCAGCTCCGCTCGTTCGAAGAACATAACGTGGAGTCAGCTGAAAGAATCGCTTCATCAAAAAATTTTTGCGAAGAACTTAATGGCGCCCCCCGCGCATACTGCATAGAAGCCATCGGCCTGAACAGTCCGGGAATATTCCGCAATGTTGCCAATCCCAACAGGAAATATTTCTGCAATCAATTCGCAAGAGGAAGAGACAGGCAGGCCTGCGTCTTGGGTGTGGCGGAAAGCTTTCTTAATCTCTTAAATTTTCCAGGAGGCGTGAATTATTGTTATCAGATAGACGATACGTCGCTCAAGAATTTTTGTTATGACGCGCTTTTTCAAATTTCAGACCAGATATCAATGGGATCAGCCATGGGAACGATCTGCGCAAATGAGATTACGTCAAATGAGTGCCGGCAAAAATTTTCGGAATATCTTGCTAAAAAATCCGACTCGCCGAATTATCTTTTCGGATTGTACGGGGAAAGGCAGTAGGAGTTGCCGTACTATGTGGATAAGCGGCATTGTTATTCTGTCATGCGTGTTGTATCTTTTCCTATATAGGCATACTCTAACCTTCTTTCTATGAACATAGGTATTTTTGTTAAAAAAATTATCCGTTTTACTACTTACGGTATATTGGTCGGCACGGTGGGACTTTTCGCATTTCTTGTCTCAAAGGACAGAAGCGACCATAAAGTCATTTTAAATCCCCTGGGGCATCCTTATCCTGATATCGCCCACGCAGAGGCCGACAGCGCAGACAGCGGAGACAGCGGAGACAGCGCAGACAGCGCAGACAGCGGAGACAGCGCTTCTGATACCACAATGTAGTAATTAAGTTTTTTATCGCATGAACAAAACCAGAGCTCTTCTGATTTTAATAGGATTAGCCCTCCTTGGTTTTTTTGCGTACGGGTACTCTTTTTTTACAAGAATCCAAACAATCCCGACTCCACAAAACGTCGTAAAAACATCAAGCCATCGCACGCTTAAATCGGTGAACGCCAGTTATTTAGAAGCTGATACGCTTTTCTTAAATAGAGATTACAGTGAGGCAATTAAGAAATATAATAAAGCTCTTGATGACGTGACATCATTAAATGCGGAGATATTTATCAAATATCAGATTGCCGGAGCAACATTGAATCTTGGAGATCGTGTGAAGGCGGCGCAGCTGTTTAAGGATATAGTTGACAATCCCAAATATACCGATGATGATCCGACAGTTAAAAAAGCAAAAGCAGCGGCAATCGGCATGATGATTCGCGTATTTTATCAGACGAGCGAAAAAGCAGTTTCAGATATTATATTCTCGGGCAAACCATTTGAAGATTTCGCAAAGGAAGCCGGGGGTAATATAGATGATACTATTCTGCATCTTGCGGAATACGCTTCTTCGCTTTCATCCCCTCCCGAAGTCATAATAGAGGCGCGTATTGCGGATTTGTACGCCATAAAAGTTTATAATCTTAAGAAAAAGGGGAATCTCAGTGAAGATGAGAAAAAAAAGGTGGAACAATATGAAAATATGGTGAAGGAAAAAATCGCATTTATAAATACTCTTTACGATAATGCTCAAAATTATTATCAGTATTCCAAGGAGCAATCCCTCCCTATTGTGCTGCGTTTGAAAGGCGCTGCAGTCGGATCGCTGACGGCCGTAGGGGATGGAGATGCATCCTTGGGAAACCCGGAGGAGATATTCCAACAGGCATTGGCTGTTGCCCAGCCCCCCTGGACGCGCACAATGACAAGTTTGGATTATGCAGTTTTTCTGGCGGCTGCATACGGGCAGGAGCGCAGAGACGATATTGATTCATTGTTGCAGGATTTTTATAATCCTCCTACGGGTTCCGAATATGCGCCGGAAACCCTTTTGGTGAATGAAAGGGATAATCCCACCCATAAAACTTCAGCTTTCCGGATTATTGCGTCAGCCAGTCCCAAATTTAAAGCCCTTTTGGCTAAATTTGGCTGGAAATTTTAATGATACGGGGTGTTCAAAAAGTAAGCGCTCACCGGTCAAGGAAGGATTTGGCTTATTAAGGGCATTTTCGTGCATTCCCATGGCTTTATCCACAATGAAGCGGTAACGAAAAATGGCTTATCCAAAGGGTTTGGGCGTGCGAAACCCTCAACTGGTGAGCGCTTACTTCAAAAATTCTTGACAAAAAGATAGGAATTGATATATAATGCGCGTATACGTTGCCCAATGACGGGCACTCCTCAAACGCAGAAAGGACTGAGAAATGAAGAGAGTTCTTTGCATAATGGTTCTGCTGGTTGTCGGCCTGTTGGGTTCGGCCCCGGCCAATGCCAATCAGATGCTCAATACCCTTTTGGAGTGTGGACTCCAGGGTTATGAGGCGGATCGCCTGACCGAGTATACCTTTCAGATAGATGATAGCGGGGCACTGTTAGGGAAGGTAACGAGCGATGACGGCCGCGCGGGGGATGTTAATTCGGTGACGTTTTCGGATAACGGGGACGAATTACGATTCAATGTTGCCATGGATAGTGACGTTGTCTCTTACGCTCTGTTCCGTAACGGGATGAAATGGGAGGGCTCGGGGCGGGCCACTCACCTCACTACAACCGCCGAGGTGTATCTCGGCAAAACTTGTATGCTGCCATTGGCGGCATACCGTCCAAAGAAGATGGCATCGCTATAATGTGGTGCCGGAGCAATCTCTTGTTGTTGCCTATACGGGACAACAAGAGTTTTTTTTAATAAAAAAAGGACGCCTTATGCGTCCCTTAAAAGCCAATTTCGTTATTGAAGCGCCTTGTTGCATTTTAAGAACAATCCGCCGTCGCTCCGCAATTCAGGCATTTGAAGTGGGAGCCGTTGCGTACCATAATTGTTCCGCATTCGCGGCATGACGGATGATCCTCCGCGACATAGCGCATGCGGCGGGGAGAATCAAGCGCAATATGGGGATGACCCACGGCGATAAAGGCGAGAGCGGTGCGCTTTGAGCGTATTGACATAGGTTGTACACTTTATTATCCTGTACATATGAGTACAGGTTTAGTTGCAAAAAAAAGCGCCAAACCGCAAAACCTGAACCGCTTTGCCGAGATTGCCCGGCTGGGCGATATTGTTTTTCATACAGACGACCTTGCAAATTTATGGGGAATTACCAACAAAAATACCCTTTATACCACCATCAAGCGGTACGTCGCGCGGGGCCTGCTTTTTCGTATTCACAAGGGATTTTATTCAATTAAGAAGCCGACGGATATCGATCCGCTGCTTCTCGGCGTCAAAGCGCTCCACCGCTACGCCTATGTGAGTACGGAAACCGTCTTGAGAGCGCAAGGCATTATACAGCAACACCTTCCTTCCATAACGCTGATCAGCAACGAGGCAAAACATTTCAGGGTTGCGGGCTATTCGTATTACTCACGTAAACTTCCTGACCAATTTTTATATCAACCCAGCGGAATTATTACTGCGGCAAACGGTGTCCGCACAGCGACAACCGAACGCGCGGTGGCCGATTTGCTCTATTTCAACGCGCATGCGTATTTCGATACAGAAAAGCTTATTGATTGGAAGAAGGTGCGCGCCATTCAAAAAGAGGCCGGGTATCCAATAACCAAACAGCGGTATGGTTGATATTGATTTGCCGCATCCGAAAGATGCGGCGCATAAGGCGTGGTTGTACCGAATACTCTCCGGCGTTTACGACAACGCTGTACTTGCCAAACTCCTCTATTTCAAGGGCGGGACCTGCGCCGCGATGCTTGGTTACCTCGACCGCTTCTCCGTTGACCTTGATTTTGACTTTGCGGGAGCGCGTGCGGCGCTTCCAGACTTTTTTGCGGACCTCATCACATTCATCGAAAACCACATCACCGAACAAATTATCAACCAGGACCTTAATACGCTTCTCCCCTATGAACGATTTTCTCGTATCCGCAAAACGCTTAAGCAAGAGACGCTGATGTTTCTACGCGATGAAAAGAAGAGAATTGAATCACGATAGTAAAGAACTTCGAGCATTAACCAAGCGCGACTGCCGCTTTCCCTATAAACATTCTGACGCGGATGCCGCCCGTAGGGTCGCGACCGCATAAAAAAGGGGACGCCTTACGCATCCCTTAAAAAAATCCAATTTCGTTATTGAAGCGCCTTGTTGCATTTTAAGAACAATCCGCCGTCGCTCCGCAATTCAGGCATTTGTCTCGTGTTCAAGAAACTCCAGAATATAGCGGCAGTATTCGGCGTATTGCGTAATCGCATCACCGACGGTTTGATAGACCGTCTGTTGATCCAACTCATTATATTCGTGAATAATGCGATTGCGAAATCCCGCACTCGCCGCGATGTGCTGCGCAAAGATTTCCGGCAAGATATGTAATCTCTCAAGGAGAAGAAACGTCTCCGTGTAATCTTTAGGAGGCGCAATATCTTTGCCGGACAGCTCGGCGAGAATATGACGGTTGATATCGATGGCGCGACCAATAATTTTTGCAAGCGTCCACTCCAGAGCGCTCCATCGTTCCCACTCGGACGCCATTTCATGAAACGTCAACCGTCGAAACCGTTCAAGGCGTTTCAGATCCTCCTGGATCAATCCTATTTTGCGACGAATAAATGGCGAATCAAGCATGATGCAATGTGGTGCGCGTTAATAAACGATTTTGCTTTCTTAACATGAGCGCCTCAAGTCGCTGTAGGGGTTGCAAATCATCAAATACTCGCGTCGCATATGCCTTAAACTCGTTAAAGTCCGTTCTATCGCCATAAAGAAGCACACTGTCGCGCGTCACATAATAGCGGAACAACGGATCCGTTCCATGGAGCGATTTCAAATCCAACTCTCGCTCTGCATGATCTCCAAAAACACGAGAAAGCTCCCCGTGCAACGTGGATATTTCCTTTCCGGTGAGCGGTTTTGTGCCGAGAACCGCGATATCCAAGTCGCTGCCGCGATGATTTTTCCCCGTCGCGTAAGAACCGTGCAGAATGATGAAACGCAGCGCGTGGCGCGCGCCGATATTCTGCAATTGCTCATGTTGATTCAGATCAATCTCCATGCATTGAATATATCACGGCGGCAAGTATTTTCAAAACCGCATGGCGGTACGCCACCCGAAAAGAACGTTGAGGCATAAAAAAATGGACGCGGCTCCGCGTCCCAATTTTAGTATTTTAAACTCGTTTTAACGGCCGGGCGTCGCTCCGCAATTCAGGCATTTGAAGTGGGAGCCGTTGCGTACCATAATTGTTCCGCATTCGCGGCATGACGGATGATCCTCCGCGACATAGCGCATGCGGCGGGGAGAATCAAGCGCAATATGCGGATGGCCCACGGCGATGAAAACAAGAGTCAAGTTCGGCGATACATTCCGAACGCTATGCGGGAGTTCTGCGGCGACAAAAACAGTAATTCCTGTCTCAAACCGATACCCGGCGCCGCCGATATGGACAATTCCCGATCCCGACTGGCAATACAAGTGGTGATCGCCCGGATGTGTATGGAGCGGAAACGCGCTGCCCGGATCCATCAAAATCAAATCCGTACCGCTTTCTACGCCGTCTTGGCTAGAACCCTCTGCGCCCTTGCGGCCCCAAATCCCTTTCAATACAACGCCATTTTCATCAACAAGATATTCCCATCTCCCGATCAGAACATTCCGATAATTCTTTCGTGGATCAAAATGCCGTACTGTCATCGGCAAACCCCTTTCTTAGTTGCCCCGCCCTAATTGAAGAACCAAGCGTATCGTAACGCAGAAATAATAACAGACGCAAGCGTCAAACAAGCATAAACGCTTGCCGGCCGCCGGAGCACGGACATTCGGCTTTTCGGGCGTTGATTCCCGTGTCGTACCGGATGAGCGGTGTTGCAAGGCGCGCGAGTTTGGTCATGATGATGCGCTCGTCAATTTCAATCAGGCAATTCGCGTCCGGATGAAAAATCCAGTTTCCCCGGACGAACGCATCGGGGCAAATTCGGGCAATCGCGCCTGTCTCCGGCAAGGAGAGGATCAGCACAGGATTCTGCGGCAGAAATTGCCGGTGGATCATTTGAAAATGAAAGCCGGAGCCGAAAAGAACGAGATTCTTCAATGCCGTGAGACCTAAGAGACGCGTAAATTCCGGCCAAAACCCGATAATCATGTTCTCTTCCGTGAGCAGCGTATCAATGGTATAGTCGGCCGCAAATCGCGGCGCAAGTTGCGCAATCTGTTTTTCGCAAACCATGGGCAGGATATTTTGTTCATAGCACCAAAGGGATTTTTCCATGGCCTCGTCGCTGTCGGCGAGAAAGACGAGCGCACGCGCGCCGTCGCGGACGCCGTATTGTTCTTTGGAAAGCGCCGACAGATTGGCGCGCATAAGAAACGGTTCGTCCGTGGAGCGGATGATTTTGACAAAACAGCGTTCCTCAAAAAACAATCTCTCCGCTAACGGCGTCCGGGCGAGATGCGCGCGGGTAAGAGCGGGCAGGCGGTCAAACGCCGCAGTGGCGTCGGCGGCCGTACGGATGCCGGAATTTGCGTAATGTCTGCGGTAGAAATCGCATGTGGGATGCTCGAACACCTGAGACAGAAGCTCGTAAAGACGGGGGTCAGGAGCGGTCATGTTTCGATTTTCCTGATTTTTACGGATTTATGCTGGTACGGGAACTCCTTGACAACCGCGACTGCAAACGGTAGGAATATGCCTCGTTGAATCAAACTATCAAAAGTCGCGGTCTGCGTCAGGTAAAGCCGTTTAGGGAATTCCCGCGCGATATAGGCGGCGGCCCCGCCGTCCGCATCTATTTTGGCGTGGGAGTCGGGATTCAGAAGGACGTTGAGGGTCAGCGCGCCGTAAATTTTGTTATCTTGCCAGACCTCGCGCGCCTCTCCCCTGTAGTCCGCGATGAGGCCGTCGAAAGAAGCCACGGCGCGTTCAAAAAGTTCCTGGCGAAGCACGATGCCGGAGAGTTTGATAAAATCAAAATTCTTCCGGCCCATGAGTTCAAAGGTTGTCTCATTGCCGCATCGGCACGGTCCGGGAATCATTCGTCCCACATCGCCGACAAGATAATCGGTGAGGGAAACGGTCCGGCTGAGCGGACTGGAGACCGCGATTTCCCCGATGCCGTCCTGATCCGCGCTGACCAAACGGAATCGGGCTTTGCGATGGGGATGGTATTGATTCGCGTCGGTATAGGCGCATGGAAATGCGGACAGAAATCCGGTTTCAGCCGTCGCATAGTGCCCGTAGATCTGCGCGTCCGGAATTTTGTGCCGCAGAACGTCGCGGTGAATTCCGGTGAGGGCTTCGCCGATGAAGTGAACCGAGTGGACACCGGTTAGCGCGTCAGCGTTTTTCTGGTCTACGGCAACGAGCGCCCGGACCATGACCGAGGGAAAACCCAGAAAAGCGTCGGGCTGAAATTCGGACAATATTCGCCCGAGGTCGGCGTTGATGTCCTGGGGTGAAAGAACGAGCGCCCGACCAGCCGGATCCGCATTATGCGTAAAAAAATTGCTGAGGTGGGACAGCCGCGCATTGAACGATCCGAAAAAAAGAGCGGGGGCCTTGATTTCTTTGTATGTTCTGCCGTCCAAATCCTTTTTGTCGACGCCGCGCGCTCGGCAAATCAGAAGCGGTTTGCCGAGTGTCGTCCCCGAGGTCTGGCGAATCATGTAGGCCTTCGCGTTGCGATCCTTTTCAAAATCCTTTAAGGCAGCCAGACCGATCGCATTTATATCGTCTTTTGTCATCATAATGTTGTGGATTTATTCATATTGAAGCGTGCGAGTTCGTTGGCAAAACGACTCATCCGTTTCGCGGATATTCCGACGATCTTTTTAATCGTGTCAAGCGGAACTCGCGTCCGCAGATCTGAGAATGTCTCATAGTGCGATCGCGGGCTGAAACGGGAGGCCTGAAGAGTCGGGGACTGATTTATCCTCCAGACGCTTCGGTTAAACGGCAGAAAATATAAACTCGGATAGGCGCGCGCGATGTAGAAAAAACTGAGCGGCGGGAGGCGCTTGTGGAAAGCAAAAATCGCAAGAAGTTCGGCAAAGCGCGTGTTATAGTGGATTCCGCGTCCGATCAGAAGATCGAGCACGCTTGAGCGCTGGTCGAGCACAAAATTACGCCGTGGATGAGGGCGTCTCTCGCAATCCGCGGCCGTTGCGATATCCGCGTAATACGTGAGATCGAGCGTTGCATAAAAAGATGTCGCGGGTTGGCACCAATAATCGAGTCCGGCCTCAATTAACGGGCGGTAGATTACGAGGTCTAGAAAATGCCCCTTTTTGAGATTGAGAAAAAAATATTCGTCCGCGAGGAATACTTCAATTTGCGGACTATGCACCGCTCGTGTTTGGCCGACTGAGGCGAAAAACGCATGGGGCGTGTTTTGGCCATCATCAAATTGCCGCGCCGCATAGACAATAGGGCCGATGCGCTCCCGCGCATTTTGCATTCCCGCGATCCCGAAAAGCTCGCGCAGTTCATCCGACAGAATAACATCGGGCTTTTCGTCCGAATTGGATACCGCGGAGCTGGTGATGCCTTTAGGTTTCTCGGGTATCGCTTCCGCGCCATCCCGCAAAATCGCGCGGCGCGCGGCAATCTCTTGTGTGAGGCGCTGGCCGTTATCCTGCATCAGACGCACCCATGCAGTGAGTTCTGAAAATGTCGGCGCGACGTCGAAATATCCGAGACGGCTGGCATCCTTGATGTTCTCCATTTTTTGGAGGCGGAGCAATGCCTCTAGATAAGCGGCAATGCCTGTTTGATACGCGATGGCCGCGTGTTCCCAGCAAGTAAGAAGGCGCGCGGCACTCTCCGGTGTCGATGTCTCAAGGAATATCCGGCGTTGGGCTTCGCTCTCCAAAAGCGCCTCTAAAAACCGTATGGGATGGGCCGATTCCTCCGGGGGATAGCGCAGAAAAAAAAGGCGCGCCGCAAAATTCGTCCGCCATATCCGTGCAATCAGGCCGAGAGAGGAGTGTAATTCTTTAAGGGCATTCCGCGCGTTATCGAGGTCAAGCCCCTCGGCCGCAAACAGCGGGTCGGTTGCGACGCGTTCTTTGAATTCCCGTATCCCTTTCATCACGGGCACGATAGCATGAAAATATCCGTTGACCAAGTGGAGAGAGGGTAACCTTTGAGAGGTGTCATTGCGAGGAGTCCTGCTGCAGGACGACGAAGCAATCCATAACGCAGAAATTCTGGATTGTTTCGTCTTCAGTTTGCAATGATGGTCGAAATGGATTGCCGCGCTCCCCCTCGACGGACTCGGGGTCGCTCGCAATGACAGCTGTGAGGGTTACAAGAACAGCAATAAAACAACACCGCGCGCGGCGTTGTTTATTTCTACTTTTTATGAAAATGTGTCGTCCGCGCGTGTCAGAAAAATCCGCCACAGCTGATGAATAGATCGGCATTTTTTTGGTTGTCTCCCGTCTGTTCGACGCTGACTTGTTGTGCGGCGGCGGTCTTATCATTATCCAGCGGACAACTTGCCGGCGACTCGTTTGTCTCAGCAAACAACGCCTGGGCCTGCTGAAATTTGCCGTACCCGTAAAGAAGCGCGCTCGCAAAAAACCCTATTGCGGCTGCAAGAAATATTTTGAAATGATTTTTTTTCTGTTGCATAGACAATATCATTATACCGCGGCTGGTGTCCGAATCAATCCTTTTTATCCACAACGCGCGGCCGCGTGGTACAATGACCGCAATGAAAAAAACTGCGCGTTCTGAAATGCCATT
>JBBTVI010000025.1:0-27027 GCA_038063315.1 Patescibacteria group bacterium
AGCAAGAACCTGGACCCCCGCCTCCGCGGGGGTGACAACAAAAAGGCATTATTCACCAAACTCTGAGCAAGTAATTGACAAAATACTATAATTGAGTTATAATTTTGCTATGAAAGAACTAAAAGATTTTTCAGAAAAAATTTTTCGGCTACTGTATCCGCATAAAAATCCTGCAATAGTCAAACGGGAATATGGCATTCCGGAATCCCTTAATATCAATGTGCGCATCTCGGAGGATGGTTGGTTTATCGTTGACTCACCAGAACTTCCCGGATTGATTACACAGGCAAAGGATCATCAGCAACTTATTGAAATGATCAATGATGCCGTTTTGACTTATTTTGATGTTCCGAGAAAAGAAGCGGATATTATTTATGACCGGCTGAATTTTGGAAATCAGACAGTACAGTATCGGGTCAAAGCGCAAACCCAAACAGCTTAATCCGGTTTCTGTTGTATGAGCGATTTCAACTTTAACCGGAAACAATGCATTAGGG
Organism: Patescibacteria group bacterium; assembly: GCA_038063315.1. GTDB lineage: Bacteria > Patescibacteriota > Minisyncoccia > Sungbacterales > HO2-52-23 > JBBTVI01. The sequence continues at coordinate 498 of JBBTVI010000025.1, forward strand.
CATTGAGGAAGTTGGATTTTACTTTATAAAATAAGCGATCCGGTATTCATGACAAATATGTCCCGCCTCAAACAATTGCGCGTCTGTTATTATCCACACAGCCGCATTTTATTATGATTCCCAGACACAACGAGCTCCGTTGCCAACCGGAAATTCTATCGGAGTTAAGAAAGATGGGCGGAGACTCCCTGTTGGCGGCATTCAAGAGCTACATCAATAAAAATCGTGCATAAAGACCGCTTCGTTCACGACGAAATTTTCGTAGATTCCGAAGCGGATCTTTTTTTCATATTATATGGTGTAGCCGTAAAAAATTTCTTTGAAGCATTGTCCAGCGCACGGGTTTTTCGCGTCTTGATGGCGGATCCGTCACCGTCCCCGAAAGCGGCACAGTCTCGCACCGTTTCTTATGGCGGGTGTTTAGGAAGTGAGTTTTTCTCTACGCTTTTTCTGTCACCCCCGCGAAGGCGGGGGTCCAGGTTCTGCCTTATCAAAGAGGGAAATCCGGATTCCCGCCTGCGCGGGAATGACAGAAAAAAGAGACGTTTTGTTTTAATATGGCTATATTAAATTAAATCCATGAAGTGGGGTATTTGCAAACTTTGTCTCCAAGAAAAAAATCTATGCAGAGAATCGCATATCATCCCAAAATTTCACTATAAGTTTTTATACGGACAAAATCATCATTTGGTACTTTTAAATTCTGAGAGGAAAGAGGACAAACACAATAGTGAATACGAAGGTAATATCCTTTGTCAGTTGTGTGAGCATGAGACTCTTGGCAAACTAGACAATTATGCGGCTAGACTCATTGATGATCTCTTTACGACTCAAAGATTTTTTCGTTCCGAGCAAATTGATGGGCGAGACTTTCTTGTTATAGAAAATAATCCTGAGTACGATTATCAACGCCTTAAGCTTTTTTTATTGTCTTTGCTTTGGCGCGCCAGCATTTCTTCGCGGCCTTTCTTTCAAACAATTAAACTTGACCATAAAATAGAGGAGGATATAAGGTTGATGGTTTTAAAGAGTGACCCAGGAGAGCCATCAAAATATTCTTGTTTTATAAACTTGCCGCCATTTAGTATTCTTTCGAATGGCGAGCGTGTCTTCTCTACACTTCATATGCCTGTGAGATCGCCTCGGCACATAAAAAAAGATGAGTTTGAGGCTTATGAGTTTGTCATAGAAGGTGTGCATTATTATTTTTTAATTTCCCACCCGAAAACAAGGAATGTAGTTCCAGGCGTGGGAAAGAAGAAACTCTCTATTGGATTTGCTCGTATTCAGGATCAAGAGGAACTGATTTGGGAATCTATACAAATGATTCGCAATTTTAAGTCTAAGATGAGATAGTTTTGTCCAAGATTAATAATGTAGCAATTATGAATCTAACCAACCGCGAATTTCTCGCCGCAAAAGCCCAGGAAATCATTGCCCTTTCAAAAAAGTTCTTGACGAACAAGGACGGGATTTTGATTCGCGGAGTAGATACGAAGAAAAACATTGTTTTTCCGCAACCGCTTATTGATGAGCTCGGTGATTTTCTTCCGTTCTTTGCGTATTTCGGAGACGAGGAGACGTGTGTGCGGCATCTCCGGTATACAAAAGAGCATCCGCCGCGTTTTTCGCGCGCGTTTAGCTACACGGATTTGCTCTTGGGCCTCGCGTGGTATCGCGCGGTCGGCAAGGAAAAAAATTTCGCGCGTTCACTTGGCGATGGGATTCTGAAAAGCGTGGTTAAAAAACATTTCGGGCGCTTCCCGGGTTCTTATGTTTTTTCCGGCAGAGTGTTGCCGATTTTTAATACTCAGGACAGCACGTTTCTTGAGATTTTTACGGAATGGCATCGCTCGACACGCGATCCATTCTATCTTGAAGAGGCAAGGCGCCTCTTCGCGTTTTTGACCGCGAACCCGTTTTTTCAAAAAAGGGGATTGTTGCCGGAATGTATCATTACGTTTCCTTTATTAAAACCCGGTGCGTATCTTCGGCCAAAAAAATTTCTCCGGCCGCGCATCATGAAGCATAATACGAATTTCGGATTCGGCCTGCTCGATTTATGGCGCGTCGCTCCTGATCCAAAAATAAAAGACGCATTTCATCATCTGTTTGAAGGACTGGATCGGCATACCGTTGAGGACGGCGGGGTGCGGAATTATCCTGATGAGCGTTCGGCTCCGGCGGATCTTGTTTCATCGTTTGCGGTTGCGGATCTGATGGCGGACGGCTTTTTTGTTTTTCACGATTCGCGGTATCTTGAATTTTCGAAGCGCGTCGCGGAGTATTGGATAATGCGCCAATCAAATACAACCGGGCTTTTTCCCAAAGAGGACGGCTCGCGCCTGAGTTATCTCGATAACGAGACCGACATGGCGATTGTGCTTTTCAAACTGTGGGAGCTCACCGGAGAGCAGCGCTACCATGAGTCCGCGGAGCGCGCTCTTGGGGGAATTTTGACGCATCACAAAGGCGAGCGCGGTTATGTGCTTGAAGTTGATATTGCCTCCGGCGCGCATAACGACGCGGAGTATAAGACAAAGTTCAACACATTGCTTTTGAAGCCGCTGATCTATCTCTTGTCCGGAAAAAAGATATATGGGGACGAGACGATTTATATGCTAATGAAGGATCGGTGATTTTGTGTTGAAATTTTTCCTCCATAAGCGTAAGATATAATCATGATGACCACGCTTTTTGAACATATCACCGTTGATCCGGCGGTGCGATTCGGCAAGCCGGTGATTAAGGGTACGCGAGTGCCCGTGAATCTTATTGTCGGCAAAATCGCGGGAGGAATGCTGTCCGCCGATGTCGCTCGCGAATATGAACTGACCACCGAGCAGGTGCGTGCGGCGTTGAAATACGCAGCTCATCTGGTTGCGGAAGAAGAACTCGCACTGGCATGAAATTCGTCATTGATGAGGATTTACCTCGTTCAATCAGTGCGATGCTGCATGATCTCGGACACGAACCGCTCGATATCCGCGATTATGGTCTCCGAGGTATGCCTGACGAGCGGATTTTTGAATTCGCCCAGGAACAAAAAGCCGTTTTGATGACGGCGGATTTAGGTTTTGCGAATATTCTTTCTTTTCCTCCCGGCACTCATTGTGGCATTATCGTCCTTCGATTTCCAAACGAAATACCGACGTCTGAAATGGTCGCCATCGCCGCTCGTTTCCTCAAGAAAATTCCGTCTGACAGTTTTTCCGGAAATCTTGTTATTATCACTCCGGCTCGCGCTCGTCTCCGGCGGCATATGTAGATCGTGTTATTGATTCATGCATCTTGATCCGAAAAAGGATTACGGATTTACGGTGGAGGGTATTTCCGATACGCAAGCATTACCCGCGTGGGACGCGTTTCGTCTGAAAAAAATACGGGAGATTTTTTTGACCTCTCAGCGCATTATTGATTTCGGCAATGCATCGCGCGGCCTCGCGGAACTTTTTGCGGATGATCTAAAAGGAAAGGAAAAAATCGGCGTGGATATTGATCAAGATACCAAGCCCGATGTTGTCGCGGATATTTGCGATCTTAAGATATTCGGCGATGCCAGCATTGACGGCATTATCTGCGTTTCGATTCTTGAGCATGTGTACGATCCATTTCAGGCATGCCGCGAAATGCGCAGGATTTTGAAACCGGGCGGAAAACTTTTTCTTTATGTTCCGTGGATGTGGCGGTACCACGCGCCGGATGACGGAGCGTATAAGGATTATTTTCGTTTTTCGCGGGACGGGGTGCGCGAGCTGCTCAAAGGATTTTCCGATGTCGAGATTGTGCCCGTGCGCGGCAGGATTGAGGCAGTGATGAATCTCGCGCCGCGCATCGGAAAGCGGTCGTTATTCTACCGCCTTTTCGGCGGACTGGTACGCCGCCTGGATCGCTATGACGATAAAAACCCGTCGGGGTTTAATGTCTATGCGGCAAAGGGATGATCGCCGCATGCGGCCTCGCATTTGCCGTGGATTTTTGATAAGGTGGGATCATGGCATGGGATTATAAAGAAGAAGAATACAACAAACAGGCGGCCGCTGATCCGGTCTGGAAGCTCGAGCGGCTTATTTTGTATGGTTTGCGCGGTCAGCGTCTTGATCGTGATCTGGTCAAGCGTCATCTCAATGAATTGAAAATCCCTCCGGAGCGCCGCATGCTTCTGGAACTTCTTTTGTATGGAGTCATCTCTACTAACTGATGAACAGAAAACGATTTTGAAATGCGTTTTTGAGGAGCCGCGTCTCGGCGATTTTTATTTGTCCGGCGGCACCGCGCTCGCGGCGTTTCATCTCAGGCATCGCGTCTCCGATGATCTGGATTTTTTTTCGTATACGGAGGTTGACGGACAGTTTGTCCAAAACTTTACGGAAGCGCTGCGCCGGAAGATCGCGGCGCGTTCCGTGGCGTATGACAGATTGTATGACCGGCGTCTTTTTACCTTTATTTTGACGGCGGATCAAATATTGAAGATTGAATTTACGCACTATCCGTTTTTACAACTGGAGCAGCCGGAAACTCACGACGGAATTCGCGTTGACGGCAAGCGCGATCTTGCCGCGAATAAATTGATGACGATGTTGGATCGCTTCGACCCAAAGGATTTTGTGGATCTCTACTTCTTGCTCGAGGAGCGACCACTCGCCGATATGGTTAAAGATGCGGAGACGAAATTTTTGAAGACCATAGACCCGGTTTTTCTGGGCGGTGAGCTGCTGAAGGCGCGGCGCATCGTGGGCCTCCCGCGTATGATCAAACCCCTTTCGGTCAAAACGGTAACTGATTTTTTTACGGAGCAAGCGCGATCATTGAAGAAGGATATTTTTTCCGAAGGATAAGGCGAAATTTGACAGCGGGCATCCGGCATATATATTTATCGTATCTACATTGCCTTTTTATCTCTATGGCGACAAAAGTGCAAAAATGGGGCAACAGTTTAGCGACGGTTCGGCAGAACATGTCTTTCACGGATGCGGCATTGGTTTTTCTTTCCCGCAAATTTGGTGCCACGCTTGCAACATTTGATAAGTAGCTGGAGCACGCAACGAAAATGAGTTTTTGATAACTGAGCGATCACCGCAAACTTATGCGCATCAAAGAACTTCGCGCTTTATGCCAGTCCACCGCCCCCGCTCCGGAAAATGAAGCGGTGATGGGGCGTTTCTGCCGCGTTTTCTCCATTTATACGACGGCGGCATTTTTGAAAACGCGGATCACTCCGAATCAAATTACCGCAATAAGCGTCGGCTTTTTTTTCCTTGGGCTCGTGATGCTTTTCAACGGGTCATACACGGTGCGCGTGATTGGGGCCATCACGGCGATTTTCTCCGTGATTCTGGACGGATCCGACGGCGAGGTCGCGCGGTTCCGGAAGAGTAAACGCGTCTCCGGCGGCGTCTATGCGGAGCCCGTGAGTCATGATATTCAGTATGGCCTGGGCTTTTTCCTCATCGGTATTGCGCTATGGTCTCATACCGGTTATGCGTCTTATATCATCCTGGGCAGTTACGCAAGCATCATTAAACTTTTGTACCGCTTCTTGGAGACGCGCTTCTGGTACGGATTCGTGCATGAGACACTCTCGCGCGAGGATATCGCGCGGGAGCGCTACGCGCATAAAAAAAAGCCGCTCCATATAAGAGCGGCGTATTGGATCAATAAAAACATCTACACTTCAGCGGCGCTTGTCGGGCCGCTCTTCGTATTCACGGCGATCAACCGTCTGGACTTATTTCTCTGGATCTACGCAGTCGGGTTCACCGCGTTTTTCCTGTTACTTTTCGTGAAGCAGACCCGCCGGATTGCAAGGGAACGGCTTTGAGATATAGCCGCGTATTCGGGGTCCGCCATACGAAAGAGGAAGCCACGGGCGCTTGTAACCCTCTTAATGCCCGAAAAGTTATACTTTCGTATGGACACAAAAACCGCTGTGATTCTCGCAGCCGGACGGGGGATGCGGCTTGACCCATTGGAGACGCCGAAACCGCTTGTGCGCGTTGGCGGCGTTCCTTTGATTACGCGCACGATTCGGATGTTGGGTGAGGCGGGGATTTCCGACATTGTGGTCGTCATAAAGAAGGGGGACACGTTGATTAAGAAATTACTCCTTGATTCAGGAGATGGACCGGCGATCCGCTTTTGCGAGGAAAATCCGGGCAAGCGTGAAATGCTTGATTCTCTTGTGGCCGCGGGACGGGATCTGACCGCGCCTTTTATCGTAACGGTGTGTGATTTGGTCTCAAAAAAAAATCCTTACCATGCGTTTCTTTCCGCGTTCAAAGGCGGGGGAGTGCCATCAAAGAATGCGATCGCGACATTGGTCAGCGCGGACGAACGGTATTATCCGAATGCGGGCGCCAATGTGAAGGTGCAATTTGTGAAAAATCGCATCTCTGAGATCGGCGAGCAAATCACCGCATATCAGGGCTTTGAGATGGGGGTGTGGCATTTTACTCCGGAATCCTACCGGAGCTTTATCGAGTGCGCATCGCGGCCAGGGATCCGTACGGCGACGGCCGCTTTTCGCGCATCAAAAGACGCACAGCCATTGGTTTCGGTTCTTTTCAATGGCGGACAGTGGTACGACGTCAATACGCCCTCGACCCTTATTCAGGCGGAATTGCTTATAGAGTCGCCGCGGCAAAGAGAGAAACCGGAGAAACGCGTTTTTATCCAAAGGCATAAGCCTCGCGTCATCCGCTTCCATCATCGGCAAGACCATCCGATTGATATCGTGGTGGAACGAGGGATTCTGAAAAAGATGCGCGAGTATGAATTGATTCCGTCCGAGAGATACTATTCCCCGCATTACATGATCGTTGACCGGAACATCGCGCATTCGTACGGCAAACTGGTATTTGACGCGCTCACCGCAACCGGCTACCGGATCGAGCAGTTGATTGCGGATCCGGGAGAAGGAACAAAAAGCATGGCGTCTTACCTTGCGCTGGCGGACCGAATGTTTGAGACCGGCCTTGATAAAAAGTCCATCATTATTTCAGTCGGTGGGGGGGTCATCAAGGATGTTGCGGGGTTTCTTGCTTCCACCCTGTACCGTGGCATCGGATTCATCAGCATTCCGACGACGGTGCTCGCCCAGTGCGACGCGGCAATCGCATTCAAGCAGGGCGTCAACGGCGCAACAGGGAAAAATCTTATCGGCAGCTACTATGCGCCGATGAAAATTGTCGTGGACCCCGCAGTCCTCAAGACCCTGGATCGCCGCTACGTGAGCGACGGATTGGCTGAATGTCTCAAGCAGGCATTCAGCCAGGACAGGTCTTTTTACCGCTTTTTCGCGAATTACCGCGGCGATATTGCCGATGTTGATTTTCTCGAGCGGGTGGTGCGCCGCAGCATCGCGCTCAAAGTGAGCTCCATGCGCCGGGACCTCCATGAGGAGCACGTTTCGCTTGTGAACCAGTACGGACACGAAGTGGGCCATGCGGTTGAGCACCTCTCCGGATACGCGTACGGGCACGGTGAGTCGGTTGCCATCGGCATGATGGTTTCGGCAAATGTCGCGGCCCTTCTCGGAATCGCGGACCAGAAGATCGTGGAGGAACAGCGTATTCTCCTCGAAAAATTCGGGCTTCCCTCGCGCGTGCCTACCAATATCCGAGCCGACGATATCATCCGCACGCTTCGGTACAATAAAAAATATCACGGCGGGGAGGCGCGTTTCGTGCTTCTGAAAAAAATCGGCGCGATCTGGCACGACAAGCAGTTTTATACGGTCGCCTGTGATGATAATCTCCTCAACCGCGCCATTGAAAAAAGTTATGGATAATTCTTTGCGCGCGCGCGTTCTCATGATTCTTGAAGAGGGTTACGGCATCGCGGCAAAAAAAATCTTTCCGGTTCGCGGAGGGATCATCAACACCAATTTCCGTATCGCTACCGCGAGCGGCGATTTTCTTTTGAAGGTGTACAATTTGCGCACGCGGGAGCAGGCGGAGTTTGAGATCGGCGCGTTTGAGCGTCTGGCGCAAAAGAATTTTCCGTGTCCCCGGCCGCTCCGTGCCGCGGACGGAGGGAGGACGGCGGATTTCGGCGGCAAGCCCGCGGTGCTTTTCCACTACATCCCGGGTGCTCCCTTGACGCTCATCACTCCGGAGCGTTTGTACGAGGTTGGCCGGGGTGTGGCGTGCCTCCATAAAACTCTCCGGCGTCATCCCCAGGCGGTCGTGCGGGATGAATGGGAGCCGGAGGATATCGGCCGTTTTATCCGGACCCAGAGCGCGACGATCATTCGTAAACGCTTTCCCGGCGCAAAGAATTTTGTGCGCTTTATCGAAAAAGAATTTTCAACGCTGAAACTTCCGTCCGGGTTGCCGTCCGGCTTAACGCACCAGGACATCAAGCCCGATAACATCATTGTCGCGCCGGACGGAATTTGCCATATCATTGATTTCGACAATATGTACCGGGGGGTTCTCTTATATGATATGATGACGACAATCATCTGGACGTGTTTTCCGGGAACACGTTTTTCTTTGAAGCGGTTTGAGGCCTTTATGAGAGGGTACGAGCGCGAACGCCGGTTGACGAATGTGGAGCGGCGCGCGGTCCCGGAGGCGCTGCGGTTCCGGTTGCTTCGCGAGGCATTTGTGTGGCCCATGAGGTTTAGTCCCCGCGTCGCGCGCCGGAACGCGGCGCATTTTATCGCCTCCTATAGGCATCTCCCCCGGGATTTTTTCCATGCCTGATTCCCCAGAAGAATTTTACGGCGTTATTCTGGCTGCTGGCGCTGGAAAGCGGATGGGCGGATTGACGTCCGACCGGCCGAAGGCGCTTTTGGATATCGGGGGGAAGCCGCTTGTGTCGTATACGATCGGATTCCTCCGGAATGTGGGTGCTACGCATCTTCTCGCGCTCGGCGGATTTTGCTGCGACAAGCTGCAAAGCGCCGTTAGCGCGATTGATCCGGATATTGAAACCATCTGCTGCGACGCATTCGGGCCGGGCGGCGCCACGCTTGGAAATTTTCATACGCTTTACCAGGCGAGGGAAAAGATCCGCGGGAGCATGATGGTGATCGTCGGGGATCATATTTTTCGCTGCGACATCGCGGACAAAATTCGCAGGGCACTCGGCGCGCATATCGCCGCGGTAACGGATCAGGATCGCGTGCTTGGCCCGGACGACATGAAAGTAAAAACAACCGCGGACGGACGTTGGCTTTTGTGCATCAGCAAAACGCTAACAGAGTTTGAGCGGGGCTACGTCGGCATTATCTGGTGCCCGGAGAGGGCGCTTGGGGATTACTGGAGTGCCGGCGAGGAGGCGATACGGCGTTTCGGAAATGCTGCGGACGTGGTGCACCCGCTCGAAATTTTGGCCGAGCGCGGCGTCAGCGTGGAGATTGTGGACATGAGCGGATCATGGTGGGGCGAGATTGACACGCCGGAGGATCTGGATCGCGTCCGGAAAGAAGTGGGAGAGCGCCCGAATGATTATGATTATGACGCATAACACGCTCCATACGCGTTGCGCGCTCTGCAATTCCGACGACGCGTCGGTGATTTGCCGGACCGCGGCGCTCAAAAGCGGTGAGGTCCGGGACGTCACAAACGTCATCTGCAATCGCTGCGGGTTGATTTATAATAACCCGATGCCGTCCGGCGCCGCATTGCGGGAATATTATCAGGGTGAATTTGCACAGGATAAAATAGGCCGGCCCGGAGCAACGGAAACGCAGTACGATAAAATCCTTGCGTCAATGAGCGAGGGGTCGAGCTCAAAAACGGATCGCATTGCGGACTGGCTGTCTTTGTTTCTGACGACCCGCAGCCGCGTGCTCGACGTCGGCTGCGGCACCGGAACGTTGCTCGCGTCAATCCGCTGGCGGTCGGGGTGCGACGTGTACGGAGTCGAACCGGATGAATTGATGGCGCGTGCCGCCCGCGAATACCACGGAATTCCTTCCATCACCACGGGATTCATGGAAGAGTATTCGCCGCCCGTGGATATGCGGTTTGACCTTATTATTCTCCGCCATGTGCTCGAACATTTGCGGGACCCCAATGCGGCGATCGAGAAGATAAAATCCTGGCTGGTTCCGAACGGGTATCTTTATTTTGCATTTCCGAACGCCGCAAATTTTTCGCGGTCCCGGCCGCTCAACCGGTGCCTGGAATTCGGGCACCTACATTCTTTTACGCCTTTTACGACCGCGCAAATTCTTCTGAGACACGGCATGAAAATCGTGCAATGGCGCGACGATCCTCTGTTTTTACTCGAGACCGTCGCGACGTCTATTGATAATCCGATTGAGGCGGTCGCCATTGATGAGTTGCGCGAATCCGGAGGGAGCGTGCGGGAACTGAAGCGAAAAATGCGCCTTCAGCCAGCGAGACATTTTCTTTTTCGCTGCCGGAGGAAAGCGCGTTCGTTCCTCTCATGAAATCTCTTAAAAAAATTATCGTTGAGGGCGCTTTTTTTTCAACCGTTTCCAGTTTCGGCATGCGCGGTCTTTCTTTGATCAATTACTTCGTTATCTTCCGTTATGTGATGCTTGCCGAATACGGCCGCTTCATACTCGTAAGTTCCCTCACGGGTCCGGCGTTGACGCTTTGTTTCCTCGGTATTGACCGGATTTTTGTCAGCGCAATTGCGCGCGCGCGCGGAGCAGGGGAAATCGGCAAGGCCCGCGGGCTGATAAAACAATACGCGGCCGCTGTTTTTTTTATGCTGTGCATGACGGCGGGTGGCGCCGTTTTTCTAAAGGATGTATTGCAGGCGCGCTACGGGGTGGAGTGGGACCGGACGATTTTTTCCCTTTTGATTTTTCTTTTCAGCCAGCTTATCTTCAATCTGGTCCAGCTGATCCTTGAGGGCTTTGAAGAATTCAATAAATTGGCGCTTCTCCAATTTATTGAGGCGATGGTTCGTAGCGCGTTTTTAATCGCGTTTGCGCAGGCGCTCGGCCTTTATACGCTGCTTTTGATCGGCGCGGCGGCCAAACTCGCGGCATTTCTTTTGGGCGCGTTTTTTCTCGCGCGCTGCGTGTATCCGGTTCTCAGGGGCAGCGTGAGCGCGCGGGGGATGCTGTGGTCGGTCATCGCGTCTCAGGGAAAGTGGGATATGGCGCGTAATATTGTGGACGATGTCGCCGGATCAATCGGCGTGTGGCTTATCAAAATTTTTGTCAGTACCCCGGCGGTCGCATTGTATAGTTTTGCGCAGAACGTCTACAGCATCATCGCCGATATTTTTCCGGTCAATTCCATTTTGTTTCCGATCGTCTCGCGGCTTGTTGCAACTGAAAAGAAAAAAGTGTATCGCCTGATTCCCAAGATTCAGCGCTACGCATTGCTTTTTTATGTGGTTATTTACGCCTTAACCCTGGTGTTTTTGCCTTTTGTGGTGAATGCTTTTTTTCCGCAATACCGCGGAGTCGTTCCGATTGTCGCGTTATCCCTCTTGCGTCTTTTTATTGATGTCTACCGTATCGGCCAATCCGCTCTGATTTACGCTTTCGGCGAACAGCGTTTTATGCTCGCGATTTTTCCGTATATGTTTGTCACCCATATTTTGCTAGACACTGTCAGCGCGTATCTGGGGGGTGTACCGGGTATGCTCGCATCATGGAATTTCCGCGGCGTTATCGGGCAGTGGATTATTCATTTTCACCTGAAAAAGAAGCATCATATCCCGAGCATGCATCTGCGCGATTTATTCATGATTGACGAGTATGACCGCGTGTTTTGGCGCCTTATCGCTCTGCGGGTAAAACAACTTTACACCGGATTGCGTTTATAAGTTTATAGTAGGTATTTTGGTCGTAAAATATGGATATGCAAAATAAAAACATAGGAAAGTTCATCCGGAATAAGATTATATTAGTCACGGGCGGTACCGGATCGTTTGGACACGCGGCGGTCAACCGTTTGTTGAAATTCGATCCGAAAAAAATCATCATTTTCAGCCGCGATGAAAAGAAACAATTCGACATGGCAAATCTCCATCGCGGCGACAAGCGGCTCCGTTTCGTCATCGGCGACGTGCGCGATCGCGCGCGGGTGGGCTACGAAATGCAGGGCGTGAATCTCGTTTTTCATGCGGCGGCGCTCAAGCACGTTCCGCACTGCGAATTTTTTCCTTATGAGGCGATCATGACGAACGCGTTCGGCGCCCACAATGTCGTGTTGGAAGCGGTGCGCCATAATGTCGAGCGCGTCGTGGTTCTTTCCACGGACAAGGCGGTTTACCCCATTAACGTGATGGGCATGTCAAAGGCGATGATGGAGCGGATTATGATTGCCGCCGCGCGCGATCAAAAGTCAAAGACGAAACTCTGCGGGACGCGTTACGGGAACGTGATGTATACGCGCGGGTCAGTCATTCCTTTGTTTGTGGACCTGATCAAGCGGGGCGCGCCGCTCACGGTGACGGATGGGAAAATGACGCGGTTTATGATGTCGCTCGAGGATTCTGTGGATTTGGTTCTTTACGCGATGGTTAACGGCGGCAACGGAGAGGTTTATGTGAAAAAAGCCCCTGCCGCGACAATGGGGGATTTGGCGCAGGCGCTTGCGGGGCTTTTTAACTATAAAAAAGGAATTATGGAAATGGGCATTCGTCCGGGCGAGAAGATGCACGAGACGCTCATGTCGAGCGAGGAAATGTTTCGTGCCGAAGATTGCGGTCCGTACTATACGATCAGGGCAGAGGCGCCGAGTCAGGATGCGCGCCATTACTATTTCAAAGGCGTGCGCGCGGACGGACTGCCTGCGGAGGGCTACACTTCCGCCAATACCCGGCGTCTGTCCGTTGCGGAAACGACGGATCTCCTGTTGACTCTTCCCGAGATAAAAAACGAATTGGTGATGCATCGCAAATGAATTATGCATATCGGAATTACCGGAAGTAACGGCTTCATTGCGCGTCATATTGCGGAGACGTTGGAGCGCGGGAAGAATGTCCGTCTCCATTATTTCGATTTGCCGAAATGCGACCTTCTGAATATGGGCGACGCGCGGCGTTTCGTGAGGGGTATGGATGCGATCGTGCACGCGGCTGCGGTCAATCGCGGAACGGATGAGGAAATTATCGCCGGAACGGTTGTCGCAACGCATAATTTGATACGCGCTTTACGCGACGCGAAAAGCAAGGCCAAAGTTATTTTTCTTTCTTCCATTCAGGCAGAAACCGATACGCTGTATGGACAATGCAAGCGTCTTGGAGAGATTATGCTTGAAGATAGGGCGCGGCGGGGCGGTCACGCGACAATCGTTTTTCGTTTACCCAACGTTTTCGGCGAAGGATCAAGGCCGTTTTACAATTCCGCGGTTGCGACATTTTGTCATCAGGCCGCGAAAAATCAACCATTCATCATCCATAGAGACAGTAAAGACAAGCCGCTGCCCTTAATCTATGTAAAAGATGCGGCGCGGCGTATCGCGGATGAATGCTTCAGAAAACGCAGCGCGCCGTTTTCTATAGCGCGCATGACGCCGCGCGGCTCCATTTCTGTCGGCGATTTGGCGGGATTAATCCGATCGTTTAAGACGATGCGTGATCCGGCCCCATTGCGGTCAAAATTGGAAAAAGATTTGTATCGTACGTACCGGTCGTTTATATAGATTTATAACCCCTCTAAAAACAAAATGGCGGTTTCAGTGATGCAATAATTCTCTGCGGTTGTCACCCCCGCGGAGGCGGGGGTCCAGGTTCTGTCTTTTCAAAGAGGAAAATCTGGATTCCCGCCTGCGCGGGAATGACAGAAGCAAAAATGACACTTTGTTTTAACATTGCCATATGGACATTCCGCGGGAAAAATTGGAGGTCAAGGAAGACGCGCGCGGGAAACTGGTGGAGGCGTTCAAGATACCGGACGCCGGCCAGGTGTTTTATATGACAACGCATCCGGGAGCGACGCGCGGAAACCACTACCATACGCGTAAGGTGGAGCGTTTTCTGGTGATTCAAGGAACGGGCAAGATTCGCATGCGTCATAGGGCAACGGGTGAGATAAAAGAATTTATCGTCTCTGGCGAAGCGCCAGAGATCATTGATATGATCATGCCTTGGACGCATAACATTCAGAATATCGGCAATGAGGATATGGTAATGCTCGTGTGGGTGAACGAAGTTTTTGATCCGAATGATCCGGATACGTATTCGGAGGAGGTATAACATTATGGTAGGGGACAATAAAGCAAAATTAAAAATTATGTCGATCTTCGGCACGCGGCCGGAGATTATTCGGCTTTCGCGGATTCTCTTAAAGCTCGATGAATATGTGGGTCATGTGATGGTCCACACGGGGCAGAGCTATGACTACGAGATGAATCAGGTGTTTTTTGATAATCTCGGTCTTCGTAAACCCGATTACTTTCTTGACGTAAAGGCGGATACGCTTGGCCAACAGATTGCGCATATTTTTGCAAAGAGTGAAGAGGTGCTAACGAAGGAGATGCCCGACGCGGTATTGATTCTCGGCGATACCAATAGCGCGCTCGCCGCGATCATCGCAAAACGGATGCACATTCCGGTTTTCCATATGGAGGCGGGAAATCGCGCTTTTGACGAGAATGTGCCGGAGGAAATTAACCGTCGCCTCGTGGACCACGCGAGCGATATCAATTTGTGTTACAGCGAGAACGCGCGGCAGAATTTGCTCCGGGAAGGAATTCATCCGGGAACGATTTATGTGACCGGCTCTCCCCTTGCGGAAGTGTTTGCGGCATACCGGAAGGGGATAGACGGTTCAAAAATTCTTCGCGCTCTTAAACTCGCGCCAAAAAAGTATTTCGTGGCGAGCATCCATCGGGAGGAGAACGTGGATTCCAAAAAGGCATTGGTCAGTGTGATTGACGCGTTGAATGCCGTGGCGGAGCAATACCGGATGCCGATCATTATGAGCACTCATCCGCGTACACGGCAGCGCATCGAAGAATACAGGATCGTAGCGCATAAACTTATGATTTTTCACAAGCCATTCGGTTATTTTGACTATAATAAGTTGCAGCGTACGGCGTTTTGCGTGCTGTCTGACAGCGGGAGTATCTTTGAGGAGTCGGCGGTGATGGATTTTCCGGCGGTCCAGGTACGCGTGAGTTCCGAGCGGCCCGAGGCCTTTGACGAAGGCGCGGCAATTCTTTCCGGACGCGATAAGGAGACGATGCGCGCGGCGATTGCCGTGGTTATCGGCGAGCGCAAGAAGGGCGTTAAAATGAATGTGCCGGTCGCATACCGCGACACGAATGTGTCGGGCAAAGTGTTGCGCCATATTGTTGGTCTTACAAAGATTGTTAAAGACCGCCGCGCATTGAACGGGTTTCTTTGACGTTAGCCCGTTTTTTTCGTACGATGACGCTATGGCCCTATAAAAACAAAATGACGGTTTTGGCAGAATAAAGATTCTCTCCGGTTGTCACCCCCGCGGAGGCGGGGGTCCAGGTTCTGCCTTATCGAAGAAAAAAACCTGGATTCCCGCCTTCGCGGGAATGACAAAAACAAAAGGGACATTTTGTTTAACATTGCTATACTATGCCCAAAGCGGATTGGAAAAAGAGTACGGTGAAGAAAATATTTTCGGACGCCAAGCTATGGCCATGGAAAGATCGCGAGATCGAGAGCATTTTAGATGTTGCCTGCGGGTTGTCGCTCAAGTCCAAATTTCTGCCGGCCAAGATTCGCGTCGGCGTTGATATATATGAAAAATACTTTGATCACATTGAAGCGGACGTTCCGTATGTTGTGGTGAAATACGATGTGCGGAAACTCCGCGATATCTTTGTTCCCAGAAGTTTTGATCTCGTGATCGGAATTGACATACTGGAACATTTGCAAAAGCGGGAGGGACTGGCTCTGATGCGCCAGTGCGAGGAAATCGCAAAAAAAGCAGTCGTTTTTGAAACGACAAAGGGTTTTTCTCCGCAGAATATTGATATCTGGGGATACGGAGGTCATCACTGGCAAACGCATCGGTCGGGCTGGGAGGTCGGCGAATTCAAAAAAATGGGATATAAGACCGTTGTGCGCGATTACAAAATGAGCGATGTCAGGCGCCATACAGAAATCGATGTCAAGCCGGAGATTCAGCTGGTCGCTGCGATAAAATTCATTGGAGGTCCGCGCCGGTGAGAATGTTATGGAGGCAAACGAAAAAGAACTGAGCATTTGTTCCATATATCATTCGCCGCAGACGAGGCGGCTGCTCGAACTCAATCGCGATTTCGCCGCGCGGATGAACCGCCACAACAAATGGGTTTGGATTGCAGGAGACAATACGCCGGCGAACGCGCCGTCGCCCATTGATGAGACAAAATTTACTCCCGTGCGTGGCGCGGATATGGCGGAATTGAAACGTCGCTATCCGCGACGTATTGCGGACGAGAAGGGTTTTGCGAGTTTCCATCTGGCCGCCGCCACGCAAAAATGCATTCAGGCCGTGCGAACGCGATGGCTCGTGATTCACGACAACGACCTTTTTGTCGTGCGGCCGGATTGGATGTCGGAGATTATCGGATATATGGAGGGCAACAATCTCGGTTTTTTCGGCGTGACATGGCCCGCGTATCGCCATACGACATACCGTTATTTTCCCTGCCCGCATTTCTTTTTTGTTGATCTGGATAGCGTGGATAAGGAGTGTCTGTATTTTTATCCGTCGCTTGAGCAGATCTCTGTGCCGCGGTTTCTCCGGTTTCGTGGCATGAATTTTTTGAAAAAATGGCAGAGGATCGGAAAATCCCGCGATGGGGGATATTTTTTGTACCGCCAGTTTTTCCGCAGCGGAATCCGATTTGAATATGCGCAAAATGTTTTTCGTTCCAAAAAAGACGCGTCGCGGACATTCGGCATAGCGGAGAATATTATCCGGCGTATACTTCCGGATCAATGGCTTTTTGCGCCAAAGCGACGCGGATATTATACGGAAACGGCGTTTAAGGATGCGGACTATCCGGATATGCGGGGATTCGGCGCCGAGGAATTTTTCTGGCGCGGCTCGCCCTTTGCCTTTCATTTGTATAAGGCAAAGGCGCGATGGTTCGGAAATGACTTTAACGCGGGAATAGAGAGGTTGTCGCGCGTTCTCGATATTTTTGCATCGCGCGCCGGGCGATGAGAAACAAGCATGGAAAATCCTGCATCAACCGATGAGAAAATTTTCTGCTGGTGCCTTCGACGCCGCCGAGGCGAAGTGATTGCCGCATGGCGGAAACGGCCTTATAAAGACATGGAGGAATTTATGGCCGCGACCAAAATCGGAACGATTTGCACCTCCTGCCGCGCCGGACTGAAGCATCTGATTGAAGACGAGATACCGCGTTCGGACGGAAAACGCGTTGCTTTAGAGCAGCAACCCGTATCGCGCCCAGCCATTTATCGCAACAGGACCCCGCAGCAATTGGGTTGGTGGAAACGCATGCGCCGAATTCTCCGGAAATTCCGCCAGCGGAGCGCCATAATGAAGCAGCTGGATTTCCATATGGTCTGGCGGGGCGATGATGGATTCGACAGCAGCGTGACAGTCGCGAATCTAGACAATCCGGATTTTCCGCACGCGTTGATTGATCTTTCCTGTACCTTGACGTGGTACGACCAAAACGGACAGATGTGGCACCGCAGGGTATATCCGCTTCCCCGCAATGCCGTTGTGACGGTCTCAGCGCGAGAGTGCCGCACAGGCCTTCAGCCAGAAGCGGCGAAAAAAATTCTCTACGGTTTGGTCCACGCCGCATTTTATCCAATGCGGAGGCGCGACGCGCGGCATTGGAAAGCCGGTTCCACCCGTCCTTATATCTCCTATACGAAAGAGGGGAGGCGCTTCACCATTCATGAAAAATCCCTCTGTTTCGATACCCCAAGAGTCGTCCCCGGCATTGACGGAAGGTCGTTTCAAACTACTATCCTCGCCATCGCGAACATAGAATCCAAATCGGGAACCGTATCGGTGACCGCACGGGGGCGCGATAAAAACGAGACGCAGACATTGCGTTTTGCGCCGTCTTCGGCGGTTCTCTATCCTCTCCCGGATACCGTTTCCGGAACGCCGGTGACAGAAGTCGAAATGCTCTCGGATATCGCGATTTCGGGATACCAATTTTTTTGTAATAAGAAGAGCGGACTCATCGCTGTTCAGCATATTGTAAAAGAGGGAAACTAAGAAACTGTTGAAAAAGTCATTGCGAGGAGCAGCAGCGACGAAGCAATCCATGCAGCCCTTTACTGTATGTCGCATAAACTGGATTGCTTCGCTCCCCCTCGACGGACTCGTGGTCGCTCGCAATGACGGATGGGGGTCTTTCGCAACAGTTTCTAAGTTGATGATATGTATTACATTCCCGAAGTATCCCCATTGCTCGACCGCACGACCTACGCGATTAAAATCGCATTTATTCTGCCGCTGATGCTTGAGGAGTTGCGCGAGCGTCATCACGGGACCATCCATCATACGGTAACAGTCAGAGTTTTTCTTAACGGCGGGAGCGCGCCGGTGGAGGTGGCCGCGCATTTTCCAGATTGCCGTCCGAACCGCAATTACTCCTTTTTTCTGAATCCGCTTTTGGAAAAAGTCGGCGTTGGGCCGCACGACGACGGCTTTTTTGTCATTGAAGGAAAATCAGAGGCGACGTTTCCGCTCCCGAGCGTTCTCAAGACCATCGGACATTGGGTCGCGTACATGAACGGCAATACGTATGTCGTGACGCCCTCCAATGTTCAGTACGCGAGCGCGCGGCTCGACTACGGGACTGCGGCGCCATTGAAAATTTTCGACTATTTCGGCAGTGTGGAGACGAATGAAACTATGGACACCCGTGTTGCATTGATTAACCCGTATGTGGGACGCGTGGAGACGTCGTTCATCATGGTTGGACGAAATGCCAAAAAAGATGCCGTTGACATGGAGCTTGCGCCGTTTTCCGCCACATGGATCGCGCTCGAAACCATTGCAAGGCAAAAGGGCATTTTTCCTTTTGAGGGAACGGTCCGATTTCTTTCTTCGCACCGCATCATCCCTTTTATTTTCTTTTGGGACAGGAAGCTCGACACGTATTACAGCATGGATCACACCATGCCGTGGACATACCGAAAAATTGTTCCTTAAACATTTTGCCCGCAGCGATACCATCCAATACAATCCGTGACGTTGTTGGGAATGCCCTCTATGCGTCCGGCGGGACGCTCCTGATCCGCGCATTGTCGGTTATCGGATATGCCATAACGATTCAGCGGCTCACGCTGCACGATTTCGGCGTCGTCACGCTCGTCCTCTCGTTTTTGGCTCCTGCCGGAGCTATAGTTTTTTTCGGCTTCGAGCAGCAATTTACGTCGAGCGTTGCCGCGGCGCGCGGAGAACAAAACATCGCTCGCCTCAAAGGACTCACCCGCGAGTTTTATATTGTTGTCGGGGCGCTCCTCATCGGATTTTGCGCTGCCGCGTATTTTGGGCGTACGATCATCGCGCGCTATTATGACGTCTATCTTTTCCAGTATTTCGGGGTCGCCCTTTTTCTCGCGGCGGTACAAATCGTCTTAAATGGCATTCAGGGATTTCTCCATGGATACGAGAAATTCAAATCGCTCGTGCGGGTACAGGTGACGGAGACCGCGGTCCGGAACATCCTCATCATTTTGTTGATTGCGCGGCTTGATATCGGGATGGTCCTCCTCATTCATGGCATTGCGAAACTCTCCGGCATCGGTATGGGCCTCTGGCGCGCCCTGCCATCTGTTGTGGATCTTTGGCGTATGCCCGAGCGTCCCGAACGCCGGGTTCTCGTCGGGATCATCCGCAAATATGGCAAGTGGGAGATTGCACGTTTCTTTTTTGCGCAACTCCTGAGCCCGTTGCAGGTCTGGATCGTTAAAGTATTCGTCAGCACCGAAGGGGTGGCGATTTTTGATTTCGCGCGCAGGGTCTATAGTTTCGCCCACGCGCTTTTTGATGTGAAGGGAATTCTATTCCCGTTGATTTCACGGACCATCAGGCAAAAGCGCGCCTCCGAACGGTTAGTGCTCAAGATTAAAAAGTACATGCTGCTCTATTACGCCATTGTCTATGTTGTGATGCTTGCAATGCTTCCAGTGGCAACGCGCCTGCTTTTTCCGAAATATTACCCTGAGATCACAGTTGCGTATCTTGCGCTGTTGCATCTTTTTATTGAAGGATATAAATTAGGGCAAGCAGCGTTTCTCTATGGTCTCCGGCTGCAGAAATTTCAATTTGCCGTGCTGCCCGTCGGCGTCGCGCTCCAAATTACGCTCGACATTTCTTTTGTCATGATCCTCGGCGTCAGCGGCATGATGCTTTCCTGGCACATTCAGGCGCTCATCATGGGCGTACTGACTGATCGGTATCTGGCCACGCGCCATGGTGTGCACTTGTGGGATTTTGGAGCGATGATCCGGTTTGACGCATATGACGAGCGCGCATTGCGTTATTTAAAGCGGCGCTTTGCGCGTTTTCCTATCATACGCCGATTATTGAAATAAGATGAAAACCATCGTCCTGACAATTTCACGCGGGTCCATTGCGCGCATGTTTCTCCAGAATGATTTCTACCGGATTTTGCGCGAGAGGCGGCGCATTGTCATTTTGACACCTGCATACCAAAACGAGCGTTTTATAAAGGAATTCGCGCATCCGAATGTCTCATTCGCGCCGCTCGAGGAAATCAAGTGGGGCAGGATGGACAATTGGGTATACAACGCGAGCCGTCTTTTGATTTGGAATCCGTCGGTTGACGTGCGGATCCGCTACGGCATTTTCTCGGACGAAAAAGTCCGGCCCCGGCCGGTCTATTACGCGGTCAAAGGCATTGCGCTCGCACTCCGCCGCTTTCGTTTTCTCCGCGATTGGCTGCGCGCGTTTGACGCGCGATTTCTCCAGAAAGACGTGGTGCGCCAGTACCGCGCGTTGCTTGAGAGGGAGCGAGCCGACTTCGTTTTGTCCACGAACCCGGTTGGTGTCGAGGAGGCGGCGCTTCTTAAAGCCGCGCGTGAGCTGGGTATACGCCACTGGGTTATTCCCAAGAGTTGGGATAATTTTCCCAAAAGCGGCCTCCGCGCGAAAGGGGAGCGGGTCGCGGCCTGGAATCTGCAAACCAAAGATGAGGCAATGCGCTATCAGAATTATGCCGCGTCGGACGTTGATGTTATCGGCATGATGCATTACGATGATCTTCTGGATCCCGGCAGGCGTTGGGACAGGGCGGAATTCTGCCGCGCATACGGTCTTAGTCCGGATCGCAAAATTATCCTATTTGGATCCGGCGGGAAGTATTTCCGGCACGATTCCGACATCGCGATGATGCTTGTCGAGATGATCGAGAAAAACGAGCTGGCCGAGCCGTGTACGCTTTTGATCCGTCCGCACTTCGGTTTCCACGCGGACGAAAAGAAGTATCTGCATTTGGTCGGCCGGGCGCATATCGCGGTGGATCTTTTCCACCAGCCGCCGGAAGGGGGGTTCAAGGACAACTGGGATTATTCGGATGCTTTCACCGAGCGGTGGGTCAACAGCATTGCACACGCCTCGGTCATTATCGGCACACATTCATCGCTGAGCGTGGATGCGGCTGCGCTCGACAAGCCCGCGATCTCGATCGCGTTCGACGGACTGGCAAAAGACCTCCCGTATGAAAAATCAGTCATCCGCACGTACGTTGATTATTATCGGAATGTCGTCGAGACAGGAGGGACGCGCATGGTCTACGGCCGCGATGAGTTGCGCGCCGCGGTTAATGCGTACTTGCGCGATCCGGGACAGGACCGGGAGGGGAGGAAGAAACTGCGCGAGCGCTACGCGGAGCCGCTCGACGGCAAGGCCGGGCAACGACTCGCGGATCTTTTGTTTAATGCGACATTATGAAAATTGTCAATTTCGATGTCGAAAATTATCCCAGGGAGGCGCTTGAAAAACTGAGTCGCGTCGGAACATTGGTTTACGGACCCGGGAGCTACTGGAAAGAACCGTCCGAGGATGCTTGGATTGAATTATCACGGATTGTTGAGAACGCTGAAGTCCTCATTGTAAGAATGAATCATCGCATTGACCGCGACCTCATTAATGCCGCGCCGCGGTTGCAAATCGTTGCAAGCGCAACCACGGGATTGAATCATATTGACGAGGCGGCGCTTCGGGAGCGCAATATTAAATTGATTTCGCTCAAAGGCGAGCGCGATTTTCTCATGGAGATTCGCAGCACTCCGGAGTTGACGTTCGGACTTATGCTCGCGCTCTTGCGAAATATTCCTGCGGCGTTTGAGGATGTGAAAAACGGGCATTGGAACAATAATGCGTTTCAAGGCAGGGAGCTCTACGGAAAGACCCTCGGGATTGTTGGATTCGGCCGGGTGGGAACCATTGCTGCGCGCATCGCGAAGGGGTTCGGCATGCATGTCGTTGCAGTGGACCCGTACGTGGACGTTCTGAGATTTACCGAGGAGAACGTAACCCAAGCAACGTTGCCAGAGGTTTTGGAACAAAGCGATATCGTCTCTATCCACGCGGCATTCACTCCGGAAACCAAAAATATGATAGGTCAAGCAGAATTTTTGCGGATGAAGCCGGGCGCATATTTCATCAACACGGCACGGGGAGAGATCGTTGCCGAAGTAGCGCTGCTTGAAGCGTTAGAAAAGGGCCAGATTGCCGGAGCGGCGCTCGATGTGCTCGCGAACGAGCATCGTTTTTTCGGTGACGTGCTGAAAGGGCACCCGTTCGTGGGATATGCGAAGACGCATCCTAATCTTCTTATTGTCCCTCATATCGGCGGCATGGCGCGCGAATCAGTGGAGAAAACGAGCGCATTCATCGCCGACAAAGTCATCGCAGCGCTAAAAATGTAGTGAATCATCAATGGATTTTTCTTTGACACTGGAATGCGCTATATTTATACTACAAGCATGAAGCGCAGGATACGCATATTTTTGAATCGGTTACTCAAACCGTGGGGCTATAAGCTGGAATCGATCGCGGTGAATTCGTTCAGAACGAAAAGCGCGGCCCGTCTTGCAAAGTTTCAACTCTTTGAGCAATTTTTCGAACGCATTGTGAAAATTGATGGAGATATCGTGGAATGCGGTGTGGGTGGGGGCGGGTCGTTTTTCCTCTTGTGTTATCTTGTATCGGTCGAAAAAGATCGGAATAGACGGTTGTGGGGTTATGATTCTTTTGCTGGATTCCCGGAACCGTCCGTCGAGGATATGAGTTTTCGAATGCCCCAAAAGGGTGATTGGGGTGACATCAGCTTCGCGTTTGTTTCCGAGTTTTTCTCCAATTCCGATCTCCCTCGCGGATTTGTCGAGAAACGCGTCACCATCGTTCCCGGATTTTTTTCGGAAACGCTCCCGTTATTCCCAAAGCGACCTATAGCGCTTTTGCATATTGACGCCGATCTATACCAGTCATATCGAGATGCCTTTATCCACTTACTGCCGTATCTGTGTCTCGGGGGGATAATCGTATTCGACGAATACGCCAATCCAAAATTTCCCGGCGCGACAAAGGCTGTCGATGAACTCATCGCTCAGTACGGGAAAAAACTAGTAGTGGATCGGCAGTCGGGCAAGTATTACATCGTTTGGTAAGAGGGATTGACGAATTGAAACCCTCGGGAAAAACAGGGAGTTATACTCTGCATGAATCCACGTATCCGGCGCATTATGCTTCAGCCGGACACAACCGTCTCCGAGGCTATGGAAGCGATGACGGCCTCAGTACGGCAAACCCCTGCCGGACCCTCGGGAATAGCGCTTATCGTAGACGGAAGCAATACGCTTCTGGGTATCCTGACGGATGGTGATGTCCGCCGTTTTTTGCTACGCGGAGGCGATATTGCGGCGATGGCCCAGGATGCGATGAATACGCATCCGTTTACGCTGGCGAGTACCCTGACGCCGGCCGAGATGCTGGACCAGGTTTTAGGGGAGACAAAGAGGCGCGGACTCCGGCCCACCGCGATCGAGAAAATCGTTATCGTCAGCTCCGACGGCAAGCCCTGGGACGTCCTCAGTTTTTTTGAATTATGGCGCCAAACCGACGTTGCCACAAGGACTGTGGCCATCATCGGTTTGGGATATGTGGGACTGACGTTTGCGCTGACGCTTGCGGATTTCGGATTGTCGGTGGTCGGAACGGACATTGATCAATCCGTGCTTTCCAAATTGCGCGCGGGAGACATACCGTTTTACGAACGCGGCCTCCGCGAACTCCTCCGGCTGCAATTGCAGAAAGGGTTTCGGCTGACCGATGCGTTCCACGAGCATCCGAGCGATGTGTATGTTGTTTGCGTCGGCACTCCGGTGGACGCCCTGCGCCGTCCGGACCTCGCGGCTCTTTTGTCTTCGGTTGAGTCCGTCGCGCGCGTGTTGAAACCCTACGATCTTGTGATTCTTCGCTCTACGGTTCCGGTGGGGACATGCCGCGAGACGGTGATTCCGCTGATTGAGAAAGTATCGGGCCTCGCGGCGGGGAAGACGTTTTTCTTCGCGTTCGCGCCGGAGCGGACCGCGGAGGGTCGCGCGCTCACGGAGCTCCGCACCCTGCCGCAGGTGATCGGTGGGTTCGATCCGACGAGCGCCGCCCTTGCGGGAAAACTCTTCCGGCTGATCACGCCCGCAATCGTGCCGGTGGGCTCACTGGAGGAGGCGGAGCTCGTCAAGCTCCTCAATAATTCTTATCGCGATCTGATTTTTTCCTTTGCCAACGAGACGTCGCGGTTCTGCCATGCGTTGGGGGTTAATGCGCATGACGTCATCAGCGCGGCAAACCAGGGGTATATCCGCGACCGGATTCCGCTGCCGAGCCCGGGGGTCGGGGGCGCGTGCCTGACTAAAGATCCGTATCTTTTGGCCGCATCCGCGGCGGCGCACGGCGTTACCCTTGAATTACCCATCGCCTCCCGCCGCATCAACGAGGATATGATCGGGCATATTCATAATCGCGTCATGCGCTTTCTTGATGAAAGACGCGCCGGAGGCGGCGGGCCGCAAAAAATATTCGCGATGGGCATGGCGTTCAAAGGGGATCCTGAGACGTCGGATGTGCGCTATTCCACAACGGTGATGATAGCCCGCGCGCTTCAGAAGGAAGGCCCGGATGTTTTTGTCCATGACGCCGTGGCCTCTGTGGACGATCCGGAGACAAAAGACCTTCGTTTTGTTTCCGTTGATGAAGGAATGGCGGATGCATCGGCGGTTCTTATCTTGAACAATCACCCGGCGTATCATTCCGAGCGCCTGCTGCCGTTACTTGACCGGACCGCCAGCCCCGCGTTACTCTTTGACGCATGGAATATGTTTAAGGATGTGAGGGACTTGATTCCCGGGCATATCCGGTATCAGAGTTTGTAAGAGACTTCTGAAAAAGATGCTTTTATCCGTCATTGCGAGCGACCCCGAGTCTGTCGAGGGGGCGCGCGGCAATCCAGTATTTTCTGGATTGCTTCGTCGCTGCTGCTCCTCGCAATGACGTGAGTGATGTTTTGTAATTTCTTTCTTTTCATTATGGACCAGTCAATCACAAGAAAAAAAATTCTCGGAATCATCCCTGCGCGCGGCGGGTCAAAAGGCATTCCACGAAAAAACATCAACTTGCTGCTTGGGCGACCCTTGATCGCCTATACCATCGGACCCGCGTTGAAAAGCAGGTGGATCACGGATCTTGTTATCAGTTCCGACGACGATATGATTCTCGCGGTCGGAGCATATTACGGCGCGCGTCCGCTGCGGCGCCCGTATCATCTGGCGATAGACACTGCGCATTCCATTCCCGTGGTCTACCACGCCTTGACGGAGATGGAGCGGGAGACGGGCATAACCTACGACGGAGTTATTATGCTGCAGCCCACGACGCCGATGAGAACGAGCGAGGACATTGATAATGCGCTAGAAAAATTATTTTCGACGGGCGCGGATTCAATTATCAGCGTGGTGGAGTCCAACGGTGTTAATCCCGAATGGATGAAGCATATTGTCAACGACGCGCTCATTGATTACGACCCGACATTGCCGGAAATGGGACGGCGCCAAGATGCGCTGAAACTGTATATCCGTAACGGCGCAATTTATGCGGCGCGCGCGGAGCACCTGAAGAGGCGTCAGAGTTTTAAGAATGGAGTGTGCCGACCGTTTGTCATGCCCGAGGCGCGGTGGGTGAATATTGATTCCTTGCGCGATTGGGCGCTCGCCGAGGCGTTGATGCAAAAGGAGGATTGGTCGTGGATTAAGCCGGCGCATGATCGGAGTGAGTCTGTGGCAACGGCTTTGGCATGAGCGCGCTTATCGTGACGAATTTTGCATACGGCACAGGGCCGTATTTGCGCACGACGGATCTTGCAATCGCATTCAACGGCGCGCTGGAGGCGAAGGGCCGGCCCCGCATGCAATTCATTGTTCCGTGGGTGTACGGCGAGAAACAGCGCGCGGTGATACTGGAAGAATTTACCGGACACGCGGCGCGCTTCCCGGACGAGATCGTACTTGATGCGGAGTTGGGCGCTTTGTTGGGCGGCCCTGGCCTCTTCGTCCGCCGGGGCGCCCGTGGTCGGGGCGGTGGCCTGCGTGGAGGTCG
>JBBTVI010000026.1:0-1750 GCA_038063315.1 Patescibacteria group bacterium
GGCTTTTTTTATTGCGGTTAGATTTTCCGTAAACCACAAAACGCCCCGCTCGAGATTTTCGGGGGTGACGGAGACGATGAGGAGTTCTTGTATTGTTGCGGCCTCGGGAGGTCCGATGTTTTGGTGGGTCACATACGTGAGAAAAAATGTATTATGGGGCGTGTATTATGAATTATGGGTTTTGGATTTCCATAATACATAATTCATATCCCATAATTCTCCATGTGTATCTATTTATCGTATTGCTATCGGCGGTTTTTCGCCGCTGTCTTTTTTCGTCTCGGGATTGTATTCAACTCCATCATTGCTTTTTCCGGACCGTCCGTGAGGATGCAAAGGAGCGCGTCGAAAACGCGCTCAGCGACTTTTTTGACGAGCGCGGCCTCCTGCGGAGTCCACTTTTTAAGGACGATTTTCTCCGCCGGTATGTTGCGACGCCCCGCAATGCCGATACGGATGCGCCAGAAGTCGCGGGTTTTGAGCGCGCGGATCACGGATTCCACTCCTTTATGCCCCGCGGAGCGCTTGCCAAAAGACATTTTCACGCGGCCCGCGGGTATGTCCGCATCGTCGTGCAGCACGATGATGTGATCGGGTTTTGTCTTATAGTATGCCGCAGCGGCCGCGACCGCGGAGCCGGATTTATTCATCATGGTGTTGGGGAGCACCGCAACGGTTTTTGGGCCGGAGTCCGGGCGCACGTCGCGGACACCAGCGTTCCAGTCGGGCCGGATGTGTTCGTCTGCGGCGTTATTTTTTTTGCACCAGCCGGCCAAAAAACCGCGTCCGGCATTGTGGCGCGTCTGCTCGTATTTTTTGTCGGGATTGCCGAGTCCTATGAAGAGATACACTTTGAAATTGCTATGGGCCTTGTAAATGACGGCTTCCGCAGAACCAGGACTCTTTTTGATTGTCACCCCCGCGGAGGCGGGGGTCCAGGTTTTTTCCTATTGCTAGAGAAGCAATCTGGATTCCCGCCTGCGCGGGAATGACAGAATCGAGGACTGTGATTTGCGTTTTCCTTTTTTGAGAGTATACTACGGATGATGAATGATCGCAAAGAGGTTG
The DNA here is from genome assembly GCA_038063315.1 of Patescibacteria group bacterium. GTDB lineage: Bacteria > Patescibacteriota > Minisyncoccia > Sungbacterales > HO2-52-23 > JBBTVI01. The sequence continues at coordinate 1,069 of JBBTVI010000026.1, forward strand.
AAAAAGCGGCGGAACAAACGGAAATTCGCAGCCGCGGGTATTTTTCGGATATCTGGGAGATTGTGAGAGTTCTTTTAATGTCGTTTGCGATCGTCTTGCCGATTCGGTATTTTATCGCGCAGCCGTTTATCGTGAGCGGCGCCTCGATGGAACCCAATTTTTCCGACCGCGAGTATCTGATCGTGGACGAACTGTCGTATTATCTGCGCGATCCCCATCGCGGCGAGGCGATTATTTTCCGTTATCCGCGCGACCCGCGCCAATATTTTATCAAGCGGATCATCGGATTGCCCGGAGAGACGGTTAAGATTGAAGGCGGCAATCTTCATATTGCGAACGCCCAAAATCCTTCGGGGGTTGCGCTTGAAGAGGATTATTTGGCGGGCACGAATATCCAGACAGGGCCGCAAATGACGGTGGTACTGGGAAGTAACGAGTATTTCGTGCTCGGAGATAACAGGAATTTCAGTTCGGATTCACGCGTCTGGGGGCCGCTGAAAAGAAATTTGATCGTGGGCCGGGCGGTTTTCCGGGCATGGCCCGCAAATCGCGTGGGGATTGTTGCCGATTAGTAGCCGTTGTTTTTGTGTAAATGTTCACAGGCTCTATCGCGATTGCCGCCATATACGTCATTGCGAGCGACCCCGAGTCTGCTCGCCTCGCTGAAGCTATGGCGAAGCGG
>JBBTVI010000027.1:0-60947 GCA_038063315.1 Patescibacteria group bacterium
CGTCATTGCGAGGAGTCCTGCTGCAGGACGACGAAGCAATCCAGCATTTCTGCCTTTACGGATTGTTTCATCGTTGCTGCTCCTCGCGATGACGATCGAAATGGATTGCTTCGCTCCCCCTCGCAGCTCGGGGTCGCTCGCAATGACACCTGTGAGGGGTTACATTTCTATGGGCGACGGACTTCAAAGGATCAAAGCGGCGTCTGTAGCGCGCAGGAAAACTGCGAGTATCCGCCGTAACGATACGTGCCTCCATTGCTGCAATAGACCGATACGCCGACGGTCATGCCCGCAGGAAGATACAGGACGCGCGTGGCGGTTGATGATTGAAACTCACCAGTCGGGGGATATTCCGTGATTCCGTAGGTTCCGGCGACCCCACCTTCGCCCGAGCAGACGAGATCGCCGTTGCAGGAGAATTGGTGGTGGATGTATCCCGGCATGACTCCATTCGTGTGGTTGTAGTGGTGTGAGGTGCACATATAGAGACCGGTCACCGGAGCGGTAAAGAGGTTTGAGGCCGTACTATACCATCCGCCGGTGTTGCCGCCGAGCACCGTATCGTACGGCGCAAGATTCCAGCCCGTGGCGCACGTCTCCCATCCGCCGGAGTGCCCGGCGAGGAAGAAGGGATGGGCCGGTATGCGCACGAAACCGGACGTGTCAAGACGCATACGCTCGGTATAGTTGGTGAGAAAGCGCAGGGGATGGTTGCTTTCGGTGCCAACAGAGCCCGCGGCGCCGTCCCAGGCATCATGGCTGTATATTCCGACGCGGACACCGTTGTCGTTGGTCGCAATCATTTTCGCATGCGGGCCGCCGTGGAGATCAAGGACTTTATTCCAGCCCTGTGGATTGTAGGGATTTCCCGTTCCGATTCCGACATTGCCGGCATTGGTGAGTGTTAGTTGGTCAGTCGCTCCAACGCCGAGTTGAAGTCGTGAAAGCCCGGCCCCGGTGCCGAGTCCGCCGTCGCCGTCAAACCACATTCGCGCATACCCGGTACCGTATCCAGGGAAAGGATTGATAATGAGATAGCGATCCAGGCGCACAGTGCCGTTGACAACATCCAATTTGGTGAGCGCGTCCGGTGAACCGGCACCGGGGGTTACGGTATTGATGCCAACGTTGCCGCCCGTAGCGATGACCATGCGAAGCTGAGTATTTCCCTCGACAAAGTGAAGGCTATTTCCAAGTGTCCAGTTAATCCTCCCATTGTCGGGAACGGCAAAATCCAAAGTCGGATTAACTGCAACGAGCGCTATATTTCCATTCACTGTTAATTTTTGTGTCGGACTGACCGTCCCAATTCCCACATTTCCGGTATTGGTACTATTGATACCGTCTGTGCCGTTCGTGGCCCATAATCCCGCTCCGCCCGGAGGAGGCGGACAATTGGTGCCGTCGGCGCGGCAGACGCTTTGTCCGGCAACAGTCAAATTTCCCGTGATGGCGGCGTCACCCGCGCTATTGAGTGTCAATTTTGTTGCGCTGTTATAGCCGATGCGGAACTGATTGTCAAAAATCACGTCGTAGAAATTCGTCGTTACATCGTCTTCCAGACGGAGGCCGGTGGTCCAGGCGTCGCTATTTGCTTTGATGTGTAGGCGGCCGGATGGACTAGTTTTATTGATGCCGATATTTCCCGCGGCATCAATCGTCATTTTCGCGGTCGGCGTTCCACCGTTCGCGGTCCAAAATTGGAGATCTCCGGTCGGACTGGTTGCGGATCCACTCCGCTTTGTGCTTGAGATGAGGCCCGTGCGTTTCTCGGCTCCGGTGAGCGCGGTGGAGCCGAATGAGATGATTCCCATGTAGGAATTATTCGCAGTTGCTGACGAGCTAAGAATCTCTAAACCGTATCCTGCGCCGCCATGCACTTGTAGTATCCGTGGAGTTCCACCGTCGCCCATGCCACCGGGGGTGGCCGTATTGATTCCGATGTTGCCTCCGCCGATGATGTTGATTCCAAGAATGTCGGGATCTCCGGCATTAAAAATGGCAAGCCTCGAGTTTGCGGGAATGCTGGCGCCGTTGAAATACCTCAAAATTGCGCTGTTGTACCATGGCGCGCCGAAGGTAGAACCGAGTATAATCTCATTCCATGTTCCGGCTGCTCCGCCGGAAAGAAATCGCGGCTGGTCTAGATCTGTATTGTTCGGCGTAACCACATGCAGCTTCGCCCCCGGAGTTATTATACCGATACCGAGAGACCCTGGCACCGTTAAATTATTCCCGCGGACCTGTACGCCGCCGGTCTGGGCCGCGCTTCTGGGGATATCGGTGACACCGAATATAATGACCGCCACGATAAGAACGGTGATGCCTGCAATAAAAATTGTGAAATGGGGAAATTTGTGGTTCATAAGGAGGGCGAAGAATTTTGGAATAAAATCCCCCTTAATCCCCCTTTTTCAAAGGGGGAAGAAACTCCTTGTAATTCCTCATATCCGTCATTGCGAGCGACCCCGAATCCGTCGAGGGGGCGCGCGGCAATCCAGGGCTTTTCTGGATTGCTTCGTCGTCTGACTCCTCGCAATGACACATATTAAGCGATTTTTAATGATGCCGTGAGGCGTTACAACTCCTCCCTTTGCCAAAGGGAGGCCGGGAGGGATTTTATTTTTTGACCTTTAACATGCACCTCTGACTTTTACATTTTGACCTTTTAATTTCTACGGTATCCCATTCTCAAACAATACTCCGCGTATATACATCTCTCCTGCACTGGTGATGAGCGCCGTGATATCACCCGCCGTATTGAACAGGACAAAATCATCCGGTCCAGGCACGGGGAATACGGTCGTGCCCGGATTGAATAATCCGTCAATATGGAGAGTACCCGTGTCTGCGGTGATAAAAGCGACGTCGTCGCCAATGGAATTCTGGATGCGGAAGTCGTCAGCTGACGGGAGCGCACCGGAGGATTGGACTAGCGCGCCAAGAAGCGTGAGATCGCCGTTTTCGTCAAAACGCGCAATCGGCGTTCCGGCGGTGTTTCTGATGACGGCAACAGGAACCGGAGGCGGTTGGGGTCCTGGGCCAGGGGTGGGTGGCGGTGGAGGGCCTGGCGGAGGACCGGGCGGCGCAGGCGGGAAGCCCGGAGGAAGCGCATAGGTCGCCTGCAGGGTCCGCTGTACTTTTTGCGCTCCGGCCCGGCAGTCATAGAATCCGCGGCCGATAATGTCCGTGGCGCCGTTTTTAATGACAATTGCATTATAGCACGATTGACTTCCGTCGGGGAGAAGGATCGAGATTGTCGGCTCCACAGTGGTCCACGCGGGGAAAATGTTGAGGACGCGGTCATTGTAGAATGTGCGTTCAAGCGCCTGGTCCGCGGCAAAGAGCGCGTGGAACGACTTGCCGATGTCGCGCGCAAGCGTCAATTCGCCGACAACAACCGCGGCCATGGAAATCCCGATCGCGAGAATCGCAGCAAGGATGACAACGGCAAGAATGAGGGTGAGACCCCGTTGTTGTATTGCGCTCTGGCGATTTAAGGCGGCATTCTGCATGACGGTGAAATGCGTGAAATGGAGAAGAATTATGGGATATGAATTATGTATTGTGGGTATTCCTAAAGTCCATAATTCATAATACAAGCCCCATAACCCATCTTACAGGTCTCTCAACCTCTGCACAATCATTGTTTGCGTTCTCATGCGCGAGGCGGACGCGACAGCCGGGTTTGCCGCGCGCGCGGTCAGGGCGATGGTCACATACGGTTGTCCGTCAGTCGGGCCGGGCGTTTGTCCGCGCAGACGGAAGCGCAAACTCTCGATGGCGATGCTATCCGGAGTAAAGGCCAGGGCGCTTGGGCAGGCGCTGTTGTTCAGGGCCGGGGTCTCGGGCGCGGTGATGCGCATGATCACACCCGCGGCATTCAGAAAATAGATCCTCTGCTCGCGCGCGTCCGTGATGTTATTATATGTGATGAAATAAATTTCCGTCTCCGGGGCTCCGATGCCGCAGGTCGTCTGGTCGAGACGGAATGTATCGCCGACGCGCATTTCTTTGGTGATGAGTTCCGTACCGAAGCGCGCCGTATCCTGCACGCGCTGGATATCGCCGATTTTGCGCCGGACGCGGATTGCGGAAACCATGATTCCGACAATCAGCGTCGCCGCAACGCTAAAAATTGCCGTCGCGATGAGCGCTTCAATGATGGTGAAACCGTGGCGGTTTGACGTTGCAGGTTTTTGAGCGGGGGTCTCGCGCATAATGATGCAATGTGTGAAACAAAGAGGAGGTATGAAGTGCGAATTACGGGTAATCCCTCACAGCCGTCATTGCGAGCGACCCCGAGTCCGTCGAGGGGGCGCGCGGCAATCCAGGATTTTCTGGATTGCGGAGCCTGTCCCGAGCCCTTCGACTATGCTCAGGATAAACTCCGCGAAGGATCGTCTGACTCCTCGCAATGACACATATTAAACAGTTATTAATGAGGTTACGAAAGGTTACTATTACGGGTATTCCTAAAATCCATAATACATAATACCAACCCCATAATACATCCGCCCGCTATCTCCAATTATACAATCTTTCTCTCAGTTCTATGGCCTTGGTCTGGTTGCGTTCGGTCCAGGAGACACGCGCGACAATGTCCATCTGGTTCTCCGGCGTGATGCCGGCATCGGGATTGGCGACGCCCGCGCCCGTTTGAATGGTGATGCGGCGTTTAAAAATCATCTCCGGTCCCGTATCGTATTGGTAGAATCCGCTGGCGGGATCCAGGCGGAGTAAGAGGTTGGGACTTCCGGGCTCGGGCCTTGGCTGGATAACGGTTGCGCCGCCGCAGGTTTTATCCTGGGTATCAAATGCGCTGATGCGGTAGTCCGCGTTTGCAAATTGAGCGCCATGGCCGGTGCCGCCGGTCTGGGGATTGGACGTCCACGGCCAGCTCTCTTGTGGATTGCCGTCAAGATAGTCGCAGAGGACGTTATTGTCGCGGATGAGGCGGACGAGTTCAATGCCTTCCTGGGCAAGATGCAGCGCAATGATCTTGTTTTTGGCCGCGGCAGCGCGGGGAAGCGCGAAAATAATCAGCGTCAACGGCCCGGCGAGAGCCCCGAGCATGACCGCAAACGCAACAATGGTTTCTAAGATGGTGAAACCATGGCGGTTTGACGTTGCAGATTTTTGAGCGGGGGTCTTATGCATAATGACGGAAGGCGTAAGGCAAAGGAGAATTATGGGATATGAATTATGTATTACGGGTACGTAAAATCCATAATACATAATACCAATCCCATAATTCATACTTATTTTTATTGCGCGTCCACCTGTCCGGTGATGCGCACAGTGATTGTGCGGGTGCGCGCGCCGGACGGGGAACTTAACACTATCGTCATGACGTTCGTGACAATCGGATTGCCGGACCCGTCAAAAAACACCGGGATTCCTTCCGGCGCGTAAAACAGGAGATCCAAAACCGGGATTCCGCCGGAGAGAGACGTGACGCGTATTCCGCCCTCTAATAGTTTATCGCTTCCGATGCGCTCTCCGGGCGCGTCATACTGGTTGTTTGCGGTTCCGCCCGCGCCGTCGGCGAAAAGCGCATAAGATGTGTTGGAACCGGGGACGCTGGAAAGACGCATTCCGAAGCGCCGCGCGGGCGCAAGCACCGGCCCGGTGCGTGTGACGGCGACGGCCATGTTTTGGGCGCGGCGGATGTCGAGGAGGAGTTGGTGCATTGTGGAGTTTAGCGCGATATTTTCGTGAATGGGGGTGAAGCGCACCAAAAGGGTCGCAATGAGAATGGTGGCCATGGACACTACAACAACCATCTCAATGGCGGTATAGCCGCTGTGGGACGGGACAATGTATGGGCGGGTCATAATTCTATTATAAAGGACCGGAAGGTTGATGGGCAATGGGAGAAATGAATTATGGGGTATGAATTATGTATTATGAGAAAGGGTAAGTCCTCACAGCCGTCATTGCGAGCGACCACGAGTTGGTCGAGGGGGAGCGCGGCAATCCATTTCAACCGTCATTGCGAGGAGTCAGACGACGAAGCAATCCAGAATTTCTGTGTTTATGGATATGGATTGCTTCGTCGTCCTGCGGCAGGCCTCCTCGCAATGACGCTCATATTACCATCCCCATATCTGTTGAATTTGCGGCGCAAAGGCCAACGCGGCTACTGCGCCGAGGATGATAAACGGGCCGAACGGGATTTTGCTTTTAAGATTTTTACGGCCGAGGACGAGAAGCGCAAGTCCGGCGATTCCGCCGAGCCAGAAGGAAAAAATCAACGCGGCAATGGCCAAAGGGAATCCGGCGATAAGGGACGTTGAAAAAACCAGTTTGATGTCGCCGAAACCCATGGCGCGGCCCCGGGAGAAAAACCAGATGCTTCCGAGAAAAAGCGCGGCACCCGATGCGGCCGCAAGCTCCGGGATAATTATAGAAAGTGAGGAAGGCGCGAATGGACCGATGACGGATAAGACGATGCGCATGATGCCTGCGGCGAGAAGAATCAAAACCGCGCCGTCCGGAATAATATAGTCGCGGAGGTCAACAACAATAATGACGATTGCGGCTGCGGTCGCAGCAAAAATTCCCGTAAGAGTTAAAATAAAGGAAAAAGACGAGGAGCAAAAAAGCAATGGATTGCCTTCGATGGCAGGCATAGGCGTACCACCGCATGATTGAATTAAAAAAAACGTCGCGACGGTAAACGCCAGCGCAGTCCCTGATTCCACCAGCGGATATTGCAGCGAAAGGACGGCACCGCAAGATCGGCACCGTCCTTTTTGTAGCGCAAAACTTAAAACCGGAATCAATTCATGCCAGCGAAGAGTTTTTCGGCACGTCCGGCATTGCGACCGCCCGCGTATTGTCTCTGCGTTTGGCACGCGAATGATCAGAACATTAAGGAAGCTGCCGACAATGAGACCTAATACCCCTGAGGCAAGATACAACACTAGTGTCATGTGTAACGACGCCGGTAATTATGGGGCTACATCGTAACAATGGGTATTTGCCGTGGCCGCCCCCGTACATGCAACACCATCCGCCGCCCACGCGGGCGTGGCGCATACAGCCGGCGCCGTCTCCAAGTCCTGATCCAAGGCCGCATGGCCACCATCCTCCAATGATGCGCCCAAATGATAACTTGTGGTGCCGCATTGCTGATAGTGATACGGATTGGCCGCGGCTAAGGGTTCCGCCGGAACAGCGGTCATATATCCTCCTGTTGAAAGTACGCTCAAATTTCCTATACCCGTACCGGCGGGATATGTCTGGTTATCATCAAAATACAGTTCAAGCGCCAGCTGAATCTGTTTAACATCCGCAATGCGCCGCGCATCGCGTGATTTCCGGCGCGCCTGATTGAGAGATGCGAGGACAATAGAGGCGAGGATTCCGATGATCGCGATGACAACGAGCAGCTCAATAAGCGTAAAACCTTTTCTTTGCTTAAAGAAATTTTTCATAGAACGAAATTAGTTTTATTAGTGACGACTTTTTATGATTTTGATTGATAAATAAAGAAAGAATGTTCGACCTTTATCCATTATAGAAGGACGAATCGGCAGAGTCAAAACGGGAGTTATCCACATGGGGATGGGGTTAGGGGATCTGTATTATGTATTATGGAAATTCCTTTCTTTCTGTCATTCCCGCGCAGGCGGGAATCCAGGTTTTTTTCACTCCGACCAAAGGAAAACCTGGACCCCCGCCTTCGCGGGGGTGACAACCGGGGAGAATTATGGCGTTGCTGCAACCATCGTTTTCATAATACATAATACCAATCCCATAATACATTTATAGTTTCCCCACCACATTGTAGAGCGCGCCGAGGATGGAGATAACGAAAAATCCGATGCCGCCTCCCAAAACCACAAGGAGCGCGGGTTCGATGAGTGCGACGAGGTTGTCTACAACAATCTCTACCTCCTGGCGGTAGAACATCGCGAGATTCTCCAATATCGCATCCAGGCGTCCGGATGTCTCGCCGATGCGGATCATCTGGGTCGCAAGCGCCGGAATTTCCGGGGTATCCTCAAATGCGGCTGCGACCGTGCCGCCCCCCCTGACGACATCCTGAGCGTGTATCATGGCGTCCTGGTACACCCTGTTGCCGACGACATCGCCCGAAATATCGAGCGCATGAAGGATGGGAATGCCTCCGGCGATCAGGGTGCGGAGATTGTCGGTGAGGCGCGCAACGAAAAATTTGCGGAAAAGAACTCCGATAATCGGGGAGTGGAGGATCAGGCGATCCACATATCCTCTTCCTTTGGGGGTTCTTGACCAGCGCCAGGCCCATACGCCTCCGGCAGAGGCGAGAAGCGCGACGAAGATGCCCCACTTACGGAGAAATGCGGAAAGAAAGAAAACGAGCCGGACGAAGATGGGCGGTTTTTCGCCGAGTTCCTCGAAAATGGGAATGAGATCCGGAATCACGACGACCATCATGATGATGATGACGCCGATGAATGCGGCGATGATGAACGCGGGGTAGAGCATGGCGTTTCGCACCTTCATGACGAGTTTTTGGTAGCGCTCCAGGTATTCGGCCAGATACGTGAAAACAAGCAGGAGCTGTCCGGATTCTTCGCCGGAGCGGACCATGCTGACGTAAAACGGCGAGAAAGCGTCCGGGTGCTTCGCCATGGCCTGGGAGAGCACTAAGCCGCCCTTGATGTCGTTGGCAAGGATGCGGAGCACCTCCTGGAAGGACGGGCGGAGGAATTCGCGCGCAAGCGTCTCAAGCGCTTCGAGTATGGGCACGTGCGCGGTAAAGAGGACGGCGAGCTCGCGGGTGAAGACGACAAGGTCTTTCTGGCGGACGCGCGGGGTCAGGCGGAAATTGAGGTGGACGGAGAAGACAACCGGTCCGCGCGCGGCTTCCTCAACGGACGTAACGAGCCAGCCGTTTTCTATAAGGCGCTCGATCGCCGCGTCTTTGGAGGATGCCTCGATTGAGCCGGTGCGATCTTCACCCTCTTTTGTCCGCGCTTTGTAAGAATAGACGGGCATGCTTCGTCTTACCGCATCAGATTCTCCAGGTCTTTCGCGTCGGTCGCATACATCAGGGCGTGTTCCATTGCGATCTCTCCGCGGCGCACGAGATCGGCAAGGGACCTGTTCAAACTGATCATGCCCTCTTCCGCGCCCGTATCAATCACAAGATCGAGTTCATGCACTTTATTTTCGCGGATGAGATTCCGTATCGCCGGGGTGGCAACAAGCACTTCGATCGCGGGAATGAGCCCGCCCGATATCCGGGGGACGAGCCGCTGGGAGACGATGCCGATGAGCACAAGCGCGAGCTGCGAGCGGATTTGGCTTTGCTGCGCCGGAGGGAACGTATCAATGATGCGATCAATGGTCTGGGCCGCGTTGTTGGTGTGCAGCGTCGAGAAGATGAGATGGCCGGTTTCGGCCGCGGTGACGGCCGTCGCAATGGTTTCGGCGTCCCGCATCTCGCCGATCATCGCGATGTCAATGTCTTCGCGAAACATCGAGCGGAGGGCCCTGCCAAAACTTTTTGTGTCGCTGCCGATTTCGCGCTGCACCACGATTGACTGGTCGGACGTAAAAAGATATTCGATCGGATCTTCGATCGTAATGATATGGTCTTGGCGCGTTTGATTGATGTATTGCACCATTGCGGCGAGGGTGGTTGATTTTCCATGCCCGGTGGGGCCCACGCAGAGAAAGAATCCCTGCTGGCGGTTCGTGAAGTCCTTAAGGATTTGCGGGAGATTGAGCTCCTCGAAGTTGCGAATGTAAGGTGGGATGAGGCGGAGCGCGGCGCCCATGAATCCTCTTTGGTGGAAAAGATTGACGCGAAAACGCGCGCGATCGCGGAAACTGTATGTAAAATCAAGCTCTTTCTCCTGGAGATACTCGCGCTGCTGCTCTTCGGTGATCATCGCAAAAATAAAATCCTGCGCGATGTCCGGTGTCATAACCGGATGGTTCGGCAGCGGAAGGATATGGCCTTCCACGCGGAGCATCGGATGCCGCCCGACGGTGATATGGAGATCCGAGGCCTGCTGTTTAACGACTTCCGAAAAAAGCTCGTCGAAATTGTGTTTGGAGGGCATGACGAATGTATTATGGGGTTTGTATTATGAATTATGGATAAGAAACCGTTTAAAAAGGTCATTGCGAGGAGTCAGACGATCCTTCGCTTCGCTCGGGACAGGCTCCGCAATCCCCGCCTTCACAAGGTTTCGGCGGGCAAGCATAAAGTACACATGGTGAGGATAGAGGCCTGCTTGTCCGCCGTAGCTTCAGCGTAGGCGGAGATTGCCGCGCGCCCCCTCGACAGACTCGGGGTCGCTCGCAATGACGGATAGGAGGCTTTTTAGACGGTATGTAAGAGAAAAATTCATCTTCCCTAATTCTTTTTATGCCGGAGAGCTCCGGCGATTCTTTTGGCCAATCAGTTTTTCTTTATTCCCAGTATCTCTTTGGCTTTATCCACGATTTCCGTCGGCGTAAAGTGCGCTTTGATAAGATAGTCGTCCGCGCCGAGCTGCCGGCCTTTTTCAATATCGTCTTTTTGTCCGAGATTCGTCAGGAGAATGATTTTTGCGGGGCTCTTGCCGCTTTTGATTTTTTGCAGGAGGTCAAAGCCGTCCACCGAGGGCATGACAACATCAAGAAGAATGAGATCCGGCGCGAACTTTTGGACTTTTTCCCAGCCGGATTTGCCGTCTGAGGCGATTTCAACCTCAAAGCCCTGATCCTTGAATTTGAGCACATACATATCAACGATGAAAGGATCATCGTCAACGATCAGAATTTTTTTTGGCGCGTCGTCTTTGGGCATAGGTTTTTAAGAAATCGTTGAAAAAGTCATACGAGGCTCCGCAATCCAAAGTGATCGTCATTGCGAGGAGTCAGACGACGAAGCAATCCACAAGAAACACTGGATTGCCGCGCGCCCCCTCGATGAACTCGGGGTCGCTCGCAATGACGGATGGAAGGCTTTTTCAACAGTTTCTAACTCGTATTCCGATTAAGTCGTCTCCAGCAAATCCTCAAAACCAATCTTACCATGAAGCACCTTCAAAATGCCATCGTGGCGGAGCGAGAGCATTGCTTGACGCTTGGCCTCCGCTATGATATTCGCTTCCGAGGGCGCGGTGATGATGATTTTTTCAAGCTCCGGTGTCATTGCGAGCATCTCGAAAAGTCCGATGCGTCCGCGCGTGCCTTTGGGGCATGACGCCGAGACCTGGGGCTCGTAAATCGCGGGCGGAAGGGCTGCCATGAGGTTTTTTTGCACCGCATCGGGCATGGTGCGTATATCGGACATCAATGTTTCTTTCATTGCGCCATCCAAAGGAACTTCGCCGCGGGAATCCGGGCACAGACGCCGGACAAGCCGCTGGGCAACCGCAAGGATCAGTGTCGCGGGAATGAGAAACGGATCAACGCCCATATCAATGAGCCGGGGGATCACGCCGACGGCGTTATTGGTGTGAAGAGTCGAAAGGACGAGATGACCGGTGAGCGCGGCGTGCACCGCGAGGGCCGCGGTTTCTTTGTCGCGAATCTCGCCGACCATGATGATGTCCGGATCCTGGCGGAGAATGTGCCGGAGGCCTGTGGCGAAGGTATAACCGATCTCGGCGCGCACGTGGGATTGGCTGATGCCGCTGATGTAATATTCCACCGGATCTTCCAAACTGACAATATTGACTTTTTCGTCATTGAGGATATTGAGGAGGGCGTAGAGCGTTGTGGATTTCCCCGATCCCGTCGGGCCGGTGATGAGGATCATGCCGTAAGGCCTCCGGATTGCGGCGCGGATTTTGTCCAGATTGTCCCCCTCAATGCCGAGATCGTCGAGCGACGTAACGCCTGTGGTCGGATCGAGGATGCGGACCGCGACTTTCTCGCCGAGGGCCGTCGGAAACGTGGAGACGCGAAAGTCAATCGCGCGGCCCACGATTTCGGCGTGGAACCGTCCGTCCTGCGGAATCCGCGTCTCGTCTATTTTTAAGCTCGTCAGAACCTTAATGCGCGTGACGATGGCTGAATGCACCTGGGGCGGCAGGAGCAAACTCGTGTGGAGCGCTCCGTCCACGCGAAAACGCACGCGCACGTTCTCGCGCGTGGGCTCAATGTGGACGTCCGAGGCGCGGCCCTCGACCGCGTGGCGCAGGATCACGGCAAACATTTTCGTGATCGGGGCGTCCTCGATGATGACCGCGGGCTGTTCGCGCTCGATGCGGACGGTCTCGGACAGCGATTCATATTCTTTTTTGAATTCTCCGAGCGCCTTGCCGACTTCTCCGGTTAAACTGCCATAGCGCTTCAGGATGTCGGCGAATGCCGACGGCGCAATGATGTATATGCGAATCGGCATATCGGTCTGCGCGCTGATGAATTTGAGCGCTTCGTGCGCGGCAATGTCATCCGGGTTGACCATCCCGATCTCCATGTAGCCGTTTTTTTGGCCGAGGGGCGCCATCTGGTAGTGGGCGGCTGACTCTTCGGGAATCGCTTTGAACGCCTGATCAGGGATGGTCTCGATTTCTCCTGGCATCAGTTGCCGGATCGGGAAACCGCTGGTCGCGCTTTTTGCCTCAATGATCGCATTTTCGGCAACGCCAGCTTCGATAAGAAGCGCGTCTAAGGGCATTTTTTCCGCTTCAGACCGCTTCTGAAGAAGCCGGAGGTTTTTTACGGAGATCGCCTTTTTTTCAATAAGGATGTCGAGATAGGTTTTGGTCATGGAATGGGCGTTAGGATTTAGGCATTAGGGGTTAGAAAAATCCTCCATCCGTCATTGCGAGCGACCCCGAGCTGCGAGGGGGCGCGCGGCAATCCATTTCGACCGTCATTGCGAGCCGAAGGCGAAGCAATCCAGAATTTCTGCGTTATGGATATGGATTGCTTCGTCGTCTGACTCCTCGCAATGACAAAATGAGCGCATGTCTTTAATAAGCGCATGTCTTTATAGATGTTCCATTACTGAAACGGATTTGCGCGTCCCTTCTGAAGTGGCGGGGGCGGGGGTATCACGGGTCGGACAAGTTTTTCGAGCAGGGGATCATCGAAGACCGCAGTATCAAGGGCGATATCCTTGAGCGGGCGGAGCGGAGCAATAAGAAGGTCAAGATCTTCTTTCTCGCTTTCGCGCTCGAGATCCGCAATAAGAGGGCTGAAATACCACCATAAGCCCGCGACTGCGGTGAACAACAGCAGAACAATCAGCAGTCCCTGCTGTTTTGGTTTTTTCCGCATCGAGACGGTACTCGCGGGTGTTGGTTGGGGGGGCTTGAGGGTATCCATGGCTTTCCGACTATTTCTGCTGTTGATAATAAAAATTGACGGTGATGTTTGTGTTGATGATTCCGGGCGACTCTTCCGACGCAGCAATCGTCGTTTTTTCGACGTCCAAAAGCCGGAGGCTTGTTTCAATGTCTTTCATGAATGCCTTGACGGCCTCATACCGGCCCTGGACGTCGAGGTTGACGGTTTCCAGCCGCGTTTTGCGCGCAACCACTTTTTCCTGCGGGTCAGTCCGTCCGGCCCGGGGTTGTGCTCCGGCGCCGCTTCCCGCGCTCGCATCGGCGAATTCAATTGAGGACAGAATAATGCTGTTTCGTCCGGCACTGTATTCAAACCACATCACAAGTTCGGTTTTCCGCGATTCGGTCGGAATGGTGTTGTCAAGCGCGACGCGATCTTTTTCCGGCAGTTCGTCAATCGTTGAAAGGGTTTTTTGGCGGATAAGGGCGAGCTCATCCAGTTCCGCGGCCAGACGGCGGATACCCTGCTCCTCGGCGCGGGCCGTCTGGTAATACGTCCACAAGGGGTAGATGTTGAAGATGCCGATGAGAATGGCGCTGCCGCCAAAAAGCGCGGTGAGAATGTTTTGCATAGGAAGGAAAAAAAGAGGACTGGCGTCTAAAAAATCGCTAAAAAATCCTCCATCCGTCATTGCGAGCGACCCCGAGCTGCGAGGGGGCGCGCGGCAATCCAGGATTTGGATTGCTTCGTCGTCTGACTCCTCGCAATGACTTTTCAACGGCGTCTAAAGGGCGCCGAGTTCCGTAAGGGACTGCTTAAATGTGATCACGATGGAGAAAGAGACCGCGGAGGCGTCGCGGCTGAGCCCCCCGAAACCGATTTTTTCAATGTGCGGATTTCCCTCCAAAAGCGCGATCTGACGCGCGATGAGCGTAAATCCGTCCGCCGTTCCCTGCAGTCTGATTATGCGATCGGCCGCGGAAAATGAATAATCGTTAAAACGCACGCCCGGATATGTCTCTGATTCCAGCAGTCGGAGAGCGTTGGTGCTGAAGATATGGCTGCGGATGAACTGGCGCAGCTGCGTGAGGCGCTCGGCGACAAGGAAGATTTCATTGACTTCCGCCGGCGGAAATTCAGTCACTTTGGCGCGAATGTCCTGGCCCAGGCGGTCGAGAGTATTGTTTTTTGCGTTGGCGATAAAAATGAGGACGCCGTAGGCCGCAAGAACCGCGATCAAGAGGCCGATGCCGAGCAGCACAAACGGCGACATATAGCGGATATGAAATGCCGCCGCGGTTTTTTCCGATGCGGAGGGAATGTGTTTGGCAAAAAGGGTGGGCATAAAACTAGTATTATGGGGTATGTATTATGGGTTATGGGAAAATTCCGAACCCATAATACATAATTCATATCCCATAACCCATCTGATTCTTACCGTCTTTTCATTTCATGGAGCGCAAGGCCTGTTGCCGTTGCGAGATTCGGACCGATTTCGCGGAGCATGGGCATAATGAAGGCCGGCGCGACAACGCGGGAAAACGGGTGCGCGCGCGTAACCTCCAGTGCAAGGTTTGCCGCAACATAGTCCACGGCGCCCTTCAGATTGGACGCGCCTCCGGTCAGGACAATTTTCTGCACCTTTGCGGAGGATTTGCGGTTGTAAATGGCGACGAGCCGGCTGATTTCCGTTGCGAGGGCCGAAAAAAACGGCGTAATAATAGAGGCAATTTCCCGCTCTTCGGCTTTGTCGCTCAGGCCGACCTCGCGTTTAATTGCCTCGGCACGCTCTTCGCTGACGCCGAGTCCACGCTCAAGCGCGCGTGTAATGTGCTGTCCTCCCTGGGTGATATTGCGCGACATGCGCAGCACCGCTTTTTCCGCAACAATAACACTTGTTGAGCGGTGTCCCATGTCAATGATCGCGGTGACCGGATCTTCCTCTCCGGCAATCGCGCGGATGGCGCTGAAGCTCTCGACTTCGAAGGCGCGGACCGCGATTCCGGCCATTTCGGCAATGCGCTTGATTTTTTCAACGACCTGGACCGGGACCGCGGCCAGGAGCACGGTCACCTGATCTGGTACATCCGGCGACTCAAAGACATCCCAGTCAAGAATGACTTCCGAGAGCGGAATGGGGACGTATTTGCGCGCTTCATACGGGAGCGCCTGCTCTATTTCCTTGACGGACAGGCGCGGAAACGGGAATGTGGTGATAAAGCTCGTCGCGAGCGGGATGCCGAAAACGGCCGAATCCGCGGCGACTCCGGATTCTTTCACAAGGTCTGCGATCAGCGTGGAGATTTCGTTGTCGGAGAGAAAGAGAAACGTGTTGCGTCCGCTGGCTTCGTCTTTTTGGAAATACCCTTTTGTTTCGAGCTCTCCGTACGTCTCGAGGATCGCGCGGCCGCCCTCGTTCCGTAATTGTACCACTTTGGCCGAATAGCTTCCAATATCAATGCCGGCGACGCGGCCGGAGCGGCCGCCGAAAATGGATTTTAGTGAAAAGTCGGGCAAGGAGAGTTTTTTGAGGAGAGACATAAAATCGGAATTATGGGGTTTGAATTATGAATAATGGGAGGGAAAGGTAGCCTCTCTCAATGGATTGCGAACGGCCAAAGGGAACATAACGCGTATTAAGCGGTCATTAAATAGGGCTATGAGAGCTACATGGAATGTATAGTCATATAGTGATTTCTACTCCATAATACATACTTCATAACCCATAATTCATGAATATGATGCTTCCTCCGCGGATACAGTGCATCAAAACATTTGTCCTCGACTTGTTGTTCCCCCTCTCCTGTATTTTTTGCGGGCGCGAGGGATCCGCCTGGTGCGCGGCATGCATGGCCGCAATGCAGTGCATTCCGCCGTCCTGTTTTCGTTGCGGCCTGTTGCGTCCTCCTGTGCGGTCTATACCGGCCGGACGCACATGCCGGGCGTGCCGGAGGCGGACTGCTGTTGATCTATTTTTCTCGCCTCTTTCTTATGCCGAGCCACGCGTGCGTACCATGCTCCATGCGCTCAAGTATCAACGCTTTACTGCTTTGGCCGATCCCATGGCGCGGTTCTTCTACGTTTATCTGAAAGATCACGGGACCTTGCTGCCGCCTGATGCGGTGTTGACACCCATTCCTATACATCCCGAAAGAGAGCGGACCCGCGGTTTCAACCAGTCGGATCTGATTGCGCGGCGCCTTGCGGGCATCATCGGCGCGCATTATCATTCATCGCTTCTCGCGCGCGTTCTGCGTACTGCGCCGCAGGCGGGGCTTGGCGGGGACGCGCGTCGCGCCAATGTGCGCGCCGCGTTTGCGCTGCGGGACAGGGATGCGGCGGTCGGAAGGACAATTATTCTTTTTGACGATATCCGCACCACCGGCGCCACTTTAGAAGAAGCGGCGCTCCTGTTAAAGAATTCCGGAGCGCGGCGCGTCTGGGCGATGACAATGGCGCACTAGCAGATGAATTATGGGGTTTGTATTATGTATTATGGGTTCGGAGTTTTCCCATAATTCATAATACCTATCCCATACTTCATTCTTTATTCTCTTGTCACCCTCAACACTTCCTCAATGGACGTGACGTGCTGGGCCGCGCGGATGATCCCTTCGGTCAGCATCGAGATCATCCCTTCGTCTTCGGCTTGTTTGTTGATGCGCTCCGCGTCTTCGTTTTTCATGATGAGTTCCCTGATTGTCGGCGTTACTTCAAGCACTTCATGGATGCCGATGCGTCCTTTGTATCCTTCCGGGCAATCGTCCGAGGGCCGCGGTCGCGCCCATTCGATGGCACCCGGCGCGGCTTTGGGGCCGATGACTTTTTCCTTTTTCAAGCGTTCGATCATGGCCTCAATCGGCACGTCTTTGCTGAGGGCGGCCTGTTCCGGCTCTGACAGAGTATAGACGTCTTTTTCTTCGCAGAGGCGCCGGACAAGGCGCTGGGAAATGATCGCGCTTACAGTCGAGGCGATAAGAAACGGTTCGATACCCATATCAATAAGCCGGGGGAGGGCTCCGGCCGCGGAATTGGTGTGGAGCGTGGAGAGAACCAGGTGCCCGGTGAGTGAAGCGTTGATCGCGAGCGCGGCGGTCTCCTTGTCGCGGATTTCGCCGACCATCAGAACGTTGGGATCCTGGCGGAGGAGTGACCGAAGGCCGTTGGCGAATGTGAATCCGATATCGGCGTGAACCTGGCTTTGGTTGATCCGGGGCATGCGGTACTCGATCGGATCCTCGATGGTCGAGATGTTGACGCGGGGGGAGTTGAGCATCTCGAGCACGGTATAGAGAGTCGTGGTTTTCCCGGAGCCCGTGGGGCCGGTGGCGAGAATGATTCCGGTTGGCCGTTTGATGGCGTGTTCAATGCGTTCGAGATTCAATCCCCAGAAGCCCAGTTCATCCAGGGTGAATTTTTGCCCGGATTCCGGCAGGAGCCGGAGCACGATTTTCTCGCCGGTATAGACGGGCAGGATGGAGACGCGAAAGGAAATTTTGTACTCCTCGGTTTCTATTTTGAAGCGGCCGTCCTGCGGAAGGCGGTGCTCGTCAAGCCGGAGATTGGACATGACTTTGATCCGCGCGACAATTCCCGGTGCAACCTGGCGCGGCAGCACCATGGCTTCGTGGAGAATTCCGTCAATGCGGTAGCGGACGAGCACTTCTTTTTCCAGCGGCTCGATGTGGATGTCCGATGCGCTCTGTAAAATGGCGTGGCGGACGAGGGTGTCCACGATCCGGATGATCGGGAGGTCCTCGGCCATCTTTTTGAGGTCTTCGGGTTCGGCCTCTTCGGTATGCGCGGCGACGGTTAATGCTCCGGACTCCTTGGTGATGATATCGCCGAATTCCGCTTCCAGGGTCTTCTGATACTGGAGGAGCGCGCTTTTGATTGATTCCGGCGTTGTCAGGCGGGGCAGGATGCGGATGCCCTCCTTTTTTTTGATGAACTCTATGGTCTGGAGGTCGTCCGGATCGAGCATTGCGACCTCGAGCGACCCTTCGCCGCGCTTAAAAGCAATGATGTTATGCTTTTTCGCGATGGGTTCGGGAATGCTGCGGAGCACGTCCGGATCGATTTTCTCGCGCGTCAGATCAACAAAAGGAATGCCGAGGATGTAGGCCTCGAGACGCCGCAGGGCTTCCTCGGGAATATAGCCGCCGTTAAGGAGCGTGTCGCGGAGGGGCTTTCCCGCGGCCTCGGCTTCTTTGACGGCTTTTTGAAGGGCCGCAGGCGTGATAATGCCGGAGTCCCCCAAAAAATTTTTGAGTTGTGTTTCTTCAACCCTCATTTCGCTTTCTTCCCCAGCACCTCCTGCACCTTGTTCATCACCTCGTTCAAACTGTAACTCGCTTTCACGAGATAGATCGTGCCTCCGAGCGCAAGCGCTTTTTCAACATCTGCGCTTGATTCGAGATTCGAGAGAATGATGATCGGAATATCACGCGTTGCGTCATTGCTTTTGAGTTCCGCGAGCACCGTAAACCCGTCCTTTTTAGGGAGAATGAGATCAAGGAGAATGATGTCGGGCTTCTTTGTTTTTGCGAGTTCAAGCCCGGTCTCGCCGTCGAGCGCAGAGAGGATTGTATAGCCCTCTTTTTCCAGCGCATACGTCGCGGCGCTTTGGAGCGCGTTTTCGTCTTCAATAAAAAGTATTGTTGTCATGGAAGTATGATATTTATGCCTTCTCCACGGGCAGCGTAAACCAGAAGTCCGTCCCGTCATCCGACGACGACCGGAAGCCGATGGTCCCGCCCGTGGCCTCAATGACGGCCCTTGCGATGTACAGGCCCATTCCGCTTCCTCGCGGATGATGACGCCGGACATTGTCGGCGCGGTAAAATTTCTCAAAAATGTGGCGCTTGTCGTCGTCAGGAATGCCAAGTCCTTCGTCTTTAATGCTCCACTTGATCATATCCATATTCGGGGCAACCGCCTGCGCGGTAATCGCGATGCGGCCGGATCCGGGCGTATATTTAACGGCGTTATCAATCAAATTTTGAATCACCATCGCGAGACGTTCCCGATCCGCATAAATCGGCGGTAAGCCCGGATCAGGGGTAAACTCAAGCGTGATATGGGCGGTTTCGACATAGCGGCGAAACCCGTTCAGAATTTCCGCTGTGAGGTCGTTTAGGGAAAAGCGCTCTTTTTTAAGGGAGAACGTTCCGACTTCGATCCGGCTGACGTCAAGGAGGGAGTTGACCATCTGGATCATTTGTTCCGTGGTCGTGGTGAGCGTCTCCATGAAGGCGTCAATGCGGCCTCTGTCCATGCTGTCTTTGGTCATCCCGCGGCCGACAACGTCGAGCGTCCACTTAAAAATGGAGAGGGGCGACCGGAGTTGGTGGGAGACGATGGCGATGAATTCGGATTTCATGCGGTTTGCCTCGGCCATGCGGTTAAATCCGGTTGTGATGAAGTGGCCGAGTATCAGCATGACCAAGGTGACGCCGGTGACGGACAGGATCTGGACGTCTTCTTCGTATTCAGCGGCGACAATATATGTCGCAAGCATTCCGAAAATGGTCATCCCTCCCATAACGAGGAAAAGAAACGGCGGACATTCGCGCAGGCGCCATCGTAGCGCGCGGCACTCCGCAAAGATATTCAGTTTTCGCAGCGGCGCAAAAGCCATAAAAAATTTCGGCCTATTTCATACTCTATCGTGTAGTATAACATATGGAGAAACGGTATCAATGTGCATAAAGGGTATAGTGGGCCCATGCGTGAGTACATCAATCCAAAGGGGTCGTCATTGCGAGGAGTCCTGCTGCAGGACGACGAAGCAATCCAGAAGAAATACTGGATTGCCGCGCTCCCCCTCGACAGACTCGGGGTCGCTCGCAATGACGGATGTAACGGCGGTGTTGATGGGGGGGTTAAGGGGTTACCGTCCCGCCGATTGACACAAGGGCTCTTTCCATTCTATTGTATATTTGTATATTTACATATACTATTTTTCATGCTTGATCTTAAATCGTTTACACAAGCCATTCAGCAGCTGGCTGATGAGAAAGGTATTGCGCGGGACCAAATTATCGAGACCATCGAAATGGCCCTCGCCGCCGCGTACAAACGCGACTATGGCGAGCGCGGGCAGATGATTCGCGTTTCGCTTGATCCGGCGTCCGGCAAGGCCGAGGTCCGACAGATTAAGACCGTGGTGGATGAAACCATGGTGCGTTTTGACGAGGACGAGGAAGAGGCAACGGCGGCCGGAGGCGGGGATAAGGACGTCGTGGGCAGTGCTGCAGAGGGCGCGGGGCGGCCCGGAGAAGAGAGTGCCGGAGCTGAAATGGAAGAACGGAAGGTGCGTTTTAATTCGGAGAAGCACCTGACGGTTGAGGAGGCGCGAGCGACCCATCCGGATGCGAAAGCGGGCGATGAGATCGAATTTCCCCTGGAGTATCACGACGACTTCGGCCGCATCGCGGCCCAGACCGCAAAACAGGTGATTATCCAGCGCCTGCGCGAGATCGAGCGGGAAACCATTTTTCAGGAGTTCAAAAACCGCGAGGGCGAGGTTGCGAGCGGGATTATTCAGCGCATGGAGGGCCGGACCGTCTTTATTGATCTCGGCCGCGCGGTCGCCGCCCTCCCTCCGGAGGAGCAGATTCCCAATGAACGCTATCAGGTCGGAACGCGTCTGAAGGCCATGATTCTCGCTGTCGAGCGCAATCCCAAAGGATCGGGCGTTTTTCTCTCGCGTTCGCACCCCCGCCTTTTGAAAAAATTATTTGAGATAGAAGTGCCGGAGATCGCATCGGGCGCCGTGGAAATCAAGGCGGTGGCGCGCGAGGCCGGTTCCCGAACCAAAGTCGCGGTGACCTCGCATGAAGAAGGCGTGGACCCGGTCGGGTCCATGGTGGGGCAGAAAGGCGTCCGTGTTTCGACGGTCATCCACGAACTAAACGGCGAGAAAATAGACATTATCGAATGGGCCGGAGACGAGAGAGAGTTTGTGGCGAACAGTTTATCGCCGGCGCGGGTGCTTGGCGTCGAACTGAATGCAGACCGGAAAGAAGCGGCCGTGACGGTTGCGGAGGATCAGTTATCGCTTGCAATCGGAAAAGGCGGGCAAAACGTCCGTCTTGCGGCCAAACTGACCGGATGGAAGATTGACGTGCGACCAGCGGTGAAACCCGCCGCAGAAGGGCCGGCAGAATCATCTGATGGCCCTAAGGCCGCAGAGAGCGACAGCTCATAGTTGGTGAATTATGGGATATGAATTATGTATTATGGGCGACTATGTTCCATAATATGTAATCCTTCACAGCCGTCATTGCGAGCGACCCCGAGTTGCGAGGGGGCGCGCGGCAATCCAGTGTTTCTTTTGGATTGCTTCGTCGTCCTGCAGCAGGACTTCTCGCAATGACGCATGTAACGGGGGTGTTGATGGGACCATGAAGGATTACCATAATACTCACTCCATACTTCATTTTCATCATGCTACTATTCCCCATTATCGCGTCTTTAATATCCATCGCGTACGCCGTGTTTTTGATGAGCGTTGTCCGGCGCTATCCGGTGGGCAGCGGGCCCCAGCTCGAGATCTGGCGCGCGATCAAGGAAGGATCGCGCGCGTATCTCCGGCGGCAAAATAGGACAATCGCTCTTGTTGCCGTGGTTTTGTTCGCTGTGATCTGGACCGCGCTTGAGAGTATGACCATCGCAGTCGGGTTTTTGGCGGGCGCCGGAGCATCGGCTCTCGCCGGGTATCTCGGGATGATGACGGCGGTTGATACGAATGTCCGTACGGCCGAGGCCGCGCGCTCAGGCGTTTCCCGCGCGTTTCGCGCGGCGTTTCTCGGCGGTTCCGTGACCGGGTTTCTGGTTGTGGGGCTTGCGCTTTTTACAGTGAGCGTTTTTTACTGGCTGACCGGAGACGTTTCTACGCTCGTCGGTCTTGGTTTCGGCGGTTCTCTTGTGTCGGTTTTCGCGCGCCTGGGCGGTGGAATTTATACGAAAGGCGCGGACGTCGGCGCGGATCTTGTCGGCAAGGTGGAGCAGGGCATTCCGGAGGACGATCCGCGTAATCCCGCGGTCATCGCCGATAACGTCGGAGATAATGTCGGCGACTGCGCCGGAATGGCGGCGGATTTGTTTGAGACATATGCGGTGACGGCTATTGCGGCGATGCTTCTCGGATCATTGCTTTATCCCGGGAACGAATCCGTCATCATGCTGCCGCTTCTTATCGGCTCGGTCGCGATTGTCGCGTCAATGCTCGGGAGCGCTTTTGTGCGCGTCCGCGAGACCTCAAAAATCATGCAGGGCCTCTATCGCGGGCTTTTGATCTCGTCGGTCAGCGCAGCCGCGCTTCTCTGGCCGGTGCTCGCGATGCTTTTCCGCGACGCGCGCGCTCTTGTGGCTCCTTATTTCATTGCGGCGCTGTCCGGTCTTGCCCTCACCGGCTTCATGGTCTTGGCGACGGAATACTACACATCCAAACGCTTCCGTCCGGTGCGCGCGATTGCCCGTTCGTCCCTGACCGGACACGCGACCAATATGATTACGGGACTTGCGTTTTCGCTGGAGGCAACGGCGCTTCCGATTATCGGCATTTCGGCAAGTATCCTTATCGCATTTCTTTTCGGCGGCGGAATGTACGGCGTTGCGGTGGCGGCCATGATGATGCTTGCAATGGCGGGCATCATTGTCGCGATCGATGCGTTCGGCCCCATTACGGATAATGCGGGCGGCATTGCCGAGATGGCCGGGCTTCCCGAAGACGTGCGGGAAGTGACCGACGCGCTGGATGCCGTGGGCAATACGACCAAAGCGGTCACAAAGGGATACGCGATTGCCTCGGCCGGACTTGCCGCGCTTGTGCTTTTTCATTCATTTATCGAAGAATTGAGGGTGTCATCCGAATCAACGGGGTTTTTGGGGCTCGTCGATGCGCCGGTTTTCTCTTTGGGCGATCCCTATGTTTTAATCGGGCTTTTTATCGGCGGCATGATGCCGTATCTTTTCGCGTCCATTGCCATGCGGGCAGTCGGGAAAGCGGCCGAGGGGGTGATTGAGGAAGTGCGGCGGCAATTCCGCGAGATCAAAGGCATTATGGAGGGCACCGCAAAACCCGAGTATCACCGCGCGGTTGATATTGTGACAAAAAGCGCCCTCAAACAAATGATCGTTCCCGCATTGATTCCGGTTCTTGTGCCGATTCTTTTGGTGGTGCTTTTTGGGGCACAGGCGCGTTTTGCGCTAGGCGGACTCCTGGTGGGTTCCATCGTCACCGGCCTTTTTGTCGCGATTTCCATGACATCCGGCGGGGCTGCATGGGATAACGCGAAAAAATACATCGAGGCCGGCAACTACGGCGGAAAAAAATCGCCCGCGCATCAGGCCGCAGTAACCGGAGACACCGTGGGCGACCCGTACAAGGATACGGCCGGCCCCGCGATCAATCCGATGATCAAGATCGTCAATATTGTCGCGTTGCTGCTTGTACCTTTTCTGTAATTTTGTAGTGAGGGAAGAAAGTCAAAATTCTCCGCCATAGGCGCCTACACGTCCGTCTCGCCTCGCTTACGTTATGGTCGTACGTCAGTGAGGCGGTTATGGCGGACGGAGCGTCCTCTCATTAACTTTTTTTCAACCATGCGCACGCCAAGACTCCCCATCATTGACATCAAGAAATACGGCGGCAAGCAAGTTGCTGTCGCGAACGGCAAAATTGTCGCTGTCGGTAAAAATTCGGTGGAGGCGTTCACAAAAGCAAAGGAGCGACTTCCTGAAAAAACGTGGCAGCAAATATTGCTTGTAAGCGTTCCGAAGGGCCTAACGGTCGTCTATCACCTATGAGTGTGCTCGTGCTTCCATACGGCATCCGCTTTCGCGAGGATGGACGGCTAGAGACATTTCCGATAGCCGAAATTATTCTCTTCGGACGGGATAAAAAAGAAGTGGGCGGAGTCTACCTCATCGACTCAGGCGCAACCACGAGCATCGCTCCCGCACATGACGCAGTACTTCTCAATATTCCCCTGTCGCGAGGCCGCAAAACGATCATTCGCGGCATTGGAGAGACACACTTCAGCGGGTACCGACATATCGTGAGCTGTGCTATCGGGGCAATAATTTGTAAGATACCAATTGTATTTATCGAGGACCCGACGACCCCTCGCATTCTCGGCCGAGAAGGATTTTTTGGCAATTTCGGCATTCTCTTTGACGAGGGAAAACACCGCATCGCGCTTCTCGAAGTGCAAGAGGAGAGGAATCGCATTAATGCTATCTTCAACGATGCTTCACAATCATAATGTTTTACATTTCGCGTTTTTATGACGCACACCGCCGCTTCTCTTCCTAAATCCCGGTTGAAAATTGATGTCCGTCTGACGCCCGAAGAGTTCGCGCCGCACCTCACGCGTGCGGCGGTTTTGATGTCGGAAGAAAATCCGATTGACGGGTTCCGCCCGGGTAAGGCCCCATATGACGCGGTGCGCCGCGTCGCGGGTGAAGCGTCTCTTGAGCGCAGGGGCGCGGAGATTGCGATCGGGAAAACATACCAAGATGTTATCAAGGCACTCACTCTTGAGGGAAAAATAACAGAGGACTGCCCAGCCGTGGGATCTCCGGAGATTGCGGTGACGGAGGCCGGCGGACAGAAAGGCCTTGCGTATACAATTGTTTTATCCTTGACGCCATCGGTGGCTTTGCCGGACGATTACCGTATTCGCGTAGGGCGCGTCCGTTCGGAGAAGAAGGATGCGGATATATCGGATGAGGAGATGGCCAAAGCCCTTGATGAGATTCGGGAATCGCGCGCGGCCTTGATTACCGTTGACCGTCCGGCTGAGACAGGGGATGCGGTAGAGATTGATTTTGTCGCGCGCCAGGCCGGAGTCAAAATCGAACAGGGAGAGTCGCGTCATCACCCGTTTATTCTCGGACGGGGGCGGTTTATCCCGGGATTTGAAGAAGAACTTATCGGGATGGCCGCTGGCGCCCAAAAGGATTTTACAATTGTGGTGCCGCCGGATTGGCGCGATACGGCTCTCAGGGGCAAAGCGCTTGATTTTCACGTGGTTATGCAGCTTGTACAGGAACGCCTCATTCCGGAGGCAACGGACGAATTTGCGCGTTCCCTGGGGGACTTTGCGTCTATGGAGGATCTGACGGCGCGAATAAAGGACGGTATCCGGCGCGGAAAGGAGCGCGATAAAGAGCTGCGCCTCCGCAACCGGATTCTTGAGGAGATGCGGCGGAGTTCGGTTCTCGGCGAGATGCCCGAGGTTCTGATTGTCGAAGAATGCCGCGCGCTCCTCAGTGAGTATCGCTCGGCGCTTGAGAGTTCCGGCATGGCCTGGACCGAGTACCTCCTGCATGTTGGGAAGACCGAGGAGAAATTATTGAAGGAAAACGCGGACAAGGCCGCGGATCGGGCCGCATCAGCGCTGGTGCTCCGCGCGATTGCGCGGCGCGAGGGAATCACGCCGGATGATCGGGACGTTGATGCTCGGGTTGACGCGTTTTTACAGACGGCCTCTTCGGATGAAAAAAGGCGTCTTGATAGAGAGGCGCTCCGCGCGCATTTCCGAGGAGCGCTCC
This sequence comes from Patescibacteria group bacterium, assembly GCA_038063315.1. GTDB lineage: Bacteria > Patescibacteriota > Minisyncoccia > Sungbacterales > HO2-52-23 > JBBTVI01. The sequence continues at coordinate 25,795 of JBBTVI010000027.1, forward strand.
GCAACGAAAAAGTGTTTGAATTTTTGGAAGAGCAAACGAAAGTTCATGAGGAAGTTTAACCTCGTAAGCCGCTTACGAGGTTAAACTTCCAATGAGCGCATCTGTTAAAAATTTGGTGAAGAATGCAGAAATAGGTCGCTTTCTGTCATTCCCGCGCAGGCGGGAATCCAGGTTTTTGTCTGACAATAGAACTGAACCTGGACCCCCGCCTTCGCGGGGGTGACATAAGAAGTGCGTTATTCACCAAACTTGTTTTTTCCCTTCTGATGTTGTGCATAACTGCGTCTTGCTCTCTCTGTCGGGTAAGCCACAATAAGGGCATACATCGTTCATTGATAATTTATATATCAGTACTCCCGTTTTTAGTGAGTCGTACTTTGGGAAACGGTTGATCCGATGACGCATGGGGTGTTGTGATGGCTATTGAATGCACTGAAAAAGAGCAAAACGAAAACGATATTGACGGCGCGTCTCCCCTGGGTGAGGAGAACATGGCGCATGCCGACGGCCGGCTGCACGCGCTTTTGGGGTATTTCAAAAATCTCCATTCGGTTGCAATTCCGAAGACGTCCGCGGACAATCCGTTTGTGATTCGGGCGCAAAACCCTCGCTATCCAAAAGTGATGGTGATCAACGCGCCTTTGATCGGAACATTGGAGGCCGCAAATTCCGATGGCCGTATTTTTCAAAACGCCCTTCAATGGGCTGAGGCCGCGCGCTGCGATGCCGTCATTCTGACGGGTCCGGTTATTTGGTTTCCCACGGAGAAATATGGCAGCCAAAGGCCGACGAAGGTTCAGGTTGTAAGCGTTCATGTGGATGCGGATCTTATCGCAAAAAGTTATCCGCCGCGCGTTTTGGAAAGTTTGGGCGGAGCCGAAGAGATCCGGCGTCAACAGAGGCCGCTTTTTTTGACGACGACCGTCTATCTCGAGCATCTGATGCGTATTTTTGCGCGACTGCTCCGTGACAATGCGGGCCGTCTTCTCTTTTCAGGGCCGATTTTGATGGTGCTCGGCGATATGGAAGAAAATATAGCCAATTACTACGCAAACGAGCAGATTCGTATCGCGGTTTTTGAGGAGCGCCGGCGTGCGAGGAGTCATATAAGGCGCCTTCGGCAAACCGCGCGCCTTGCCCGGCGTTTTGATTCGTTTGATCCGGATGATCTTTCTCCGGCAAAAAAAGCCGCATGGGACAAAGAGTGCGGTGAATTCGGAATCCCTTTTTCCGAACTCGGAGGGCTCGATATTGCGGCGTTGGAGGACGAAATTTCCCAATGGGAACGTTACAGCGCTTATTACGCTTTAATGGGCAATGCCGATCCGGAATTCGTCCAACAGCTCATGCCGCAGATGAAGCGTTACATGGCCGCGTGTTTTTCTTCTGCGGCTCCGACAATCACCGTCGTCGGCATCGGCGATACTTTTTTCCGGATGGGCAGCCACCTGGTGGAAGTGGTTTCCGATAAATCGGGCAACAACATCCGCGGCGGTTTTGCGGGGAAGCTGCGCCACGGGCTTTATAGTTATGTGAAGGGTCACGAAGGAACCAGCGTCGTTGACGTCATGCTCGGCGCAGGTCTGAATCCGTATCTCACGGAGCTTTTCGTCACGCACCGCGTGCGCGCCTACGCGGATACTCTCGATGACGTGCGCATGTCTCAGGTATATCAGCTTCCCGCCTGTATTGACGCCGCGCTTTACCGCGAGATCGTACGCGGGATGGTCCGCGCGAAAGACGATCTGACGCGTCTTGCGAGTTTTGCCAATCAGGAATCGGGCGCTGTGATTCTCTCGCGCGACGAGGAGAGCGCGATTCCGAAAACCGAATATTTGGGCAGCGCGTTTCTGACCAATGCCGGGATTTTTTCATCAATGGACGCTTTGGAAAACGCCGTTTCCGGGCGCGATGGCCGCAGCCAGATGATGTACCACTACAAAGAGGGCTGCACGCATTACGGGGCCGCGCATATCGCGCGCTACCCCGCCCCGGCCGATCCCGACCGGCGGTATGTCAAGTATCATTACCAGGTGGTGTTCGAGATGCTCTACAAAAACCGCGTTCCGATCGTCGGGTATGAAAACGACGGGGATATCCAGCAGTGGTACAACTACGCGGTGCACCGGGAAGGAAATTTTGAACACAAAACGCCGGAAGAAATTCTGGTAATGTTGGACGATCTCGGCCCGGCGCGGAAGGGCCGGAAAAAGATGCTCGAGGCGCTTATTCTTGAGCAGACGATACTCGGCGGCGTGATTCAGCCGCAGGATCAAATCGTGGGATATGTGGAGTCGCTCCGGCGCCATTTCCCCTTTTTCCGTGAATTGGTGCTCCGTGCCGCGTCCTGCGGCATTGAGCATGAGGGGCGGCTCGGTATTTTGACCATCGGCCAGGGAAACCACAACGACCATACGTGGAAGCACAGCGATGTGCGTTTTGATGAAGGGCGGTGGACCCGCGAGAAACTGCTTCTTGAGTTGATCGTCGCTTACCCGGATCTTGCGCGCGTCTTGCCGGAGGCGATTTGCGCTCCGAATCTTGACGGTTTGGGGGAGGCGCGGGGGCTTTTCGGTGTCCGTGTCCGCGAGATAGCGGTATCGCATAAGAATGGCCGCGAAAGCGCGAGAAAGGGATCGGCATATCGCCGTCCGTATCAATATGGTTTATACATGCTGCATAAACAGGGAACAAGCAAGACAAAAGACAACATGAGAGGAATGGTTGAAGGATTCAGCTGGCTCGGAACCGCATCTCAGTATGAATCCGGTCGCTTTACGGTCAATCTCGGAGGGGATGATCACCTCGGCGGAATGGCTGTCACGCGGAGCGCATTTCATATAAAGACCGGAGGCCAGATGTTTGAAGGGCAATTCGGGAGGCGGCTCCGCTTTCCGGAGCAGAATATTTTTTCCGCGGTTTGGGGAGTGCCGGCGGGCGGTCCCGCGTGGGGGCCACTTGTTTTCATCCCCATTGACTACCGCGCGGTGCGCAAGTACGCGGATAAACCGTGCGATTTGAGCCCGCAGCTTTTTGATAATTCGTTCCAGCCCGTCTATCAGCGGACAGCGTAGTGTTGTTTCGCCGATAAACAAATTTTTCATCACCGGACAACCCCTTCGCGCTCGCGGAGGGGATTTTTCCGTCTGACCCGCGATGCAGCGACGGACTGGAAAAATGCCGCGATCTGCATTAAAGTGAAAATACTTCTTCGTACCTTTTTAATTGAATAGTGTGTTGGGGATTTTCAATCAAGGCGCCCGATGGCGCAAAGGAGTTTGGCATGGGACGGAAAAATTCCGCCAAAGACCGCACGCATCCGGTTCTTCCGGTTTTTCCACTGATTCTACCCGTGATTTTCCCGGGCGCGGAGTATGAACAGATTCTTGAATTCGAGGATGACGAAAGCGCGGGACGGGCCAAAAAATTTCTCGGCCGTTTCGGACGCATTATCGCCGCAAACGTCCGGGATCCGGCTAACCCGGACCGGTCGCTGGATAATCTCCTTCCGGTCAATATGCTCTGTCGTGTTCTTGCGGCAACAGCTGACCGGCAGTTGATTCTGAATTTGACAGGGCATTGGCGCGTTTTTATCAAAGATATATCCGTCGGCGGAGTGTTGCCGTCGGTGCAATGGGCGCGTATGCCGGAAGAGAATGTCGGGGCGGATGAGATCGCAACTCAGGATGTATTGGAGCCGCTTCGCATTGTGCGCGATTGCTTCGCGCGATTGATTCATCCTCACATTCCTCCCCTGTGGATGAACGCGGTTTCGCCGCGCACATTACCGATTTTAATAGATGCCGTATCGTGGACTCTTGCGCGGAGCGAAAGCGAAAAAATCGCGGGCGATCTTTTTCAGATTTTGTGCGATCCGCGCGTCCTTCGGCGTCTGGCGTTTCTTGCGGAACTGCTTGAGCGTATCGTTCGAAATCCGGGCCTCATGGGCGCGGACGCATTTTCGGTGCCCGTGGAACAGGACAAGGAGGGGTCGAAATCCGATCACCCGTTGAATCGCCGGTACGGCGCAATCAAGGACCGGCTTCCGGCGATTGTCCGCCAGCGCATCGAGGAGTTGTTGCCTCACGTGGCCGGAGAGTCGGAGACGAGCCACATTAATGCGCGGTACGTCGAAGTTCTTCTGCAGCTTCCCTGGGCCGACAGCACGAATGACCCTGTTGATTTTCAGCGCGTGCGCGCGGTTCTGGAGGAAGATCATTGGGGTCTTGATAAGGTGAAGGAGCGGATTCCTGAGTTTCTCGCGACTCAACGCTGTAATCCGAAGTCGCGCGGGTCAATTCTTTGTTTTGTGGGGCCTCCGGGCGTGGGCAAGACCTCTCTCGGGGCCTCCATCGCGCGCGCTTTGGGGAGAAAATTCGAGCGCATGAGCTTGGGCGGGGTGCACGACGAGGCGGAAATCCGCGGACACCGGCGCACCTACATCGGCGCATTGCCTGGCAGGATTTTACAGGCGATCCGCCGGGCCGGAACGAATAATCCGGTTCTGATGCTTGATGAGATAGACAAGCTGGGCCGTAGCGGCCATGGCGATCCGGCATCAGCCCTTCTCGAAATTCTGGATCCTGCGCAAAACAACACGTTTTATGACAACTATCTGGATTTGCCGTTTGACTTGTCGCGTGTGTTTTTCATCACAACGGCCAATACGCTTGATTCAATTCCGTCCGCGCTGCTCGACCGGATGGAGATTGTGCATCTTGCCTGTTACGGCGCCGAGGAGAAGGCCGAGATTGCGCGGCGCTTCACTATCCGCCAACTTCACGAGGATTACGGCATGGTATCGGCCGATGCATCGCTTCCCCATTGCCCGCCGGTAACGGTTTCGTTTACGGACCCGGCCCTGCGGTTAATTGTCTCGCGTTACACCGCCGACGGCGGAATGCGTGAAACCGAGCAGAGGATCGGGACAATTCTTCGTAAAATTCTTCTCGCGTCTGCAATGGGCGAGACGCCGGCGTTCGTTGTGACGGCGCGCAATGTCAAAAAGTATCTGGGCGATCCGCCGGTGCGTGAATGGTTTCCCGATCTCGGGTTTTTGCGTCCGGGCGTTGCCGTGGTGATCTATGTGACCACAAACGGCAATGGCGAGATCGGCTGCGTGGAGGCCAGCTACAGACCGAGTAGCCATTTCGACTGTCTGAGCACGGGCTCTTTGGGAGATGTTTTGGCCGAATCCGTTGAGGTCGCGATTGACCGCCTGATCCATACGGGCGGGGTGCTCGAAGGAATTTCCAACAAGATTTTTATCCACGTTCATTTTCCGAAGGGCGCAACGCCCAAGGACGGACCGTCGGCCGGCCTCCAGACGTTTGCCGCGTGCTTTTCTGTTTTGATCAGAGAGCCCCTGAAGCCATATTTTGCGGCAACGGGCGAGATTGCGCTGGCGCAGGGGACGGTGTTCCCGGTGGGCGGGATCCGCGCAAAACTGCTTGCGGCCGAGCGCGCGGGCATCCGCGAGGTTGTCATTCCGCGCGCCAATGCGAAGGACCTGGCGGATCTTTCTCCGGCGATGCGCGCTCGTACGGATGTGATCGAGACGCGCCGTCTGCGTAAGACACTGCAGGCGGTTTCACGCGAGAAAAAAACGCGCTTCACCGTCTATTGTGTTGACAAGCCGGAAGAAGTTCTTGCGCTTGCGTTTCCCGACCATTTCCCTCCGTCGCCGGAGGTATTGAGCGTCCTGACCGGAGGCGGTGCCATATAACCATTTTAACAGGGTGGAAATTTCACCCTGTTTTTTGTATATTTGTAAGAATAGGACTTTGGCAAATTTGCTTGATGTCTTTTTACACGCGTTGATGGAGGCGTATGAGGAGGTTAAACCTCCAATGAGTACATGTCTTCTGACAGATATTGCATCGTTTTCGGGAAATTTGCTAAAGTTCAAAAAACGCCATATGATCCACCGTAAATTATTCATCACAGCGGTTGGGACGTTACTCGCCATTATTTTTCTGGCCATAGAAATATACGCGCCGCATACTTTTTTTGAGGGAACGAAGCCCATTACAATCCCTTCGGACTCCGGAGCGCGCGCCATCGGGAGCATTCTGAAGACGGAGGGCGCGATCCGTTCCCGCTGGGTCTTTGTCTTATACGCGGCATTGACCGGACAGGCCTCGGCACTCAAGCCAGGACGCTATGTCTTCAGTTCGCGCGATACAATTCCGGCCATCGCGCGGGCTATCGCCGAGGGCCGCGCCGTCTATGTTGAGGTCGTCATTCCTGAAGGGTGGACTGCGGAAGATATCGCGAGTCGCCTGTTCCGACTCGATGTACTGACAAAAGACATCTTTCTGTCTTTTGTCAGTACTCCGCCGGGTGGATTTGCCGCGCGTTTTGATTTCTTGGGGTCCGGCGCGTCGGCGCCCCGCCAATCGCTGGAAGGATATCTTTTTCCGGATACATACCGCTTCAGCGCCGGAGGAGAGGCGGAGGCAGTGGCTGATGCGTTTCTAAAAAACTTCGGAGCCAAACTGACTCCGGCGCTGCGCGCCGCCGCGGAGAATCGCGGCCGGACGATTCGGGATATCGTCATTATGGCCTCTATTCTTGAGCGAGAGGTTGTCTCCAATGATGATCGCGCGGTGGTCTCCGGTATTTTATGGAAGCGCCTTAAGGCGGGGATGCCGCTTCAGGTGGATGCGACGATCAGCTACATTCTCAAGATAGAGGCCGGGGCTGGGCAGCGGCCGGACGGCAAACTGACCACCGACGATCTCGCCATTGATTCGCCGTATAATACCTATAAATTCGCGGGTCTTCCCTCGGGGCCCATCGGAAATCCGGGCATTTCGGCCATCGCGGCCGCCATTGATCCGAGGGAGACGCCGTATCTTTATTATCTGTCGCGGCCGGACGGCGTTACTGTTTTTTCGCGCACACTCAAAGAACACAACGCCGCAAAGGCGCGTTATTTGAGGTAGGATTCGCTTGACGGGCAAAGGAGGAAAGTATAATATGTAAAACGAAATCTTAAAAGTAAAACTTATGTCAACGGTCAAACTGTCCCAAAAATATCAAATGGTCGTGCCAAAGGAGATACGAAAAAAAATGCGGCTGAGCGCCGGCGTTCGTGTGTCGTTATATCCGATTGATGAAGACAGGGCGCTTTTGGTCAAACATCCGAAAGATCCTGTGCGGGCGCTCAAGGGTCTTGGCAAGGAAATATGGAAGTCGCTGGGCGGGGTGGATGCGTATATACGGAATGAGCGCGATTCATGGAAGGCGTAATCGGCATAGACAGTACGGTGTTTATGTATCTTCTCGCCGAGGATAGACGCTATTTGGCGCGCGTGGAACGGCTTTTGTCCGACGTGCGGGACGGCAAAATCAACGGGATCTTTTCATGCATCGGGTTGATTGAACTCCTGACGGGTCCGAAAAAACGCGGACAGTATGATATTGCATCGCGGTATCGCGAGATCATCGGGCAATTTCCCCATCTTTCCATCCGCGGGCTCAATGAGCGCATTGTGGATCTTGCCTCCACTCTCCGCGCGGAGTATGGTTTGCGGACGCCGGATGCGATTCACATTGCAACGGCAATTGACGGGGGCGCGATTGCGTTTGTCACCAATGACAGGCGGCTTAAAAAAGTGAAGGAAATACGGATTGATTTGCTGTAAGAAATCTTGCGGGCCTCAGACGGAAAAACCGTTCTTTTGAAAACGCATGGTGGGTTCGCCTAATGGTAGGGCATCGGTCTTGAAAACCGACGGGCGAAAGCCCTTGCAGGTTCGAGTCCTGCACCCACCGCACTATTTCCTACCAGTCGTTTGTAACCCCTCACCGCTCAAGGGAGAATGGCTTGGACTGCGACAACCGAGCGAGTGTGGGAAGGAAGTTCCCACGATTCATGGTTTCCACCTTGGGAGCTGGACACCCTCGCCTTTAGGCGAGGCCTTTCAGGTCAATAACTCCCGTGTTAGCATGATTCAATAAAATTGCAGGAGGAATTCCCGGAACTGCGGAAACGGTACTGGGGACAGCATTTCTGGGCGCGCGGCTACTTCTGTGTGTCATCGGGTAATGTCACGGACGAAGCGATTCGAGAGTACCTTGCCGGACATGCGGATAAACATGCTCATGAGATTACCGTTGAGGGACAACTTTAGAGGACTTTCAGTCCTTATTCCAATCTATCGCCTTTAAGCGATAGTGGTTGAAGGACAGGAGTATAGTAATTGCAATGCTCTATATAGGAGCAAACGCCTGAGCTTTTTGCTGGACCGTAAGATGGACAACGACACAGCCGGGAGGCCTGTTTCGCCTCCAATCCAGCTGTTGTCCATCGCCCGCCATTGTTCCTTTTAGCTCTTTCTTTCCAATAACAAGCGCCCGCCTCCTTGATGGTTGCGGGCACCTCCAAATTCAATCTTTTTTCGGCCTATGCACATTGCATAGGCGTTTTTTTATCATCGTATTGTCCAGCCATTCTCCTCACAGGCCGCGGTAATGGCCACCATAAGACGGTCTATCTCCCCGTCCGTCAGTGTCCGTTCCGGCGACTGGAAGGCGCAATGAAACGCAAAACTTTTTTCGTCTGTCGCGCGCATTGTCTCATCCTGAAACTCGTCAAAGAGATCAGTATCAATAAGAAGCGGCCCGCCCGCTCCCTCCATTGCATTGACCACATCAGCCATCCGCGTCCTTTCCGGCACGACAAGCGCGAGATCACGGACAATCGCCGGACATTTCCCGACTGGCCGGAATTCCGCCTCTCTCTCTACCAATGGCCAAAGGACATCATAAAATACTTCGGCCGCCGCGATGCGTTCCCGCGCCTTGATCCGCTCCCCCACCGCCGGATGAATTTCTCCGATGCGTCCGATGCGCGTGTCGCCGATTTTAATATCCGCGACTCTCTGCGGATGGAAAATGGCGTCCGCGCCGCGTCCGGCGTCGGCCACAGCATCATCATACCAATGATCGCTGATGCCGAGCGCCTCCAATAGATGATCCACCGCGCCTTTGGCCTGATAGAACGCATCCTTGCCATCCCCGCCGTTCAATGCCACCGCGAGGGCGATATGCGTCCGCTCATTTCCAAGGGTGAAACTCTTCGCAAACCCAAACAGGCGCACCGTATCAAAATTCTTGAGATTGTCTCGCGCCGCCAACACGTATTTTATGACCGGGCGCGTGAGAAGATAGGCGGTTTCGGGACTCGTCGGATTTTCCAAAGCCACGGCATCCTTTATATCAAGACCAAAATCCGTAAGTTCCTTTTCTCCGGTAAATTCATACGCCTCATGCTCTGTGAAACCCGCGGATACGAAAATATCGCGCGCCGTCTCCTCATACGCGAGCGCGTCATTCGGCTGGGGCGCGGCGATATTGAGCACCGGACGAACCGCCGCGATATTTTCGTAACCGTAGAGCCGCGCGGCTTCCTCAATCAAATCCTCCTCAATGCCGAGGTCGCGCCGCACGGTTGGAGGTGTAACCATCCACCCCTTTGCCGCCTCTTTGACCGCGCAGCCGATCCCCGTCAACGCCTTTTTATAGAACACCTCAGGCAATGCTGCGCCAATCACCGCACTCGCCTGCTCCGGCCGGAAAAGAATCGTTCGCGGGCGCGCCTTCACCGGATACACATCAACAACGCCGGATAAAACCGTGCCGCCGGCGACACGTCCAATGAGCGAGGCGAGCGCATCCGCCGCCTCTACGGTCTGGTTTCGATCAAGACCGTGTTCAAACCGATATGACGCGTCTGTGCGGAGCCGCAGAGACCGCGACGCGCGATGGATGATCACAGGATCAAAATTTGCCGACTCCAGTATTAACATTGTTGTCCCGTCGTGCACGCCGGAATATTGACCGCCTTTGATGCCCGCGATTGCAAGCGGCTCCATATCATCCGCAATAACAAGAATATCCGGTGACAATGCATAGGTCTGGCCGTCAAGCGCCGCCAGTTTTTCCCCGGCTCTGGCCCGACGCACGATAATTGATTTTTTCTCTGCGCCTTTTTTGGATGCCCGCGCCGATTCTTTTCCGGTTTTCAACGCCTCATAATCAAAAATATGCATGGGCTGCCCGGTCTCAAGCATGGCGTAATTGGCCGCATCCACGACGTTATTGATGGACTGCAGCCCGCACGTCTCAAGCCGCTCGCGGAGCCACTCCGGCGACGGACCGATTTTAACGCCCTCCAGCACGCGCGCGGTATAACGCGGACAATCATCCGCATTCTCAATGCGTACGGTCAACACCGAAGCCGCTTTTTTCTTTGTGTGTTCCCGCAGTTGTCCGCTTTTGATCCGACCCCGCGCCTTTAGCGCTTTACCCTTTGTGCTGAGCGCAAGAATCTCCCGCACCAATCCCGCATGCCCCGATGCATCCGCCACGCGGTTCGGCAGGATTTTCGTATCAAGCGCCCAGTCCCGTCCGACTTTCGCAATACTCTCCACCTCAAAAACGCCCCGCGTCAAAAAATCCGCCAGTTTCTCCGGCGTTCCCCGCCATCCCGTTAATTCCTGAAGCCAATTGTAGGAGAATTTCATTGTTCGTTTAGTACCACCGCCAAAACGCGGAAGATGCGACGCATACTGATCAATGATAGATGGCCGAGACGTCGTTTGATCAACGTCCGGTCCAAAGTCACGATTTTGCCGAGTTTCACTGTTGATGGCTTCGGCAATCCGGCTGCTCGTTGTTCTTTTGGGGTCAGCCGATATTCGTCCCAAGACCCCGCTTCAACCATGTGTGAGGTGATCGCCGCGATAATCACATCATTTCGCTCGCGATTGAATCGTGAAGAAGAAAGAATGATCGCCGGCCGTTGTTTGACTGTTGACAAGTCGGTAAACGGAAAAGGGATCAAAATAACCTCACCCGTCTCATAATCGGTCATAGATTGCGTCATCACAATTATCCCAGAACGTAAACGACTCTTCGGCAAGTTTGAGGAGGGCGCGATCTTCCTCTTCAGGGGGGGAGATTTTGAAGACCGGACGGGACCGCCGCACGACGAGAAACGATTCACCGCGCCGGATGCGCGTAATATAGCGCTCCGTGCGCTCCCGCAATTCCTTAAGCCCGATAATTTGAGAAGTGTTCGACATACGACAAAGTTTACCTTCAGATAAACTTATGTCAAGAAAAAATAACGTTCGCCATCACATCTAAAACTGTTTCAAAAACCGCATGTCGCCGGAGCGGAACAGGCGAATATCCGGAATCTTGTATTTCATCATGGCCAGGCGATCCACCCCCATGCCAAAGGCAAAACCCCGCCATTCGCCCCGGCCGTACCCGGCCGCGGCAAAGACGTGCGGATGCACCATGCCCGCGCCCCCCAATTCAAGCCACCCTGTTTTTTTGCAGACCGAGCACCCTTTGCCGTCGCAGGAAAGGCACGACATATCCACCTCAAAACTCGGCTCGGTAAAAGGAAAATAACTCGGCCGGAGGCGCAGCGTAATGTCCTTTTTGAAAAACCGTGAAAAAAACTCGCGCATCACGGCCTTGAAATGCGCGATGGAAACCGCGCGATCAACGAGCAAGCCCTCAAGTTGATAAAACTGAATGTCGTGCGAGGCGTCGGACGCCTCATAACGATACACTCTGCCCGGGACAATGATGCGAAACGGCGGATTATTTTTCTCCATGTACCGCACCTGCACCGGCGACGTATGAGTACGTAATAATATTTTCTCTCCGTTTCTTCGGGCTTTGGAATTTGCACTTTGGGATTTACTTGGAAATTGTGTTTTGGAATTTGCAATTTCCTTTTGGTTGCCTTGCAACCAAAAGGTGTCCCACATCTCCCGCGTCGGATGCTCCGCGGGAATATTCAACGCGTCGAAATTATAGTATTCGGTCTCCACTTCCGGTCCTTCAACAACGGCAAAACCCATCCCCGCAAAAATCGCCGTCATCTCGCGGAGGATTTTCGTCAGAGGGTGTAGATGCCCCTTGGGCGGCCTAGCGCCCGGGCGCGTCACATCCAGCCATTCGGTCTTCAGAACCGATTCGCGGCCCGAACGCAAGAGAACCTCCCGCCGCAGAGTAATCGCTTTATCCAATTCGTCATAAAGACGGTTTGCCGCGCCGCCGATTGCGGCGCGCTCGGCGTCCGGAATATCTTTAATACCCCGTAGAATCTGCGTCAGCGCCCCCTTTCGGCCGAGATACGCGACGCGGACGCGTTCAAGATCATCCGGAGAAGCGGCGTTCGCAATGTCCTGAAGGCCGGTGTGCCTGATTTTCTCAATTTCGGTCTGCATGATATCCGTAGTGTAGAACAACGCGACCACTCATGGCAACTTTTCAGCGAAGATAACAGCGCGCCAATGAGCGCGCTGTTATCCTGTCCGACAGAGAATTATCATAGAGATTGCGGCGGCTTCTTTAGAGATGGCCGATCCGGATAGCGTTCCGGGTCAATCGTGCGTCCGAAACACGCGCGGCCGGCGCCGTGTTCCCAATTATCCTCTGTGGCACCGTAAGGACCGTATGGCCGGACCGCCGGGACTGCTTTTCCCGTTACCGAGCGCTTACTGTCCGTCGCAAATGTCGCACAAAGCTCGAAAGATACTGGCGTTAAAACGCGGTACTCATACGGCGTTTCCGTCTTCGGATCCGTCGGCGGCGTAAATCCAGAGATAGAGTTCCGTAAATCAGTCGGTTCTGTCGGCAAATCGCCTTTGGTCATCCAATAATTGATGATCTCGTTTTGAATCGTCTGAAGATCATTGATCCGCCGCTCATCAAAACGGTGCTCCCTCTGCGCTGCCGGACTTCCGACAATGAAAAATCCGGAGGCGATCCCCGCAAATGCCACAAAGCCGATGATCCAGGCCGCAAGACGTGGAAGGGACGAGCGCGCCTCCGGCGTACGCCGGATGTCCCAAAGGAAATATCCGAAAACCGCTGCCGCAACCGCAAGCACGCTTGCGGTTTTGATGAAAAACTTGATCGTGAGCTCCCCGCCCCAAAAATTATAGATAAGCGTGATCAAATCAACGATCATCGTCACCGCCGCGGCAAAAATCGTAAAATAGACGAGCCACTTCCGGATCTTTAGTTCACGCTTCGCCGGGGCCTTTCTGAAGTCCTTTTCCATCACCGACGCCAGAAAAAGAAAGACGGGCAGCGTGACCATGAGCGCGGACCCGGCCCACCGGATGCGCTCGCCGATCTCGCCGTAATAAAAATCAAGCGCGTCCGGAAAAAGCATATTCGCGTACTGGAAAAGGAGCGCGAGAAAACTCACGACGCTGACATAGAGCGCCGCGATCATCAAAAGATGCAGGAAAACGTCTTTCGGCGTTGTTTTATGAAGCGTTGATGTGACCATATAGCAAGTTTACCATCACCGCGCGCGAAAAACAAACTGCATAACCCTCACAGCCTCACCAACGCCGCGCTATTACATGCGTCATTGCGAGGAGTCCTGCTGCAGGACGACGAAGCAATCCAGCAGAAATACTGGATTGCCGCGCTCCCCCTCGACAGACTCGGGGTCGCTCGCAATGACAGCTGTGAGGGCTTACCAAGCAGCCATTTGTCCATTATGCGAAAACCTGCTATTCTCAATTCATGAAAAAATACATCATTTCCATAGTCATCGTGATCGTGGTTATTACCGCGGCAATGTTCATTTTTAAGAGCACACCCAAGTCGCCCGACGCGGGGAATATTCCGCCGGCTGCCGCTCCCGAGACAGGCACCGGACCCGTTGATTCCGCAGGCAGCGCTCCCACTCCAGCCCATCAACCCCAGGCATCACGGCCAACGCCGCTTCCGCCTCCGGTTGCCACCCCCACAAAGAACCAGGGGCGGCTTGTTTTGGCCATAACGGATGAGACCGCCAATCTGGCGGACCTCGACGCGCTATTTCTGCATATAAAATCCCTCGAAATACATGCCAAGGCTGGCTGGAAAACAATACCCGTTGCCACAACGCGCCATGACCTTTTGGCGCTCGACAGGGCCGGAGCAGCGCTTGCCGTGCTCGCGGATCTTGCGCTTGAACCGGGCGAATACAATCAGTTGCGGCTCATTGTTGAGAAAATCGTCGTTCAAAAAGACGGCCTGCTCCATGAGGCGAAACTGCCGTCCGGACAAATCATCTTTAACGGAAAAATTGCAATAGAAAAAGAGAAAACATCAGCCGTCATCCTCGATTTTCTGGCGGATCAGTCGCTCTTTATCGCCGGAAACGGCATGTATATCTTCCTTCCGGTCGTCCGCTTCACCTCGCACAGCAATCTTTCCAACCGGCAACTCTTTGAACGGCGTGCGGACCTCGCGGGCGGCGGAAAGCTTGAACACGATATCACGCTCGGCACGACCGCGTCAGGGCAGACAAAGCCCGACTTCCGCCTTGATCCGACGACAAAGCTGGAATTCATCGGCGCGGAAGCCATCCGCGTCATCGGGCGCGAGGATAACACGTCCGATTACGCAGTCAGCGCGCAGAAGGCCATAGAGACCGCGCTAAACGGCCGTTATATCGCCTCCGCGCGTTCCGTTGCATCCGGGACGAAAAACGGAAAACCCGTCTGGGTCGTAACCGGCCTCAAAGGCGGAGCATTATCAAACGCTTACGCCTCTGTTTATGTGGATGCCGCCACCGGACAAATTCTGAGCGTGGAGTGATTTACGACTAAACTTTGGCAAATTTTCTTGACGTCTTTTCAGATGCGTTGATGAAGGCGTATGAGGAGGTTAAACCTCCAATGAGTACATGTCTTCTGATAGATACCGTATCGTTTTCGGGAAATTTGTCCAAGTGCAATAACCAACCAAGACCCATAAACCGCATCGACACGCGGGAGCGTGTCGATTTTTGTGTTCTACCGATACGCAGCCGACCGGATTTGAACCGGCGATCTCCACAGTGACAGTGTGGCGTGTTAGACCGGGCTACACTACGGCTGCATCTATAAATGTTTTATCTGAATTACGAAACTCCAAATCCCTCCCCCTCTTTCGTAACAAGGCCACTACGGAAGGGCAAGCAACCTCCCTTTATTAAAGGGAGGGGTTTTTGGTTTCCCCCTTTGAAAAAGGTGGAACAAGGGGGATTTTTGAGTATTCTACAATTCAAAATATTTCATTGAATCACCGTCCCTATGTTCTCTCCTTTCACAATGCGCGCAAGATTTCCTTTTTTGAAAACATCAAAAACGATAACGGGTATCTTATTTTCCATGGAAAGCGTGACCGCAGTCAAATCCATCACGCGCAGGCCCGCTTCAACGATTTCCGTCGGAGTGATGGCTGAAAAGAGCTTCGCGTTTTTATCCTTCTTCGGATCTCCCGCATACACGCCCGCGACATTCGTCCCCTTGAGAATCACATCCGCGCCGATTTCGCTTGCGCGGAGCGCGGCCGCGGTATCCGTTGAAAAATACGGGCTTCCCGTACCTCCCGCAAAAATAACAACCCTGCCCTTTTCAAGATGCCGTATTGCCCGACGCCGGATGAACGGCTCAGCCACTTCCATCATAGAGAGCGCCGTCATCGCGCGCGTATCAAGTCCGTGCCTTTCCAAAACGCTCTGGAGCGCCAGGGCATTGATAACCGTCCCCAGCATTCCCATATAATCCGCGGTCGCGCGGTCAATTCCTAAGGGCGCGACCGTGGCCCCGCGGATAAAATTCCCTCCACCGATCACAATTGCGAGCCCGCCGCTCACACGATGCGCCTCGGACACCTCTCCGGCAATATATTCCGCGGCCTTCACGTCAAGACCGTGCTCCCATTTTCCTCCCAATGTTTCACCGGATAATTTAAGCAGTATGCGGTTATAACGCTTTTTCGTATTCGGCATCATCCCTAATGTACACAGAATTCATTCCAAAAACAATACCTCATTAGGACTGACGCGTTTTGCGCCTTTCTCCTTCCTTACGAAAGAGAACAAAGGAGACAGATTCTCTGCTCCCCTCCTTTCAAAGGAGGGGTAGGGGAGGTGGATTTTCCCCCCTTATTATATACGGAGGGAAAAGACGGTTGACGATCTGTATGGTTTTCTAAACCCCTCCCCTCCTTCGCGGCAAGGCCGCTACGGAAGGGCAAGCAATCTCGCGCCGCTGGCATTCAAATGCGCTGATGAAGGCGTATGAGGAGGTTTAACCTCGTAAGCCGCTTACGAGGTTAAACCTCCAATGAGTACATGTCTACTCATAAATATTGTATCGCTCTCGGGAAGCTTGCCAAAGTTAAGTAAAAAAAACCGCCCGCACTATATTTCACGGACGGCCAATCCTCCCCCGAATTCTCTTTTGAATTAGGACAGTCGGTGGGTGAAAATATAAGAAAAACCATAGTTTCAGATCAGGATAGAGGCGTGTGTAGTTACGGAGTTGGACAAGACGCCGCGTGATTTCTCCTTTGGTTAACATGATGTCTCCATTATCCCATAAATGTTGATGGCGGAGAGGCGTCGTTATCCACAGGGGGTCAGTGAGGAGATACGAGATGCGGTAACCTCTCACAGCCCTACCGCGATTGCCGCCATATGCGTCGTTGCGAGGAGGCCTGCCGCAGGACGACGAAGCAATCTAAATCCTGGATTGCCGCGCACCCCCTCGACCCGCTTCGCGCGCCGTTCGCCATAGCCGCTTCGGCGACGTGCAACCATAGCACAAGCGAGGCGAGCAGACTCGGGGTCGCTCGCAATGACAGCTGTGAGGGGTTACGAGATGCGGTAATCCCTCACAGCTGTCTCATTAAGAGGGTGGTCCCTTCCTTTTCCTGTGGATAAATAATCCTTGTTTTTCCGCGCATAGCGCCGATAATGGCCCCATGGTCTACAAACGCTTTGCTGAAAAAGAATTTGCCCCGCCCAAAAAAGAGGATAAGGAGAAAAAGGGTCTGATGCTCAAAGATGTGCTTGCAAACGAGCGTCAATCCGACCTGTTCGGCCAACTCCTCAAACGCGACGGAGAAATGGATCTTTCCGAAAAAATGTTCCGCAAGGAAACATTCTCGCCTGAGGATATGAATAAACTCGCGAACCTCACGCGGAAATTCGAAACAACGCTTGAGCAGGCGGAAGCCATGCGCAAAAAAGTCGGCATTGATGCCATCAACCGTCTCATTGCCGCCGAAGAGGCGCGTGGCGGAACCGGAACGCGTGAGACATTTTTCCGCAACCAAAAAACAACAGTAGGCGCCGAAGGAATCCGGGACGCCTTCTTAAAAAACCTCGACCGGCTTGCGGTTGAAAACCCGGCGCATTTCGAGCGCATTGGAAAAAGCATCCAAAATCTCGACGGCGAACACGAGACCATGCTCAAAAAAGATAAAGAATTCCGCGAACGGGCACAAGCGTGGAACATCAAAGACGACGAATTAGAGACCGCGCTTGGTATCGAGGATGATGTAGACCGCGCCGAAGCATTAACTAAACTGGCGCGATCTTCACTCGGTTTCCGGGGATGGTTTGGCCGACATCAGGACTGGGTTGATGTCCGTGCGGCGGGTCTGGACCAAAAATCTGATATTGACGCGACCCTCAACAACATTCACGGAGCTGAAGATCTCTTCCGGTTGCAATTTGCGCATGTGATGAGCGACAACGAATTCCTCCGCGCGGCCATCGGCGAAGAAATGCGCGTGGAGGTCCGCGAAGAAAAGGACGAGGAGAAACTGACCTTTAACGAGGCCACCGACGTTTTCTCAAGTCATGACAAAATGATGGCGGAATTCGAGGAATTCCAAAAAAATAAAGCGTTCGATCCCGCATGGGACGATGCAACCAAAGACCGCTACTTCGAAGATGCCGCGACAACACTTGTCCAAAACAAGCATAAAAAGATGGGCGGGGTTGCAAATATTCTTTTTACCATCGCTAAACAATCCTTCCGCAACGCGATCCCATAGACAAAAACACACTACTGACGTTTTATAGTTAAGTTAATATCATCCTTCCCCAAAAAGGCCTGAAAATAAGCCGAAAAACGGGGTTTTGAAAATTAAGTTAAATCCGAAAGGTCAGTAATTAAACAATGATTATTATTATGTCCACACTTTTACCTGCAAAAGACATCCATAACACAATTTACAACCTCCTGCAAAAAGGGGACGAACAGACCTTTCGCTCCTACCTCACCGAAAATTACGATAAATTTCCACCGGATCTGCAGGAAAGCGTCGCCGCGTATTTCGTGGAAGAGGCGATTGATCGCGCCGGACAAGAGGCCGCGACGATCAACACATTGTACGATGAAGGCAAAAAAATCGCCGATGCGCTGGACATTACAAAGCGGCAACTCGGGGATCGCCGGAAGACGCTCGAATTGCAAGAACAGCTGAAGTAACAGCGGGTACGCGCCGATGAGGAAAATTAAACAGAGAAAAACACCGCAGATGCCTGCGGTGTTCGCTTTTTCTACCCATAACCACCGAAAAAGTCATTGCGCGGAGTCAGACAACAAAACAACCCAGAAGCCCTGGATTGCCGCGCGCCCCCTCGCAGCTCGGGTCGCTCGCAATGACGGATGGAGGGTTTTTAACAGCTTCTAGCACTCCTTCCCCGGCGGCAACAGCAGACGGTACTGCTGCGCGACCGAGTCCGCGTAATTCGCGAGGAAAATCGCCGACGTTGCGACAATTTTTTTCCCGCTTTGCCCCGCAATCTCCAGCCGCAACGCGTTAAGGAGGTTAATCACCGGACAGAAATTTGCGCGCTCCGCCTGATTGCCTGCGGCACGGACTTTGGCGAGCAAACCCGTCTTTAACTCGGCGTCAATACCTGTGTCTGCCGCGATATACCCGATCAGATCCGGAATCGTGTCGCGGCAACCGTCACCATCCGCGTCAAACTGCGCGGCGTTCTCCGTCGGGCACTTGTCCGCGCCATCCGGAATGCCGTCCCCATCAGAATCAACCGCGGCCGCAATCTGCCAGATGCTCGCCGCGGAAGTTAACGCCTGTAAAAAGAAATTCCCGTTCGCAAGCACGCTCCGTCGCGCGACGCAGGGATCCGGAGACGCAATACCGGCCGTGTTGTCGCAGTTGGAGACAAGCACGCCGTTCCGAAAAATCTGAACCGTGTTGGGCGTACTGCCCGGCGGCAGATGGCCCGGATAGACAATGAATCCGAGAATCAACGGCCGGTCCGGGTCGCCGTCCACCGCCTCAATCACCACCTCAAAATTCAGAAACTGAAATCCTACAGGCGGAGTTCCGCTCGCCGCCCTTTCGGTCAAAGACACGCGGCCTCCGATCGGCGTCGTAAGCATCACCTCCAACGGATCGTCAGCGGTCGCGCCATCGCCCTCGATGTCCGTTGTCAGAGTGCCTCCGGCCGCAACATCTGCGGTAACGGCGTCAAATAAGCACATTCCTGCGCTAGCCGCGAGAAACATACGGCACACATCGTTATCTGGGTCCGTGGCGCAATCCGAGGACGGCCCGGTCAACGCGCGGTTGTAGATCTGCGGATCATCAATGAGGCCGTCGAATTGCTCGAATCCGCTCACGCCTCCGCCGATCCTTAACGGCGCTGTTCCGGAATGGATGGCAACAGTTTGAACCGTCTCAGCCACGCGCCGTCCGTTCATATACAAAACCGCGCGGCTGCCGTCGTATGTGCCGACAATGTGATTCCAGACGTTCAGCGGCGTCGGCTCCGGGCCAAAGAGAATGATTGGCCACCCCGTTCCGGATCCGATGAGCAGGCCGGGTTCTCCGTTCGGCCCACCGATGTAGAGCATGAAACTGCGCTCCTCCGCGCCATGCACCTCGGCCTTGCCGATCGTCACCGGCTGTCCGACTTTGCTGTCCAGGTAGACCCAGGCCGATAGCGTGACGGCATTTGTCAAATCAAACGCCGCATTATCCGGAATCTCCACATAATCATCCACTCCGTCAAACGAAAACGCCTGACCGACAAGCCCCGGAGCGTAACCGGCGCCGTTCCGCAACATTCCGTCTCGGCCGCCCGCGACATCATCGGCGGTCCCGTTCCCCGGCCACCAACCGACAAGCCCTTCCGGCGGCATAACGCACATATTCGCCTGCGCGGCGGCCGGAAACACAAATGCGAACAAGCTCGCCACAGCCGCCAGCGCAACGACCGTTGCGCCCGGAAATCCTCTTCTCGCCACACTAACTTTCGCCTTACTATTCGTCAGCATAATTCTCTCCTCCCATCCCCTGATCGGAGTTTTTTCAAAAACCATTAAACGACCACACCAATACGTAGCAAACCCACACGGCATTGTCAAACATTGAATCACCCAAAGATTTCCTCTACTGTGAATGCATGACAGTAAAACCAACATTCACCACCAACGCTCTCTACCACCTGTACAACAGAGGCGTCGAAAAACGCCCGATTTTCCTTGACGACGGCGACCATTTCCGCTTTATCCACGGCCTCTACGAGTTCAACGATACAGCCACCGCGTCGAACCTTTTCTACAAAAAAGACGCCCTGCGCTCTTACGAAGTTAAGCTTCGTAAGAGGGAATTACTGGTCGAAATTCTCGCCTTTTGTTTGATGTCGAATCATTTCCATCTCTTCGTCCGTCAACGCCGCGAGTTGGGCATTACACAGTTTATGCACAAATTAGGAACCGGATATACAAATTACTTTAATAAAAAATATGAAAGAGTCGGCGGACTTTTTCAAGGCACCTTTCGCGCTAAGTACATCGAAAGCGACCGTCACTTTCTCTATCTTCCGCACTACATCCATCTCAACCCGTTGGATTTTATCGCACCGGAATGGCGTGAAAAACGCATCCGAAACAAAAATCAGGCGTTGCGATTCCTGGATAACTATCGCTGGTCCAGCTATCGCGACCATACGGGCCGTGAAAATTTTCCGTTCGTCATCGCGGGAAACGCCTTTCGCGAGTTATACACAACTCCGCAGAAATACCGACAATCCCTCGAACAATGGATTGCGGAATTGCACAAAAATATCCGTGACATGGGCGAGATAATAATTGACTAACAAACTTACGAAGTTAAGCTTCGTAAGTTTTAATTTTGAGGAAATATGCGGTCTTTCAGACTTACGAAGTTAAGCTTCGTAATAATGTCGGTGGTGTTAATAATCCTCGCGTATCCGCCGTCCACGGCGTGGCTGCGCTGGCTTATATTTATCGCGCTCGTGCCGTTGATACGCTTTTTAGATCATGCTGAAACAAAAAAGCGGGCGTTTTGGGGCCTGTTTCTTTTTTCGTTTCTTTTTCTCGGGTGGAATATCCGATGGTTTTTCTCGGTATTACCGGCTGACTGGGCTGGCATTGAAAACCCCGTTGCCGGAGCAGCGCTCGTCGGTATTATCTGGCTCCTCACGACAATCGTCCTATCTCTCCCAATGGCCGCAGTCGGGACACTCTATGCGACGATTCAAACAAAGCGCGCCCAACAACACATCACAAAGCCCCTGCTATTCCTTCTGCCGTCATTGTGGATCCTCGGCGAGTACTTACGCGCGTGGCTTTTCAGCGTTTTCTGGGTCGGACCGGGGACTCTTCTCGGGCCGCACTGGACATTCGGATTTCTCGGATATGACCTGACGAATTTCCCACTCCTCCTTCAATCATCAAAACTTGTCGGCGTCTATGGCGCCGGATTTCTGCTTATCCTTGCCAATGTGTGCGCCGCTCGAATAATCGCGACGCGCGGGCTACACATTCATCGGCGACTTACGTTTACGAGGTTTCACCTCGTAAGATTCTCAAATATTGCTATCGTTTGCGCTATCGTGACGGCGTTGTTATTCTACGGTGCGCGACAACTTAAATCGGATCGTTCCCCGCCCGGTGAGATAAAAAAAATCGTCCTCCTCCAAACCAACGCCTACCATTACGCCTTTCACGACGCGGCCGCCTTCGAACAATTTATCCGCGACGAACTGAACCTCCTGCGCCGGGCCGCCTATCAAAAACCGGACATCGTGATTCTCCCCGAAGGATCGCGCTTGACGCTCAGATTCGGCGAACGCACTCCGGCTATTCTCCAAGACATCTTCGGAACAGAGCGCTCGATCATCATCGTTGACAGCGCGCGTCTCAGCCAGACCGGGCCATCCAAAGAGCGGACATTCATCTATGACACGCGCGCGGGCCTCATCGGCATCAGCGACAAAACACTCACAATTCCGGGTGGGGAATATTTGCCGACGGTTCTAACGACGGCTGCGCGCTTCGCCGGGCAAAAAAAATGGCTGGATCGCTTCGCCCACCTTCGGCATATCATCCCCGGCGAATATAGTCCGCACGCCGCGCTTGACCCGCGCCGCCAGCCGCTTGGCATTCAACTCTGCTCCGCGGTTCTTGCGCCTCATCTTTGGCGGGATCCCGTGAAAAACGCGAGCGCGCAGCTGCTCGTCAACGCCGCGAGCCAGGGGCTTTTCAAGGGATCGGCGTTCCGCGATCAAGCGCTCGCGTGGCTCCGTTTTTTTGCGGCCTCCAACGATCGGTGGCTTGCCCAGGCGGCCAACAGCGGATACTCATATATTATTGACAACAACGGCCAAGTCCGCGCCCGCACCGACACTCTCGGTCTTCAGACAATTGCCGGAATTGTTGAATACCGCGCGACAAAAACGCCTTACGTCCGCTTCGGCGATTGGCCGCTCATTGCCGCCATCATTGTGCTTGTCTTGACCATTGTATCCGGCCGGCCAATTACGATTAAAATAAACCGCGAAATAAAACCCAATAGCGGCGGACACCCGCACACGCCGCCGGAAAACGCAGGACGGTTTGAAGCTGCGTCAGACGAGCCATGTTGAATCCCGAGACCCATCGAGCGTCAAAAACAAAAAGATGGAACAAAAACAACCCGATCGTCAAATCAGTCAGGTTGAGCAGCAGCAATATTCCGAAGTGAAAACACGTCATCGCGAGCCACACGAGACGCCGCGTTTTACGCCACAAACAAAGCGGCGCAAACCCCGCCTCCAATGCTAAAACCCCCCATGTGAAAATTTGGAATATCCACACGGGAAATTGCAGTATCCAATCAACGATCCATGAATCCCGCCCAGCACCGCTTGCAAGGATCTGAAAAAACGCGGTCCCGTCTATCCAACTCGGGCTGCCCATTTTCTGAAATCCGCTGATGGTATAACCGAGCGCCAAAACAATCCACGCGCCATAAAAAATAATCCCGGGCATTTTCCAATCGGCACGCGCGCGTTGCCGCCGCGATCCAATGGACAGCGGCTCGCCTGTCGGAATGATCGTTGAGGCGAGCAACAACCACCCCACGTAGTGAACGCTGATGTCGCCCGCGAGAATATTTGCATTCAATAAACACGCCCAGCCATACCATAAGAAAAGGGATGCGGCGCGGCGCAGAACGCCGCACGAGTAAAAAACCGATAACGCCGCCAACACAACAATAAACAAAGTAACGCCGCCGGAGGAATCAGCAAGGGACAGCACGTTGGGAAAAATGCCGTTGGAAAAGGCGTAACGCGCTTCCGCCATCATTCCTGTCCGTCCAAACACTTCCGGCGCATAAGGGAGGAGCCGCACAAAATGGACCGCAAGGTAGACCCCGAAAACAATACGCCAA
Source organism: Patescibacteria group bacterium (assembly GCA_038063315.1). Classification (GTDB taxonomy): domain Bacteria; phylum Patescibacteriota; class Minisyncoccia; order Sungbacterales; family HO2-52-23; genus JBBTVI01. The sequence goes on from JBBTVI010000027.1 coordinate 49,324, forward strand.
ATCGCAAACTGCGTCGGCGAGTAAAACACGGCGGCTCTATCTGCCAAGGCGTGCACAAAGGCCCACATGCTCCGTACCCGTATTAAAATGCGACGCAAATGTGTCATTGGCGTTTTCCGCAATCAATAGCGATGGTCCAGACCATATCACGATTCCGCAAGTGATCGCCCGCCCGCGCGATTCTGGATTCCCCCGTGACGATTGCCTGCTTGACGGATGTCGTGATGCCGATTTCCGACAGAATGCTTGCTTGGCATATTCCGTAATGCAAAACCGCGCGCATCATCTCCCGTATCGGCTGCCCCTGCGCCGTCGTCGGCCAATACGTCAATGTGTTGGTATACGGATTGCGTCGCGTCATGGGGCCCCGCAGGCGCGAAGAAGTTTCGGAATCCAGGGCCCGCCGGATTATCTGGCCCTCCTCCGTCATAACCCTCATCTCCACCGAAAACGCGAACGTGTCAATACCGTTGATATGCGTAAAAACAATCGGCACGGGAGATGCCACGGTCATGGCGCCCGCGCGCTCGAGAGCTGCCCATCCGGTTGCGTATCCGGCCATCTGTAGCAAACCGATCGCCACCACGATAGACGCCGAGCCAGCGCGAACCGCTTTTCTGAAAGCCGCTTTGTCAAAATATGCGAGATGCATGATAGAAATCAGTCCGGCGCAAAGTAAAATCCCAACATGCCCATGGACGCGCCTAGAAGCGCCTTACCGGACGGATTCGAATATATAGCGGCAATAGAGATAATATCGCCCGGGCGAATGCGCCGCCGCGTCCACAACTGTTGTGTCTCCCACTCCCACGGAGGGGACGCGCGCTTCTTGGTTATGAGTTGGGCAATGCGCCTGCCATTAAGAGACACGATCAGCTTTTCTCCGCCCTCCCATCCATGGAGGTGCCCACCGAATCCGAGCAGCGCGCCGGGACGCCGGAATGTGTACTCGGCCGTGCTTACGCCATTCACTCGCGCTCCGCGAAATTCCGCGTGGTCGCTGCGGGCCGGTATTGCAAAGGTGTCGTCCAGAACAAGACCGATATTCTCCACGCCGTTCGGCGCGCGCAAACCTTCCATATCCTGCGCATATGCGCATGGCGTATCGTCAATCCGTAATCGCTGATACTCAACCCTCCGTGAGCGCCGTCCGGTTGCGGCGCGCTCCACCCTCATACGGAGCGCCGCCGACACATCGCGATAAAAACCGCCTGGACCGTACGGGGGGAAAGGATTATGAACAATGGCATGAAGCATCAACGGAGTGCCGGATGCAACGAACATCCCATAGGGCTCGGGAAAAATGACTGGCGCGTAGTTGGCGTCCAACGCGCCGGTAATAAGTTCCTGATAAAAAATAGGGCAGACGCCATCCGTCTCATCAAGACGCTGAAGCGTTGAGTGATGCAAAACAACCAAAGGGGCATTTCGCACGTCCCATCGAAATTCCGTGATCCAGAAATCCTCCGTTGCCACATACGCGTCCGACCCGAGAAAAACACCGTGTCCGGCATCGTGCAGTTTGTTCAGCGAGGGTTCGTGTGCATGCGGCGGCAACTGAGCAATATGCATGGTCTCCAGCACAAAAGCCGCCCCTCGATCCGCGCGAGACGCGCTTTCGCTCCAGCGATATAAAGAAACGGCGGCGACCGCGATGAGTAAAACGACCGCCGCGGCAATACGGCGCGTTTTTGATTGTATCGGAAAAAGAGTAAACACGATGCGTAGTAATCTCTCACAGCCGTCATTGCTTCGTCGTCTAACTCCTCGCAATGACGATTTATCGTAAAATTTGTAAGCGGGTGTAAAAGGTACGGACAATCCCCTTACTTTGTGTCCGGCGCAAAATAAAACCCGATTTGTCCCATGGCTGAGTCCACCAATGGCGCGGCCTGCGGATTGGAATACGTTGCGTCAATGGACAAAACATCACCCTTCGCCACGCGCCGAAACAATTTTATATGCGGCGTCTCCCACGACCATAGATTATCAGCGGTCTGACGCGAAACAAGCGATGCGAGAATGTCGCCATTCAAAAAAACTCCCACGGACTCACCGCCTTCCCAGGCATGGATATGTCCTCCAACCCCGAATAACATGCCAGATGACATAAAGGTATACTCGGCGGTGTGAAACGGTCCGTTCCGCGCCTGCGCCGCTGTGAAGCGCGCGTGCGCGCTGCGGGCCGGAATTACGAATGTTTCGACTGTTACCGGATCAGCGCACGGCGAATCATCAAGACGCAGACGCCTGTACTCCAGCCGCCTATGCCGCCGAGAAACCGTCGCCCGTTCAACGTCCATCACTAACCGAACGGAAACATTCTCATAAATCCCGCCCGGGCCGTGCGGCGAAACAGGATTGTGCGCCATGACATTGACCTCAAGCGGCGTCCCTTTCGGCAGAAAAATCCCGTAGGGAGAGGGAAAAACAACCGAAGTATGTATTGTATCAATACTGCCGGTAAAAAGCTCTTCCCACGATCTCGGACACACAGGATCCATCCGATCTATTCTCTGAAAAACAGCATGATGCACAATATGCGGGGGGGCATTCTGCACCTCCCAACGGAGCCCCGTGACCCAAAGATCGTCTCCCGCCGCCACTACCGGCGACAAAAGATATACCCCATGCCCTGCGCTGAAGATTTTATCCTTGAGCGGCGTATGCGGATGCGAAGGAAAACTCGCCAACGCATTGGTCTCAATTACAAAGCGCCGCGATCCACCGACCATCCCGGCCGCATCGCGAGAGCCGCCACGCATGAACAACCACCCGAAAAACGCGACAACCAACAATCCAAGCGCGCCCCATATGTACAAAGGCCGTCTCATTTCCATAATACATAATACATGCCCCATAATTCATCCTATTCATCCCACGCGGCATAAAATCCGACCATTCCCATTGCCGAACCCGTCAAATCTTCGGCGAACAAATTGGAGTATGTCGCGGAAATCGAGAGAACATCGCCTGCCTCCAAACGTACCCGACGCCTGATCCAGTAAAAGGGAGTTTCCCATAGCCATAGCCAATCTCCTTTCTGCCTGCTGTTTAATGAAAATAACGCGCGCCCGTTAAGCAGCAGCGCCAATTCTTCTCCGCCTTCCCAGCCGTGGGTATGCCCGCCAAAACCCACAAGAGTCCCTGGCCGTTGAACGACATACGCGCCGGATTCTGCGTGCCCGTCCTCGGGCCGCGCGGCCGCCATTGTCCAATGGCGCGCGCCCGCCGGAATACTAAAAACCTCTGCCGGCGCGACATTTTTCCGTAATGGGTATACACACGGTGTCCCACTCAACCGCAAACGATTATACTCCAATGCGCGAAAACGACGCGACAGCGTTGCCGCCTCCACTGTCAAATTCAAACGCGCGGCAACATTATCGTACGTCCCGCCGGATCCGTACGGAGGAAGAGGGTTATGCAACATCGCGCTAATGCCGATGGGGGTTCCGGCCGGGAGAAAAATCCCGAACGGCTCCGGAAATTCAATATGCCGCGGCGCGTCAATGGCCGTTGTCGCAATTTCCTGAAACCACGACGCGGGACAAAGCGGATCCGGCCGGTCAAGACGCTGAACCAGCGCATGATGGATCACCTCCTGCGGAGCATTCTCCGCGCGCCATTCCAGCGCGGTCACCCACAGCGGCGTGTCCGTCACCCATATATCGGACACCGCAACAACACCGTGTCCCTGCGCGACCACCGTATCGGTACTGGGATTATGCGGGTGTGGTACAAGCTGCAAAATCGGCCGCGTCTTGATGGTGAACTGGCGCGACACCGCCGACCCATGGGTTGCATCGGAAACAATGCGCCATGCAATGAAACCAAAAACCAAGACGCAAGATGCGCTGGCAATGATAATCGTACGCGCCGTTGCAATGTGACGCAGATGACCAAAAAATTGCGCCCTTGTGATCATAAAGTTTCTCAATAACGTTAAGACAAAATGTCTCTTTTTTTCTGTCATTCCCGCGCAGGCGGGAATCCAGATTTCTCTCTTTGAGAAGGCAAAACCTGGACCCCCGCCTTCGCGGGGGTGACAAAAGCAATGCATTATTCGCCAACCTCCTGATGCTCCATCGTCTCCTCATTCCCCAACACACCGAAAAGTCTTCGTTGCGTCCTCCTGCGCCCGTACAAAAATAATAGCGCCACCAACACTCCGGCAAGCGCGACAGGCCAGTCGCCGAAACGAACGTAAGGGGTTTTTGTTGTCCGGTAGTCAACGTCCCCCGTCAGAATCGTATCGCCCAGTGCGTTAGTCCGTGCGCGGATAGCGCCCGTCTCGTCAATGATGTAGGAATATCCGCCGTTTGCGGCCTGCACAACCCAACGATCATTCATCGCCGCGTACGATTGCAGCATGGCGCGGGATTGCGCGTGAAATGCCGGATGATTCAACAGGCCGACGCTCGCGGCATTGATCAAAACCTGACTGCGATTCGCCGTTTCCCGCCAGAGAACCGGGGAAAAAATCGTGGTGCAGAGTTGCACGCCTTCAGCCAAACGCCTGGGGTCCAGAGACGCGAACGGCGCAACCTCTCCTTTGTAAATCCGGCGATACCAATTAAAATGCCGGATCACGTTGGTCATCCCGAACAATTTAAGAACGCCATGAACAGTATAAGCCAAATATTCCCCATTAGGCACTAAAAAAACCTTGTCGCTCACCGCCACCAATCCTTTCTCTGTATCATAGAAAAAAAGCCGCGCCTTGGACGGCCTCTGAAGGTCGAGCCGCCCGCTATCAATCACTAACGCCGGGTTATTCGCATGGAAAATCCGCGCAAGAACATCCGGCGTCTCTCCGCGAAAGCGGAGCGTGAGATCCGACGCTTCGGGCAAAACAACCACGTCGGGCCGGACTGTCGCAGTGTTCTTTAGTAATACCAATTCTCTATCAATGTAATTTTTGTACACGGCCGGATCAATGGTGCGGTAAATCAATTCATTGGTTTGCACCAGCGTAAATCGCTTTTTTTGAGCAACATCCCGACCGCGTCCTGCAAACTGCGCGCGACCGTACAGTAGTAAAACAACAATAACGGCGCCGACGGATAAGGTTCTTATGAAGCTTAACTTCGTAAGTAATTGAAAACGCCTCTCTCGTTCGTCATTGCGAGCGACCCCGAGTTTGGCGAGGGGGAGCGCGGCAATCCATCTTTTTCTGGATTGCGGAGCCTGTCCCGAGCGAAGCGAGGGATCTAACTCCTCGCAATGACTCTTGAGGCGGCTTCTAAGGTGCATAAAAATCCCCCTCAATCCCCCTTTTTCAAAGGGGGAAGCATTAAAAAATTCCGCGATCGCGACATTCACGAGTACAATAAGAGCGCTTGCGCCGTAGACGCCGAATAGTTTTGTGGACTGCAAAAGCAATGGGAAATCCGCCAGGGCATAGCCCAGAAATCCGGGAGCCCAATGCGGGCCGAGCAGCGACCCCGGGCCAATCCACGCCAACGAATAGAACCACGCCCGGCCATACTCGCCAAGAATCCAGAAAAAAGGAAACACAAATAAACGCGTACGTGCCGGGAAAAAAGTAGCTCCGTATCCCGCTAGTCCCATTGGCAGGGCGAAAATAGCTGCTGTCGCGCACCAATACAAAAAAATAATCAAAAGCCCGGTGGACGGACTCGTCACCCCGGCCCATTTTGCGGATGAGGCGGCAAAAAACCACCGAAGCGTCCATGCCGCAAAAGCGAATTCCATGAGAAACACGCCCCAAAACACCTGTTTGCGGCTTGCCCGCCGGAGAAAAAAACAAAAAGGAACAAGAGCAATCCACAGGAACCAGCGCGATACGGCCGGGGGATAGGCCGCAATGAGCAGTACCACAGAAATGAGCGGGGCTAAATTGCCCAACAGCCGTCGGCCCTTTATCGCTTCAAAAAAACGCATCTTCATTGCTTCATTGTCCCGCAGAAAGGAAGAAGAGACAACACAACTTCTACATGCGTCATTGCGAGGAGTGCAGCGGAACGATCCCTCCCCTTGCTCGGAACAATCTCCGCAATCCAGGGGGAGTCGTCATTGCGAGGAGTCCTGCTGCAGGACGACGAAGCAATCCAGTATTTCTGCCTTTACGGATTGTTTCGTCGCTGCTGCTCCTCGCGAGGACGGTCGAAATGGATTGCCGCGCGCCCCCTCATCAAACTCGGGGTCGCTCGCAATGACGGCTGTAAGGGGTTAGGAGTTATACACACCCTACCAACGGCATTTTGTGCTATAATACGGCCATACATGCAGCAGAGAAAATATGGCAATCCGCAGAGCGGAGGAGCTGGCGTATGGCTGGTGATTTTTGGTCTGCTCGCTTTATTGATAGGGATCGTGATCGTTGCCGGACGCAGCAAAAAAATCGCCAATCTCCAACGACGCGGCGCGGAGACAGACAACATCCTTCCTGAAGAGCCCGAGCGCAAACTCGCGGATACCGATACAGACGGCGACGGTCTCAAGGATTGGGAGGAGGTGCTCTACGGCACAAAAACCGACAATCCTGATTCGGACTCAGACGGCGCAACGGACAATGAAGAAGTCCGCAATTCCCACGATCCGCTCAAGCCCGGGCCGAATGATAAACTCGTCATCAAGGACATCACCGCAGCGTTGCCCGCCGCCAAAGAAAAAAAGAACCTCACTGACGAATTGAGCGCTCTTTTTGTACAGAAATATTTTGCCGATAAGGTGCTCAGCGACGCGCCCTTTGACCAACAGCAGCTTGTCAACGATCTCCTGCAACAAATCTACAGCGGCCCGATTGCGTCGCCGGTTGTTGATCCAAAAACCTTTGCCATCTCTGAGGACAACTCGCCCGCGGCCATCAAAAAATACCTGAATTCATACATCGGCGCCCTGGAACGAAATCTCGTCCTCATCGCAACGGGCCAAAATCCGTTGCTCATCATCACTAATATTCACCAACTCGATGACGTCGAAAAAGAGCTTGTCAAATTAGACCCGTTTATCGCCCAGTATCAAGCCGCTTATGGCGAACTCATCAAATTGCCCGTCACATCCTCATGGACAAAATATCATGAGCGCGCGCTCAACCTCCTGCTGACTCATACTGCGCTGCTCCAGGAGGCGCGCTCGGCCAGCGACGACATCCTCAAAATAGCTCCGCTTCTCTCCCAATTCTCCGCCACGATTCCCGAACTCACCGCCCTCATAAACGACCTCAAGGCCGCGGTCCGCGCGAGCAACATCACATTTGGCGAAAATGATCCGGCGGGAAAGCTGTTGCAGCTCTAAAATGAATTATGGGATATGAATTATATATTATGGGAAAGATCGCGATAACCGTTTTGATTTCCCATAATACATAATTCCAGCCCCACAATACACTTCTTTCCGTGTCCCATTTCAAAAAATCCGTCGCTATTTTTCTCATCATCGCGACCCTCACGCCGCAGCTTTTCTTTTTGACCCTGCCTCCGCCGCGCGCTCACGCGTCCGCATTTGGCCCCGTACCCGTCTATGAAATTTTTTTCGATCCCGACTTCATCAAAAATTGGCTCCTTGATTTCTTCGCGCGGCTCCTGGCCGAAGTGTTTATCCGCAAGCTCGGCGATGCGGTCGTCTCATGGATCCAGGGCGGAGAAACGAATTTTGTCCAGGACATTGAAGCCGCACTCAAACGCGTTGCAGACGAAGAAGCCGGACGCTTTCTCAATCAATTGACCGGAGTCAATATGTGCGGAAACCTGAATCAATTCCTTCAAGTAACACTCCGGATCGGTATCTCATCCGAAGCCCGAAGGCGCGCGCGCTACCGTTGCACCCTTACCTCCATTGTCGTCAATGTGGAAAATTTCTACGACGACTTCCAGCAGGGCGGCTGGGAGGCGTTTGTCCGACTCAATGTCCAAATGCAAAACACCGCGCACGGCGCGTATTTCATCGCGCTGGATGAAAAAAATAATCTCACGCGCAGGAAAGTCGGCCGCCAAAAAGAGGATTTTAAGGTCGGCGCCGGATTTTTGGGCGTGCGGCAGACAAGAAACGTTTGTACGGACCTTCCTCCTGGAGCCGCCGAAGAAGATGCCGCTGCCGGCGGAACGGGCCAAACGTGCAAAGACGTCACCCGCACCACGACCCCGGGACGGGCGGTTGCGGATTCGCTGTCCAAGACCTTAGGCACTGACTTCGACTTTACCGTTGTCGCGGATGAAATCAACGAGATTATTACGAGAATCATCAGTGCGCTGATACATCGCGTCATGTCGAGCGAGCTCTTGGATTTTGATTCCGGCGGCCCGAGCCACAGCCGCGGCACCCCACAGTTTACGCCACTTGATCGTAATAACCCCGCCATTGAGCAGGTCGCGCCAAGCACCACCTGCGGAGCAACCGCCGGAGGCACCCTTGCGACCACAAAAGACACTGCTCAGGTCGGCGAGCAAGTCACCTGGCGCGTACAGTTCGGCGCGGCCCCGCCCGCAAGCTGGACATGGAACGATTCCGACGGCAACAGCGCCTCCAGCACCGAGACATTCATCACAACATACCAAACGCCGGGAACTAAGACCGCGACCGTCACAAATTGCTATAACAATACGGACTCAAAGACCGGTGCGGTCACCGGACAGACATGCAATGCGCCGGTGAGCTGCAGACAATTAAGCGTCGGTGCCGCGGCGACATCCACGTCGCCTCCGCCAGGCACACCGCCGCCCCCTCCGGGAACGCCGCCGCCGCCACCCGGCACACCGCCTCCTCCGCCGCCGCCATTCGCATATACCCTGTCTGTCGCGCCCGCCGCAATTTCCGTTCTCCCAGGAAGGCGGGGAACAACGACCGCTACCCGGACAACAACCGCCGGAACCCCGCAATCAAGCACTCTTACCGTCGGAACTCTGCCCTCCGATCTCCTCTCAAACATCCTGACAAACCGCATCTGCACGCCGAGTCCGACCTGTAATTCAGAAATTGAATTTTCGGTGCGCCTCGGAGCCGCCACCGGAACAGCATACAGCATTGTCATAGATGTCGAGCCCCCGGATCCGCAGCCATCTAACGGCCCGCAGGTGATCACGGTTACGGTACCGTAAAGAGGGGACTCGGAGTGCGAAGTATGGGGTATGAAGTATGTATTATGGGCAGGGGAAAACAGTAGATTTTTCCAACGCGCTTACGAAGGCGCATGAGGAGGTTTAACCTCGTAAGCGGCTTACGAGGTTAAACCTCCAATGAGCACGTGTATTGAAGATATTCCACCGCTCAATTCATGAGGAAACACATAGACAATAAAAACAGGACTCCCTGGCAAAAAGCTGTTATTTACGTCTTAATCGGACTCATCGTCGCGACGCCTTTTTTGACTGCGGTCAGTGTGGCGCAGGCGCAGTCATCGCCCGAAGATGAGCTGGGCTTTGGCGAAATTTCCCCTGAAGAAGCTCAACGCCTCGCCGCAGAAAGACTGCGCATTCTCGAATCCGGAGGCACCCTTGAACCAATTTCCCTATCCAATGAGAATATAGGAGCTGGAACCGATAAACCGGAGGCAGAGGAAGGATGCAATCTCATTAGCTCCCTCGGCCTACTGTGCGCTATCGCACTGGTACTCAAAGCAGGCAAAGCCATCACGCTTTGGCTTCTTGGGTTTGCGGCCGGAATACTGGACGCCGCGTTTGACTTTAATACGCGCCTTACGCCACTCAATAACGCTGCGGTGGTGATCGGATGGGAGAAACTCCGCAATTTCACGAATTCTTTTTTGATCATCATCCTCCTATGGGTAGCGCTCACAATCATTTTCGGCATTGAACGCTTCGGAGGACAAAAATTGCTTTTCCGCGTCATCATCGTCGCACTTTTTCTTAACTTCAGCCTAATACTTGTTTCGGGACTTTTCTCGTTTACCAATATAATCTCGAAAAGCTTCGTCCAACCGCTGGGGGGGCAGAAGATATCGGCATTTTTGGAACAGACATTTAAAACCCGCGCGCTACTTAAAGAAACAAACACCGCTCAAGAACTTGCTGCGACCACGGCCTTTTTGGAGGAAACAGGAAGAAGGTGTTCGACTGCCGCCCACGCCTCTTTGGAAGTAACCCAGATTAAAGAATCTCGAACGTTTCTCCAGCGCCTGCGTGATGGAATACTTTTTGGTGGCGTATCACCCGAAATACGCGACGCGGCGCAAGCCCCGTTTGAAGAATGCTTGGCTGCGACCCCTGGACTTAATGAAGCAATGAACGCACACGACAACATACAAAACAACATCTATAATCAGCATCTCAACATGATCGTCTCGAACGCTTCCGCAATTGTCATAGGCGGCTTTGTTATTTTTCTCTTTATCTACATGGCTGCATTTCTTTTTGTCCGCATCGCCATGATGATTCTTCTCGCGATTTTAGCGCCGCTTGCGTTCCTTGCGTATATGACACCATCTAACTATGTCCAAAAGTACTTCCACGAATGGGCGGATAATCTCATTAAATGGGCACTTTTTGCGCCGCTGCTTTACCTGTTTGTTTACCTGATATTGCTTGTCATGAGTATTCGAACCCTCCTATATACCAATCTCCAAATAAGGGCCGGCGCTGCCAATATCGCGATTCCTTTTGATACCGACAGGATCATCTTCTCTTTTGTGATAATCGTCATGTTGATTGCCGCAATCCACGTTGCAAAGGCCGCTGGAGGAAAAATGGCGGCTTCCCTCATCAGTATCACAAAAGGCATTGCGCTTGGCGCAGTGGGCGCAGTGGGCGCGGGTGTTGCAGTCGGCGCAATGGGCGTGACCGGCGCCACCGCGGCGAGCAGTCCCAAAATGGCCAGTTTCTTGCAAGGCATGAGTAAAATACCCGGAGTCGGCCGGTTCGTCGGGAAGGGCACTGTGGAACGCACCAAACAGCGCATCAAAGCGACGTATAGCAAGCTCAAAGAGACCACGTCGGGGCAAATAGTAACGGATTATCGGTCGGCCGCGGCCGCGGATAAGGTTGCCATGGCCCAGACCCTTGCGGAGCGCGGGGATCTGAAACTCCTCGGCGACATCAAGACGCAACTCCAGGCGCTGACAACGGCCGAACGCTACGGAGAACACCAAAACATTCTGAAAAATGCGCCTTATCTTGTACAGCAGCGGCATGTGACTGGCGCGCAAAGCGACCAAGAGGCCAAGAAGTTTTACTTCGGCCAGTACGATGACAAGAAAAAACTTGACTCAATTCTCTTCAAAAAAGATGCTGCGGGCAATTTCGCAGATAAGGAATCCGTCAACGCGCGCCTGTCCGGAATATCCGAGAACGACCTCCAGCGTCTGGCCAAGAACCAGCGTACGGAATACAAGAATCTCATGGATTACTTCTATACCACGATGGCGCAGGATCGCGATAATTTCCGACAGATGCTTGGCGCCCGGACACAGATGATCGAGGACTTCAGTCAAACGACGATTGGCCGCTCGCTGTATAACCCGCCACCACCGCAGAATCCGTAGCAACGAAGTAGTGGATATGAATAATGAATTATGGGGTATGTATTATGTATTATGGGAATACTTCAAATTGTAACCCCTCACAGCCCTATCAACACCGCCATTACATGCGTCATTGCGAGGAGGCCTGCCGCAGGACGACGAAGCAATCCAAATCCTGGATTGC
>JBBTVI010000028.1:0-7627 GCA_038063315.1 Patescibacteria group bacterium
CGAGATCTGCAAAAAAATTGTGGATAATTATCCGCCCGTCCCCCACCTCCCGTTCATAATTGACCAAATACTGCCCCACGTTGAGGCCGGTGCCCGTAATAAATGGGATAACTGCGGCGGATTAGCGACCGATATTATACAACCTGCGTATTTCATCAGCGCTCAATGCCCTATTATACACGCGGACGTCGTCGATGAGGCCTTTCCACGGCTTGAGTAGAGTCCCTAAGCAGCTCGATGACGAATCAATGCCTATTATGATATTGCACGTTCCAAAATTCATAACCGTTCCGCCCGTGCCCGTCGTGTCGAGTAAACCATTGATATACTGCCGTATGGCACTGCCACTACGCGTAATCACTGCGTGCACCCACGTCCCATCTATGGGGACTTTACGCACGCCACTGAGAACTGCTACGTTATCCACCTGCAAATTGAGAATTTCGCTACTAGACAACTCCCATTGAAACTCGTCTAGTGCACTTGTCGGAGAAGTGGTGTTGATTGAGATTAAATTACTCTCTGCAGAAACGCCCTTTCGTGACGTAAACCATATGGAATAGGTAAAATCTCCGGTTGGCAACTGGGCGTTGTTGGAACCAATCACAAAATCATCCGCCCCATCAAACTCCATCGCCTGCCCGATGCGGCCGATGGTTTTCTTGGGGCCGTTAATGGCCCAGCCGTGATTTGCGTTTCCGCTCGTGTCTAATGCCGAGGTCGTGCCCATCGCGTTGCCGTCAAAGGACCAGAAGCCGACGAGGCCACTGTTAAGCGAGTCGGTATAACGCGGGGCGTTGACCTTGAGCGTGGCCCCGATGCGGTAGAGGCGTTTGATCTCATCCACCGACAGCGCGCGGTTGTAGACGCGGACGTCGTCGAGGGAGCCGTTGTAGAATTCGTTGTTCGTGGGAGCGCCGTCCGATTTCGCGCCGATCCCAACTTCCTGATTGTTCAATATCGAATTAGCGCCAAGATTGTTAAGTCCGATGGTTAGGGCAAGTTGAACACCGTCCTCGTATATTTTTATCCCGCTCGCTCCTGAACCGTCGGTGGTAAACACATAATGATGCCAGTTGTCATCAAGCAGCTTCGTATCGTTGGTGGTGCCGACAAAGATCGCGGCGGTACTTATATTGTTGACCAGGTCAAACCGAAGTTTGCCCGGGTCAGCACCACCGTCGGGAGCCAAATTCATTACAAACTGCCAGCCGGTGTAGGGAGAAGCATCCTGGGATTTCACGAGAGGCACCTGAACGGTTGTATCCTTGGGGTTTGCTTTCAGCCACATCGCGCCGGAAAAGGGGCTCGTCCGTTCAAAATCGAAGTTGGACTCGTTCGCAACAACGACATAATCATTCACCCCGTCAAAACTCATCCCCTGTCCAATCCTTCCCACTGCCCGCGTAACTGCGCCGGTGAGCGTGCCGTTGTTGGCGTTGCCGCTGCGGTCGTAGGCAACGGTGCCGGCCATGTCCGGACCGTCGAAGGACCAGGAGCCGACGAGGCCAGTGTCCAGCGATCCAGTGTAGCGCGGGGCGTTCACTTTGAGCGTCGCGCCGATGCGGTAGAGGCGTTTGATCTCGTCCGCGGAGAGCGCGCGGTTGTAGACGCGAACGTCGTCGATGAGGCCGTCGAAGAAACCTGCGGAGTTCTCTGTTCTACCGATACTGAAATCGTTTGTTGAATTATATACAGAGGCAGGTACGCTCCCGACCAGCGTTCCATTATTGATGGATCCATTTATATAAATATCCAGTGTCAGCGTCGCTGCATTATACACGCCAACAACATGATACCAAGAATTTAGAGCAAGCGTGGTCGCGCTATACCTACTGATAGAATCTGACCCTGTTGACGAAAGCTGAACTCGTCCCTGAATCGGTCCGTTATCCACGCTGTAATTAAGCCCGTATGCTTTATCAGTGCCATTATTGCCCTTGAAGACAATCTGACTGTCGGTCACGGGCGGTGTCGTACGCAGATAAGTCCATGCGCTGATAGTCATCGACCCCGTCAGCTGTAGCGCAGTAGGATTCGCTAACCCAACGAAATCACCATCACCATCCACCCCATCAAACTCCAGGGCCTGGCCGATGCGGCCGATGACTTTCTTAGGGCCGTTGATGGCCCAACCGTGGTTCGCGTTGACGCTCGTGTCCAATGCCGAGGTTGTGCCCATCGCGTTGCCGTCGAAGCTCCAGAAGCCGACGAGTCCGGAGGTGAGGCCGAGGTAGTTGGGACGTTGGATGATGACTGCGGCGTCTGCGTGCTGGGGCGCGCTAAAAATTAAAAATGTAAAAATCAACCCCGTTACAAATACAAAAGTGCGCAAGAAACCCCGTGCCGATATCTGGACACGTTTCGCAAAGACAAAACGTGTAATATCTTTAAAAATTTGTAACGGGGTCAAAATGCAAAATGACACTGGAAAATGGAAAATCCTGTGGCGCAGTTTTGATATTTGATGTGGATAATGGATGCTTGACATATTGAGCGCATTTGCTAAAATATGAATAATACTTACGAAAAAGACCCTTGTGAGGTTGCGTCCTCATCGGGGGCTTTTTCTTTTTGAACGCGTAGAATGCGTTTTTGATCGTCCAAATACGCAATAGGAGCGCCCGTTTTTTTGATCAGGATCGAGCAGAGATTTTGCGCGTGCGGAGACAATACTACTGCCAATTTCTTGCGTTCTTTGAGGAACCTGACCAAACTCGCGTAGTCGCCGTCGCTCGAGACAAGGATCGCCGCGGCAAACTTATTCTCGTATATGTCGCGCGCAGCCTGCAAAACCAAATCAGCGTCGCAGTTGCCTTTTGGCTTTCCTTCTCCGTCATAGACCACTTCCTTAAAGACAAGGGTAAAGCCGGATTCTTGGAGATAGGTGTATAACTCCTTGTACTTGGGTATCAACCCGATAAAGAGATACGCTGACCGTACGCAATACTTTTCGGTAAGCCATATCCGGAATCGCCGGTAGTCAAGTTTCCAGTCCAGACTTTCTATGCCCCCTATGTAAATTAGCCCCGTCAATATACGCAACATTGCTTTTTTGGTTTTTCATATGTTGACTGAACTTTGGCAAATTCTCCCAAATATCCCTCGCAATAATGCATTTTCCAATGTAGTTCTCGACTTCGCCGAGCAGTGCTCGGCTCCGCTCGAACAATATTCTTCGAACGAGCGACCATAAGGAGCGAGTCGAGAAGTACCTTAAGAAATTTGCCAAAGTTTAGATGTTGAATGATGAGTTTGATGAATAATGCTTTTTTTAGTGTCACCCCCGCGCAGGCGGGGGTCCAGGTTCTTGTTTCTATGACGCAGAAAACCTGGATTCCCGTCGGAGTTTATCTCTTCGAGCCTGAGCCTCAGAGCCGAAGGCCTGAGCGCAGTCGAAGGGCGGGAATGACAGAAAATGGCTTATCTTTGCATTATTCATCAAACTCAATGATCTCGTAACCCCTCACAGCTGTCATTGCGAGCGACCCCGAGTCTGCTCGCCTCGCTTTGCGGGCGAAGCGGGTCGAGGGGGCGCGCGGCAATCAAGGATTTTGGATTGCTTCGTCGTCCTGCGGCAGGCCTCCTCGCAATGACGCATATAATGGTGGTCTTGATACGGGCTGTGAGGGGTTACATTGATGGATCTTGACATATTCATTTGATTTGCTATACTGACATTGTAGTTACCATGAAAAGCCCCCTATGAGGTTCCGTCCTCATGGGGTTCTTTTTTTATATACTCCAGTTTTGCGCGTAAGTCGCTCACAAATGCGATCTTTTTCCCCGCCACTTTTTTCAAAAGCGAAGAACAATTTGTGGTTGATGGCGCCAATACTCTCTGAAGTTTATTCTGTAGGTCGAGATGTTTTACAAGACAATAAAAATCCCCATCGCCGGTGACGAGCACCGCTTGATGATATGTTGAGAAATCAATCATTGCCTGCAGTACGAATTCCGCATCACAATTTCCTTTTACGCGTCCGTCCTCGTTCGGAATAATCGGCTTAAAAATAAGGACATACCCGACACTTTGTAGGAAATTGTAGAGCGCCTGATTCGTCGGTACAAACCCCATAAACATATACGCCTTCGTGATCCCGCATTTTTCCCGAAGATAAATTCTGAATTTTTTATAATCCAACTTCCAACCATTCTCCGCGATGGCGAGGTAAAGATTCTGTGCGTCTATGAAGGCAAAATTGTTTTCTCGTTTCTTCATAATTTACTCAAACTTCCACGTCCCCATTATCCTCGTTAATTCTCCGTCGAATACAATCGGTGCCGTAATTTGATAGAGGAATCCGTTGTGGACAATCCATACCTCGCGCGTCTGGCCGATGCCGTCGGACGCGCTTTCAAAAATGAGCGCGTACGCTACTTGCCCCGAGTTTATTGAGGGGTCGCCGAGGATTGCTTCCTGTGGATTTTTTATAACGGCGTTGGGGAGATCGCGACGGATCCGCTCCGGAGTCATGACTGTCATCGGTTCGTCAAACGGCATGATAAAAATCTGGAAGGATTTTTGGGGTCCGCCATCGGCGATAATCACATCGCCGCTGTCATCCTCCAATTCCGTTATCTTTGTGTCATTGGGATGCTTGAATGAAAAGCCATATGTTGCGTTTTGATACAGCGTAACATTTGCAGCCGGAGATTGGGCGTCGCGCACGACTTCATTTGTTTTATCTTCGCGTGTTTCTGCAGGCACGCCGGTGATTTTCCACGGCGTTGCGGCTGATAATTCAGGGGTTTGCGTCACCGCGGGCGCTCCCTTAAATAAAAAATATCCCGCTATAACGATAATGGAAACGCCAAGTGCTGCTGCAAAAATGCGTTGGTTCATATGGCGGTATCGGCCGTTGATGCCGCAGCGGCCTCCGATGACGCGGTTGTATCGGCCGCAGACGTCGTTGTATCGGCTGTACCGGCGCTTCCGGAGTCCGTTGCGGCAGAGCCGTTTGCGCCTGTTGTCGTCTCCCCTACCCCATTACTACTCTGTATGGAATTGTTTGTCGAGTCGCCTCCTGTCCCTGTTGCGTTTGCGTCCGTTCCGGCTCCTGTATCCGTCGTGGCTGCACCTCCGGAATCAGTTCCTGCTCCCGTTGTTATGTTGTCTATTGACGTTGTGCTGGTGTTGTTTCCGGACCCGGTACCCGTATCCGCAGATGCGCTTGTATCCGTTGTTGCGGTATCGCCACCCGCATTGGTGTTTGTACTATTGTCTGTGGTTACAGCTGTATCGACGGCCGTGGAGCCAGCCGTCGTATCCGCGGATGCCGCGCCGCTCGCGGATGTACTGCTGTCAGTTGCGCCAAGCGGCGCTCCGTTGTCCGGATTGTACGCGCGGCACGCGCCGGACGTTGGCTGAAGCGATCCGTTCATCATACGGACGCAGTAGGGTTCGCCCGTCACTTCATCATAAAGAGTAATACCCGTCGGCTGGGTCGGCTTTCCGACCTCCAGTTTCTCGCTGAAACTCCCGCGTTTTGCCTGGATTTCCTCGACGACCAGGGTCCCGTCCGCTCCGATACGCCATTTTCCGTTTTCCGAAATGACGCTTGCGACGTTGACGATGTTGTTGCCGTGGAGGTCAATATCTCCGTAAAACCCGACATTAACTTTGCCCGTGCTTTGATCCACGGACCAGGCGTTGTCGGGCCCGAAGATAGCGCTGGATGTCGCTACGGCAAGGCGCATCGCGGTATCGTCAAGTTGCGTCCATGCGAGGTTGACGAACGTCAGAATCTTTCCGATTTTGACGGTCTCGCCTCCGGCCGCCGTCTCTTCTTTTGCGAGACCACGATCCGGCACTTTTTCAATAATGTCGGTTGTTCGTTTTTCCTCTTCAACCGTTACCCATTCGAAATTCTGGCCTCCGCGCGAGAGGACCGCGGATGGAAGGCCGTATTTTTCGTCCGATTCATCGGTCATGTCAGTGCGGCCGCTGTGATCGCTCTTGTCGCGGAGTACCAGACGCGTCGTCGTCGCGATGCTTTCCGCCGTTATTTTTTGCGTGTGTACTCCGACGACGCCCTCGGACAGGAATCCGGAACCGTCGTATGCTTCCAACGCAACGCCCACGGTGAATCCGGACGTTGTTGCTTTCATCGCGACTCCGGGGATGGATGAGGACGTGAGGCGATCGCCCGGCTGAATGGATCCGCCTTCGGTGGAGACCTTCAGGGGAACGCGGCCCGCGAGAGCGACTATCACATCATCTGTATGCGAATCCTCTACTGATCCTCCGCCGGAAATCAGCCCGGGTTTTGTCGAGATAATACCGAGTACCCGACGATCATATACGTTTCCTTCCGACTTCTTTACCAAATTTGACGGCGAAGAGCCATCCACGATGACCACATCCCCTTCTTCCAAGGTCGCTTTTGTATCCTTGGCCGGGAACCATTCCGCAACATCTGCGCCAGCCGATGAGAATGTGCCGTCGGAGATAAAGTTGCCGTCCGAGTTTATCGTAAATTCTATATCCGAGGTTCCGTCGATGTCCGACCTGCCGGTCATGAAATGCCGATGCGTGGTGGCAAGGTCGTCCATATCCAAAAGAACCATCGGTGTCACCGTGGATTCACCGACCATATTTCCGGTATGAATATGCAGACCGCGCTGGGTGGTGGAGGCCTGAATGAGCGGCGTGGATGTGCCGATGCCGATTGTCCCCGTGGTTGTTGCGAGAATACGTGTTACGCCGTTAACCTGAAAATCGAGGAATGAGCCAAGAAAATTTCCTGTCCCCCTCTGAAAATTCATACGTAGGCCGGCTCCGGAGAAATTCTGTGTCCCGTCCTGATAAAATTCTGCGAGATCCGCAGTGGTGGACGTCCCGGTATAGACGCGCAGCGCCTGTCCAGTGCTCGTGCCCTGATTTTCCGCGAATACTCCGGCGGGTACCACGGAGCCTGCGGCATCGGCCGTTGTGACGCCTTGCAGACCGAAGGTTTTACCGAACGCGAGAATACCCGTATTGATTCCCGCGGAATTTGTGCCGCGGTGCGGCTGGATTTCCATACCGCGGACAATATTCTGGACTGTTGTGTCGTCAAAGATGCGGATGAGTTCGCCGAGGAGCGTATTGGTTGCGCTGCCCGTGGGACTGTTGGTAATGATCATTCTGTTGCCGTGCTGGAGCGAATTGCCTCCGGTGGGCGCCACGGTGAGGACTTCGTGGATGCCCGCGATACCGATGTGCGCTGCGGTGCGCCCGTCAATGGAGAGGCGCGCCTCGGGCGTGGTTGTTCCGATTCCCACGCGTCCCACAACCGTGGAGCTCGCGATGTCTTTCGCTCCGGTTGGCGTCAGGGTAGAAATGCTCAATATCGGGGTAATGGTGGTGGATGTGGATATGCTCCACACATTATGGGCGCTATTGGGAACCGTACTCGTGCTTGATGAGGCATAAGTAAATTGTCCTCCGGACAGGATAATATTGCCATTAATAGACAGACGCTCCGCGGGAGTGGATGTCCCGATACCAAGGCGGTTGTTTGCGCCGTCCATATTCAAGATCGGAAAACCGGTGAGCGAGGTCGCGAACGCGAGAGCGCTGAGCGATGAGGGAATCGTACTCGTTGAACTGGACGCATAACTGATATTCGCATTGGAGAGAATG
>JBBTVI010000029.1:0-17476 GCA_038063315.1 Patescibacteria group bacterium
ACGGCGGGCTTTTGGCCAAAATGCTCATTGATGCGCTTGCGAGAGACGACAAATCAAACCTTATTGATATGCTCATTCTTGTCGCCTCTCCCCAACTCGGAACGCCAAAGGCCGTTCCCGGGATTCTCCACGGAGACGAACAGGAGATACCTAAAAAAATGGGATTTCTCCTGAACAAGGACACAGCCCGGGAACTCGGGGAGAATATGGAAAGCGCCTATACGCTCCTGCCCTCCGGGGAATACTTTGACCGCGTTTTGGATCCGGTAATTGAATTTGACCCGGACGCGGATATTCTTGACGCATGGCGCGGCATGTACGGCAATAGCGTTAATACTGCCGGGGAACTCCATTCATTTCTTCTCGGAGATAACGGCGCGCGGCGTGAACCCGCGGCATCGGACACGGATACGCCCAATGTCCTGAAAACAGGACTCCTTAGCCGTGCCACAAGCACGCAGAGCCGCCTTGACGCATGGGTTCCTCCTTCAGGCATCACCGTGCATCAAATTATCGGATGGGGACTGGATACGATCCGCGGCACGCGCTACACAGAGCGAATAGAGTTTCGCTGCACCGATGATCTGGCGTTTTGTTTTGATACGCCCGTACTTGATCGCGAGCCGCTCTTCACCACAGACGGCGACAAAACAGTGGTTACGCCAAGCGCAAACGCAATGGACGGGGTGGAGACGTGGTGGGTGAATTTGGATCGGTATAATACGATTTTTCGTATCAATCGTGAACACGCTGATATTCTCGAGGTCGGCCCCATTCGTAATCTCATCGCCAAAATCCTACAAGACAATCTAACCGAATTACCGTCTCATGTAACAATCCAAAAACCCAACGGAAGAAAGAATTTAAGAATATCCATCCATTCTCCCGTCTCACTCGATATTTACGACTCCTTCAATAATCATACCGGAGCATTTTCTGCTCCAGGTGTTGAATTTCAAACAATTGAGGAGCGAATCCCAAACAGTTATCATCTATCCTTCGGTGAAGGAACTTACGCGGGTCTTGATATCGCAGACCTCTACACTGTTGTTTTACGCGGGCAGGATTTCGGAACATTCACGCTGATCATCCAAGAGGTGGAAAATAACGCGGTGATTGGCGAGATGATCTACCGCGATGTACCCGTCACACCGCAGACAACCGCCACCTTCACGATTCAAACAATTGCGAGCTCCACTGCGCTTGCAATGGATATGGACGGCGACGGCGTTGTGGACACGACAATCACTCCGGGGGAGACGAACGACCCACAGCGCTATCTAGCGCTCGTCCGTCTTGCGATTGCGGATCTCGCATTGCCGCAAGGCATTATGCAGAATTTTCTTGCAAAAATTGACAATGCGCTGCTCTCCCTTGCAAGAACAAACACCAATGCCGCAACCGGACAATTAACGGCTTTATCAAATAGCGTCAAAGCCCAAGCCGGAAAAGCATTGTCAACACATGATGCCGAGCGCGTATTGGAAATGATTGCGACAGCGCAAGGATTGTTGGTAGAATAAGGGCATGGGATATACAAAAGTTTTGAATCTCTTAATAATCCTTTCAATTATCGCTGTAGCGACTGGCTACATTTTGTTTTATCCTGAACAGTTTGGAATATGCATGCGTGATGTCGGCGATGAAATTTGCGGAGCACCATTAGCCCGCAATATTGGTGAGCCGTTGGTGTTGGGTGCATTACCTATGGCTCTCATCTTCCTCATCCTCCGCTTTCTCCCTTCGCGCTATTTCTCCGCGTGGCTTAAATTCGGAACATGGTATATCCCGCTCGCGGCCGTTATCATTATCTGGGCGCCGGTCTCAGGCGGCGACATCTTCTCCTTTGACAAGGAATCCATCACCTGGTTTTTCTCCGGTCTCTATGTCGCCGTCTGCCTCACGCTCATTCTCGTCCAATTCCTGATGGGCCGCCTCCGCGGAAAAATAACAGCATAACCCACCTCCCCAACCCCTCCTTAAAAAAGGAGAGGAGACGAAGGGATTATCCCCTTCTTACGAAGGAAGGGATAAAAAGGCGATCCGCCGCGGCCCCGAGGAAATCAATTGGGGGAAGGGATTGATGGCGAATATATCATACGCGTAAAACCGCAATGCCATTGAGTACATCGCAAAAAAAAAGAAAAACAACGGCAAAGAAAAATGGGGCACGGATTGCAGGACGTACATGGGGCCCGGCGCGTTGCGGTTTGTGCGAGAAGAAAAGCGGCCTTACCAAGACCGCGTGCTGTAGCAACTGGATTTGCGACGATGCGGAAAATTACGTCCTTTTTTCCTATAGGCGCAACAGCTGTTATCGGAATCACGACCGCTATACCATGTGCGCCGCGCACTCACATGAAGGGCACAAAGGAGACTGGAAAACCTGCCAGAAGTGCGCGAAGGATTATGAGACAGAGATGTACGTCTGGTACGGAACGAACGAGTATAATTTTGAAAAACTCCCCAATCCGCCGTCCTATAAGCCGACGCACTGCGTGCGGTGTAAACGTATTATCCGGTTGGGTGAAGACGGCTATGCCTATTCAGACAAGGGATACGAATGCGATCGCTGCAGTCCAATTCCGCAATAATTGCTGAGAGACGCAATATGTTTTTCCCCGTTTCTTGAAGAGTGCATCAAAAAGCGACGGTCATGGCCGGAGGAAAGATGATTTCTTCTTTTCAATTGCATTATAGATCTCACTATGATAACATCTTCATATATGGCAATAACGCAGACGAAACAAATTAAGGATATTGCTCGATGTCTCAAGTTTTTTTATTTTCCAAAACAACATTCGTATTGCGTTCCCCATATAATTGCAGTATTATCAAGCCATGTATCGCTTCACCACAATCATCACAAAAGAGGATAAATGGTATGTTGCGCGTTGCGTTGAATTGGGCGTCGTCAGCCAGGGCAAAACAGTTGAAAACGCGGAGGACAATCTGAAAGAAGCCGTCGCATTATATATGGAAGACAATCCCGCATCAAAAAAGCAGCTCCGGCACAAAGTTGCTCCGCTGTTGACGACGCTTGAATTGGAACGTGTCTAAAATCCTTTCGGGAAAACAAGTCATCAAAATCTTATGCCGAGAATTCGGCTTTTATTTTGCGTCGCAAAAAGGCAGCCATGTGAAATTGTCCAAAAAGGAAGCGGGTAGAGAGATCATCACAATCGTTCCTCTCCATAAAGAATTGGCGCCGGGAACGCTCCGCGGCGTTTTAGAACTTGCCAAGGTGGACGAAAAAGAATTTTGGGATAAGCAGTAGCAATAGCCCATCAGAAATCTACATACAGCAACGAGACATCTTCATCGATGTCTCAAGTTTTTTTATTGGGGCCCGCATGACACCAAAAGCCAAAAATCTAGACCCCCGCCGGAGTTTACCCTGAGCGCAGTCGAAAGGCGTGGGTGACAAAAAAACTGCATTATTCACAAAATTCAAAAACAGTCCCGGGCGCCCGGGACTGTTTTTGGCACATGCCAGAATGCGGTGATTCAGGGAATCGTCGCGGTTGCGGTGTTGGAATACCCGGAGTTTCCGATGATATTGAATGCGCGCGTGCGGTAATAGTAGGTTCCGGATGCGAGAGGGCCGTCGGTGTAAAAGTTGACGCCCAACGTAGTGGAGGCCACCTCCGAGAAATTCATACCGTCCGTACCGCGCTCAATCCCGAATCCGTCTTCGTTGGTCGAATTGTCCGTCCACTGAAGATTGACCGATGTGGTCGCGACGGATGCGAGGAGATTCGACGGCGCGTTGGGCGCATTCGCGTAGGTAATCGCGTAATCGGCATTGGTGTATGCGGAGTTTCCGCCGGTATTGAAGGCGCGTACACGATAATAGTACGTTTGATCCGCACTGACACTGGTATCGCTATACGACGTCGTATTCGCGGTCGTGGAAGCAATCTGATTCCACGGGCCGAACTGGCTGTTTGTACTCCGCTCGATCTGAAATCCGTCCTCGTTGGTCGAATTATCGCTCCAGGAAAGATCGTTTCGCGAAGACGACACGTTCACCGCATTGAGATTGGAGGGAGCTACAAGAGCTGTGTAAGTAACAAAAACCGCAATGCGGCCGAGGCGCGCGCCGCGATTGCCGCTTGCCAGCTCCGCCCCGACCTCAAGCGTTGTTCCGGCACCTTTGTCCGTGTCCAACCCGCTAAATGATGTCGTCGCAAGCCCCACCGGCGTTGTTCCCGTCAGGGCATATGCGCCCGCGTCCGCGCTGTCCGCGCCGTTCAACCGATAAAAGACGTGCATGACGCTCGATCCGCCGCCGCTTGATTTATTACGGGACGCGCACGGCGCCACATCAAGCGCCGTAATCGTCGCGCCGTTCGGAACGGACGAGAGGTTGACGCCGTAGGAGTCGCGGGCGCCGACCGTATTGGTGGAGTTGTAATCCGTGGTGCCGTTACAGACCGACTCATCAACCATCGTGTAGTGTGTTGTGCCGGTCTTCGGTATCCAGGCTGTATACGCGCCATCCGAGACCGGCAGAAGAGCGCTTGTCGTATCAGCCGCCGCGAGATACCAGAAAAAGACAAGCGACGCGAGAGCGACAACGCCCGACAAAACAATAAACAGAAAGCCATTACGCTTTAATGTAATAATCTGTTGCATAAGATATGTTAAATCGCACTGCTATTATTTTATTTTTCGACCTTTACGCACCAACAAAGTATACCATACCGCCGCCGTACTCATAAAAAATTCGATTTACGAGGTAAAACCTCGTAAATTTTATAAACCATAACCTGGACCCCCGCCTCCGCGGGGGTGACACAAAAAATGCATTATTCATCAAACTCAAGTTATCCACAGTTGACAAGAGCAGGCGGTTCTATAAACTGGAGAAATCGTAAAAATAAAATGAAGTCCCGCAGGGAAACCGGGGCCGGAACGAAAAGGTGCTAAGCGCGCGCTGCGGGATAACCGACAGACCAACCATTCGCTGATTTTTCAGTGGTGGTTTTTTGTTTGGCTATTTTTTCCGGGACGACGCCGCGCCAGCGGCTGACACGGCATCGCCTCGGAATCAACGAGGAATAAAGGTCGGAAAAACGCGGACATTTTGTTCTGTGGCATCTCGCTAGAGATGCGCCCTTAAGGGGCAGAAGAAAATGTCGGCGCAGTATACTAAAAAAATAATTCATATCCTATGATCGCACAAAAAATTATTGCATCAGCGGCAATCCTGTCCACGGCGGCATTCGGCCTTCCGGTGCTCGCCTGGCACTCGGATGATGTGACCGTGACCAACGATAACGGCGCGGAGGTCATCAATGAGGTCGTGGCGGTTGCCTCAACCGGCTACAACAGCGCGAGTGGCGGAAACGCAAACGCCGGAAACGGCGGAGATGTGACGGATTCCGACGATGACAACATGGGCGGCAACGGCGGAATGTCGGGCAGCGGCGGCCGCGGAGGCAGCGTTGATACCGGCAACGCCGACGTGCGCGTCAACGTGACCAACGACGTCAACTATAACGAGACCGACGTTGATACCTGCGGCTGCGCGGATGAACACGAGGAGGAAGAAGAGTGGTGGGAGCATGGCGACGGCGACGTTGACGTCCATAACTCCAACGGCGCATTCGTCGGCAACGGCGTTGCGGCAGTGGCTGACACAGGCCTCAACTGGACGGACGGCGGAGACGCTGACGCCGGAAACGGCGGCGACGTGGACAGCTCGGACGACGAGAATGTGGGAGGAAACGGCGGTGATTCGGAAAATGGCGGGAACGGCGGAGACGTCGTGACGGGCAACGGCTCGGCGCGCGTTGACATCGTCAACCTTGTCAACACCAACATCACCCGCGTCCGGCACTAAAACGCACTGAAGGAACGGGAGTGGTTTTTGAAAAATCCCCCTTAATCCCCCTTTTCCAAAGGGGGAAGCATTCTCCTCCCTTTAACAAAGGGAGGGTGAAAGGGATTTTTAACCCTATTCCATTCCCGCCTTCGGGCAAGACGGCGTTCCGTTTCTATGGGGCCGTTTTGCGCGAGGGAACCCAGAGACAATGAATTATGGGGCTTGTATTATGAATTATGGGAGTTTGTTTCCATAATACATAATTCATATCCCATACTTCTATCGTATTATGATGCTATCTCTTACGCCTCAATCAAAAAAAATAGCAATCTTTTTGTTCATTGGATTGACTTCCGTCATCGCCGCACGCGTATCCGCTGAGGATGCCGTTGTTATTGACACCGGAGACGCGTCGTCCGAGGTGTCTATTGCTAATGACATCAATACAAATGTGACGGACACCGGAAGCGGCACACCACCTGAAACGGCATCATCCAGCACATCGGACACCGGATCGGAAGGTCAAGCCGCCCCGAATGCCGCCATCGGAACAGGAACGGACAAAAACCCGACTGAAAACGGCGACACCGGTACAACAAATGGAAATGCGGACAGAGAGACGGGAATAACGACGATCATGGGCGCAAACGACGCTGTCGCCGCAAACACTGTCGCGGCCGCGGCCGATACCGGATCCAATACGCTTGCAGACGCAGGACTCGCGGTCATTGAAACAGGAAATGCCGCAGCACTCGCCAATGTCGTCAACGTGCTAAATGCGACGATCATTGACTCCGACGGCCTTCTTCTTTTCCTCAATCGGCTCGGCGCAAGTTCTGGGCATATTGATCTCCGCAAGCTGGGTCTTTTTGCGACGACGACCGAGAATGACGGCGCGATCTGCGGCAGCTGCGTCGCAGCGAATCGCGATTTTGCCTCGGCGGCGTCCAATACCGCCGCGCTCATTAACGACATTGCCGTCAACGCGTCAACCGGCGCGAATGTCATCCGCCGGACGCGCGACGGCGCGATTGAAACCGGCGACGCATACGCGGCGGCCAACGTCGTCAATGCCGTCAATACGACAATCACGGATTCCGAATATCTCCTGCTCACGTTCAATAATTTCGGCGACTGGCGCGGAGACATCGTATTTCCCGGAAAAAAGTTTTTTGAATCCTGGCGCGGCCGCAATCCCGCTATCTCGGGCAAAACGGATATCGGCAACACGAACGACGCGAGTATCACAAACAATCTCCAAACTGAAGCCGCCAGCGGCGGGAATGCCGCCGGCGCGGACAGGCGCGCGGATGTCAAAACCGGAGACAGTCGCGCATCCGCGTCTGTTTTGAGCGCCGTGAATCAAAATTTCACCGGCGGCAACACGCTTAATCTCCTTGTACGCGTCAGCGGCAAATGGGCCGGACAGGTTTTCTCCGCGCCACCGGGAATCAAATGGAAAACCACTGACGCCGGAGTTCAGCTTGTCTTTGATAACGCCGCGGAAGAAGGCGGTGCCCGCGATGCGCTTCTTGGCGTGGCGCGGGACATAGCCCTCTCCGCGACCAATACCGCGGACATCGCAAACCGCATCCGAGTGACCGCGCTGACCGGAGACAACCGGATCAGTGACGCCGGGGACGCGACAATCAACACCGGCAACGCGTATGCGGCCGCCAACGTGATGAATCTCGTCAATACCAATATCATCGGACAAAACTGGATTTGGGCGCTTCTCAACATTTTCGGCAACTGGCAGGGAAATATCGCGTTCGGACGCCCCAATCTGTGGCTCGGCACGCGCGTAGAGGCCAATGGCGCGCCGCCTCTCGGACCCAATAAAACCGTCACCTACCACTACACCATCTTTAACGCCGGGGACGCGGATGCGACAAAAGTCGCTTTGGAAAACCGCTTCAATCCGCGACATATCGCATTTGAGTCGGACGACCGCAGCACATGGGATCACAACGGCCGCGTTGTCTGGCGCATCGGGACAATTCCGGCCGGAGAAGCGATGGATGTCGCGTATCAGGGAATTGTGCAGACGGCGCTACCCGAAGGACTCACCGCCATAGATGCAACCGCGGCAGTCGTGGGCCTTGAGACCGATGATGACGATTCCGACAATACGGATTCCGTGACCATCGCCGCGCGGGGCATGGCGCGCAATACGGGTTACGGCGGATATTCTCTCACGCTCACACCCGACCCGAAACTGGAAATCATAATCATGCATCACGCGACCACGTCTCTTTACGCGCCGATCGGCGTTGACTACTCTATCGTCATCCACAATAACGGTTCGGGATCCGCGTATAACGCGGTTCTCACCGGCACCATCAGCGATGAATCCGGCCAAATCGTCGAGACAAAAGAATGGCCGCTCGGAGAAATTTTTGCGGGCGAGGAAATCATGGTTGACTATACGGCCCTGTTTAATAAAAAGACGCGGCCGGGCGTGTATGCCAATGCCGCGCGCCTGACCGCAATTAGCGGCCATCCGTCCGTCAACCCATTCTATGGGTACTTCGCGGACGCCACTGATGCCACAACGACGATCGTCATCGCCAAATCCCTGCCATTACCTCGCGTGGCCGCTCCGCAAAAACCGGCGGAACCCGAGACCGGCCCAACCGCGCCAGCAACTCCTTTGACGGCGCCAAACGAACTCATTCCGGCGCAATCGAAGCCCACGCCACCGGAAACACCGAATAGACATGCATCGCCACGACCCCTCGCCGTAGACGAACTTCTATCTGCCCGCGGCATCGCGGCGGATTTGGCTCGCGCCGCACGCGAAATACGCGACCTCGTAACGACATTCGCATCGTTCTAACGGCGATTCAGCGGATTCATCCATGATCCTCACTGGCGTCATTGCGAGGAGCGCAGCGAAGCGGAGCGACGAAGCAATCCATACGCAGAGGCCCTGGATTGCTTCGTCGTCCTGCAGCAGGACTCCTCGCAATGACGCATGGCCATAGCGGTGTTGATAGGGCCGTGAGTGACTACCTATTCTGCCATTGCATCTCCTGCGGCCCCATGCGATAATTAAAACATGACAAAAAAGAATCTCGCTATAGCGATTGCCGTGGCAGCCGTTGCCGCGGGAATGGCAAGTTTTTTCCTGCTCGGCAAAAAGGGGCAGCCGCAGGAACTCCCGTTTCCGGTCAATAAGGCAACACCCGCGCCGCCCATATCCGATACCCCCAATCCGGCACCATCTGCGTCGACCGATGCGGGTCCGGTCGTCCAAGTGCGCGATATGAGCGACTCCAAAGGACCGCAGATCCGCTACCGCGACGGGCGATTTACTCCGGCGACAGTGGAACTCACGCGCACCACGGAGGATTCAACCGGCTGCCTCCTCACCATTGTTAATGAAAGCGCCACAAACCTCGTGGTGCGGCTTGGTCCAGCGCCCGGCGCTCCAAACCACGGAACTATGTATGAGGCAATCGCGCCGGGAAAAACCGGAATCATTGACCCGCGCTACCGCGGCCTGGGCGATGCTGTTTTCTTCAATGCAGCCAATCCCTCCGCGACGTTCAACGTCCGCGTTCTGCCAACGTGCGCCCTTTGAAGATGTATCATGGGATATGAATTATGTATTATGGCCGCCCACCATCGCGCGGACAATTTTTGGCTGGTACCCATAATTCATAATACATGATTCATACCCCATCTACCGCGCCTCAAAAACCCCTCCTCATTTACGATGGCCAGTGCGGATTCTGCGCGATCTGGATCCGCCTGTGGAAAAGAATAACAGAGGACCGCGTGGAATACGCGCCATTTCAGGAATGCGCGGATCGTTTTCCGCAAATCCCGCGCTCTGATTTTGAAAAAGCAGTACAGTTGATCCTCCCCTCCGGAGAAAGATTGTCCGGCGCGGCCGCGTGTACCCGCTCGCTCGGATACGCGCGGGAGCGCCGCTATGCGCTTTGGGAAAAGATGTACGCGCGTGTGCCGCTTTTTGCGCCCCTCTCCGAGCACGCCTACCACTTTATCGCAAGGCGCCGCTCCCTTTTTTACGGTGCCACGGTGTTTCTGTTCGGCGCGTCTCTCGCGCCGTCGTCTTACGCTTTCTCAACCGCCATTTTCTGGAAGATTCTCGCCCTGATTTATGCGGCCGCTTTTGCGTCATTCGGCGCGCAGTCACTCGGCCTTATCGGCTCGCGCGGCGTCCTGCCTATTGCGGATTATATTGCGGCCATGCGCGCGACGTTCGGGCTCACCGGAGGCATTACGCGCGCCCCGACCGTCTTTTGGCTTGGAACAGGGGACTTTTTTATCTCCATTGTCTCCATCGCCGGAATCGTCGCGGCTCTCCTTCTTTTTTTCGGCATCCTCCCGCGCCCGATGCTCGCTTTCCTTTTTATTCTCTACCTCTCGCTTGTCGTCGGCGGCCAGGAATTCATGTCGTTCCAATGGGACACTTTACTTCTGGAGACGGGATTTTTGGCGATATTCTTGAGCGCTAATTCGCGGCTCTCGCTCCTCCTTTTCTGGTGGCTACTGTTCCGGCTCGTTTTTTTCTCCGGCGTCGTCAAACTCGCCTCGGGCGATACGACATGGCGCAATCTGACGGCTTTATCTTATCATTACGAGACCCAGCCACTCCCCACAATCTTCGGCTGGTACGCGCACCAGATGCCGCTTTTGTTCCATAAGATGTCGGCCGCAGGGATGTTTTTTATCGAACTCGTCCTGCCGTTTTTCTTTTTCGCGCCGCGGCATCTCCGGTTTTTTGCGGCCGCCGGCGCGATTGCGCTCCAGCTTGTCATCGGACTGACCGGAAATTATACTTTTTTTAACCTCCTCACGATCGCATTGGCGCTTCTCCTTTTGGATGATCAGTTCTGGCAAGGGATTATTCCTACCGGATTTTTTGAAAAAATCGCCGGGATGGGAACGAGCGCGGCCGCGGGGCCATTCTGGACCGGCGCCGTGATCCCGGCCGTTGCCGTCCTGATACTCGTCCTCAGCGCGGGAGAACTACTAACGATCATCCGCCGCCGCGCGCCTCCGGAACCGTTCGGATCCGTTCTCCGTTTTGCGGCGCCATTGCATCTCATCAATTCCTATGGACTTTTCGCCGTGATGACAACCACGCGGCCGGAGATTATCATGGAGGGGTCGGACGACGGCGAGACCTGGAAAGAATATGCATTTAAGTATAAACCCGGGGACCAAACGCGCCGCCCCAAATGGGCGCAACCGCACCAGCCGCGCCTCGACTGGCAGATGTGGTTTGCCGCATTGGATCGCTATCAAAATAATCCGTGGTTTGTGAATTTCGCGGCGCGCCTGCTGGAAGGATCGCCGCAAGTGGCGGCGCTCCTCAAGACAAACCCGTTCCCGACCCGGCCGCCGAAATACATACGGGCTCTCCGCTACGCATACCATTTCACGACGCCGTCGGAACGCTCCGCCGGTGGCGCATGGTGGAAGCGCGAACTCAAAGACATCTACCTCCCGCCGAGTTCGCTTGGCGAATGATTGTTGCGATTTTGCAACCTCCCCGTTCCCCTGTAACCTCTCACACCTCTATCGCGACTGCCGTTATATGCGTCATTGCGAGGAGTAGCAGCGATCCTTCGCTTCGCCGCGTCAGACGCGACTTCGCTCAAGACAGGCTCCGCAATCCGGAAAAATCCTGGATTGCCGCGCGCCCCCTCGATGAACTCGGGGTCGCTCGCAATGACGGCTATACATGGCTACAAACTGCGCCAAAACCATGAAAACAAAAGACGGATTATGGAAATTGAGTCCGAGCGGACTCTATACATACGAGGAGTGCAAACCCTGCTTTTGGATCGAGCAGCATATCGGCCGCGCGCCCATGCTGCCTTTGCGTCTCAACGACGCGATGGACCAAAAGCTCAAAGAACGCTATGACGAATTCCGGAGGCAGGGTCAGATGCCGCCCGAAATCGCGCATCTTGCCCCGCTGCGCCTTTTTTCCGACAGCGCGCGCCTGGACGAATGGCGCACAAGCGTTGCCGCGCTCCGGATCACCAATGCCGCGGACGGTTATATTCTCGAAGGAAAAGTGGACGAGATATTAGTCGGAGCGGACGGCGCGCTCGTTCCCGCGGATTACAAATCCTCCGGAGACCCGCCCAAACACGACAAGCAAAAATACTACCGACTGCAACTCCACGGCTATGCGCTGATGCTTTATAAAAAAGGATACCGCGTGGCGGATCACGCCTATCTCCTCCACTACTACACCAAGGACCGAAGCGACACCACGCTTGCAATGGAATTTGCGGCCCACGCGGATCTTGTCCGGATTGACCTTGAACCGTTTGAAAGAAAACTGGGCGATATGGTAAAATTTTTGGAGAGGGACTTCCCCGGCGCAAGCGCACTCTGCCGCAAATGCGCCTGGGCCGAACAAAGAAAAAAGCATTAAAGGTCGCGTTGATTGTATGGTGCGTTCTCGACAAGCTCACTACAAGTATTCTTCGAGTGAGCGGAGCGAATCGAGAAGTACCGACAAAAATTAGGACACCCAACATACTTTTATGAAATGCAAAAATTGTTCCAGCGAAACCGACGGGTATAAATGCGACGTCTGCGGCGACACGTCGCCGACGCACGCCGACGACCACGGCTGCGGCGGAGAACACTGCATGCCGAAATGTAAGGGATGCGACCAGGCCGAAGCCAAATGCTCCTGCCCTGCGCAGTAACCCTTCAGAGTAACTCCTCATGGCCGTCATTGCGAGCGCCCCCGAGTTCATCGAGGGGGCGCGCGGCAATCCATTTCGACCGTCATTGAGAGCTGAAGACGAAGCAATCCAGAATTTATGTGTTTATGGATATGGATTGCTTCGTCGTATGACTCCTCGCAATGACGCTTGTGATGGCGGTTTTCATAGGACTGTGAGGGCTTACCCTTCAGGGGCTTGCTTTTTTATATGGTTATGGTAAGATAGTGAAAGTAGTAGGTTTTCTCGGTTTGTTTCTATGCGCCAAAAGCGCATACCGCTTCTGAGCTTCACGGGGTTTCTTGTGGTGTCTCGATGAGGAGAAACGGCCGGATAGGTCGTCCTACGATAATTTAATGTCGAGTTTCGTCATGCATGAGACGTTTCTCTCCGCCCTTTCGGCGGGAGAAATTCCATGAGAAAATGAAGCTCACGAGTCAATGGCTAAGAAACTTTACGTCGGCGGTTTGCCTTATCGAATGGAAGATGAGGAACTCCGCGAACTCTTCGCCTCTGCCGGAGAAGTGGCATCGGCATCGGTCGTCCGCGACCGCATGACCGGGCGTTCCCGCGGCTTCGGTTTCGTGGAGATGTCCACGGACGAGGAAGCGAACAACGCAGTTTCCACGATCAACGGCAAAGAAGTGGACGGACGCATGCTTACGGTCAACGAAGCACGCCCGCTCACGGATCGCCCGCCTCGCCGCGATTTTGGCGGTGGTGGTGGACGACGCGATTTCGGCGGAGACCGCCGGAACAACGATAGAGGAGGTGGTTACCGAAACGAGTATTAATTTCGGCAATCAGTCATCTTTATGACTCAAAAACCGTCCCCTCACCGGGACGGTTTTTGATTGACGAAGATTTGATGAATGTTTTATAACCTCCCCGTTCCCCTCCTTTCAAAGGAGGGGCGGGGGGAGGTGGGTTTCTCCTTTCAAAGGAGGCAAACGCTAAAACTGGTGCGCTCATTGGAGGTTAAACCTCCTCATGCGCCTTCGTCAACGCGCTCGAAGAGACCTCAAAAAAATTTGCCAAAGTTCCATTAAATATGGAAGGATGGAAAAGCAATGATCACATTCCGAATTCTCAAGAAAGCATTGCGGAGCCGGGCGCGGCTTGGAATCATGGCCACGCCGCATGGCGCGGTCGAGACCCCGGCCATGGTCGGCGTCGCAACGCAGGCCGCCCTCAAATGCCTCACCAACGACGAAATCCCTCTGACCAAGACGCAAATTCTTATTGCCAACACGTTCCATCTGCATCTCCGCCCGGGGGAACAACTCATCGGCCGCGCAGGCGGCCTTCATAAATTCTCCGGAATTCCAGTCCCTCTGATGACCGACTCCGGCGGATACCAGGTTTTCAGTTTGGGCTTCGGCCGCGATACGAAAACCGGGAAAATCGCCAAAACAGCGCACAAAGACGCGGAGGCCTCGGTCGGTCGCGGAGCGCAGCCCAAAAATATCAAAATCACGCCCGACGGCGTCCGTTTCCACTCGCCCATTGACGGCCGAGAAATTTTTATCGGGCCCAAAGAATCCATCCGCATCCAGCAAAAACTCGGGGGCGATATCATGTTTACATTCGACGAGTGTACCTCTCCATTCGTCAGCCGCAGTTATATTGAACATGCTCTCCGGCAAAATCACCGCTGGGCTGAAAATTCGCTCAAAGCGCGTTCCACGGATCAGGCGCTATTCGGCATTGTCCACGGCTCGCGATTCAGGGATCTCCGCCGCGCGAGCGCGAATTTCATCAACGGCCTCGGGTTCGACGGCTTCGGCATCGGCGGGGATCTGGGGGATGTCACGCAGGAAAAACGCACCATGATCAATATCCTCCGCTGGACAACGCCCCTTTTGGACGAGACAAAACCGCGCCACCTCCTCGGCATCGGCCTTATCGAGGATATGGAACGGATCGTCAAAGAGGGGATTGACCTTTTCGACTGTACCGAGCCGACGCGCGCCGGACGTCACGGCATCGCCTACACCCGCGCTGGAAGAATTGATCTTTCTAAGGCGATTTTTCTCGGCGACAAAAAACCGCTGGATCCGCAATGCAGCTGCGGCGTGTGCGCCGCGTATAAAAGAAATTATCTCGCGCATCTGATCCGCGCCGGCGAAAT
Organism: Patescibacteria group bacterium; assembly: GCA_038063315.1. GTDB lineage: Bacteria > Patescibacteriota > Minisyncoccia > Sungbacterales > HO2-52-23 > JBBTVI01. The sequence continues at coordinate 14,684 of JBBTVI010000029.1, forward strand.
CACCGGCCTCCGGCACTTATCTTTTCACAATTTATATTTTTTTAACTCCGCGGTCGAAAAAATCAGGGAAAAGATCAAAAAAGGAAGGATGTGAATAAACCCCTCATACGTCATTGCGAACAGTTAGATCCCGCGCCTCGCTCGGGACAGGCTCCGCAATCCATATTGTCCGTCATTGCGAGGAGCAGCAGCGACGAAGCAATCCAGGATCTCTACGTTATGGATTGCTTCGCCTTCGGCTCGCAATGACTGCTGAGAAGGATTGCCGCGCGCCCCCTCGACAGACTCAGGGTCGCTCGCAATGACACCTGTAAGGATTACCTTATCTTTATGATGCTCTTTCATCCGCAAACATATACTGTTGAGAGCGTAACGTCCGGACATCCGGATAAAGTATGCGATCAGATTTCAGACGCGATTCTTGACGCCTGCCTCCGGGACGACGCCCGGAGCCGCGTCGCGGTCGAGACATTCGGATCCCACGGACTCCTCGTCATTGGCGGCGAAATCACCAGTGGTGCAGTTGTTGATTTTGAACTTGTCGCGCGGGAGGTCTACCGCGACCTCGGATACAAGGACGATCTAAAAATCATCACGAACATCGCGCGCCAGTCGCCGGACATTGCGCAGGGGGTGGACACCGGAGGCGCAGGAGACCAGGGAATCATGTACGGCTACGCGACGAACGCCACGCCCGAGATGATGCCCAAAAGCGTTGTCCTCGCGCATAAACTCACGCGGGGGCTAGAGTTTCTCCGCACCCGCAATACGCTGCCCTGGCTCCGGCCGGACGGCAAAGCCCAGGTGACGGTTGAAAACGGCCGCCTGAAAACCATTCTTGTCAGCGCCCAGCACGATGCCGCAGTCGGGATAAACGAGATCCGCGACGCGCTGATCCGCTTCCTTATTATGCCCATCATCGGATCCGAGGCGGCCGCGCGCACCGAAATACTCGTCAATCCGACCGGATCATTCGTCGTCGGAGGATTTACCGCAGACACCGGCCTGACCGGCCGCAAGATTATGGTGGACACGTACGGCGGGCTCGCCCCGCACGGCGGCGGATGCTTCTCGGGCAAGGACCCGACAAAAGTGGACCGTTCCGCCGCGTATATGGCGCGATTTGCCGCAAAATCGGCCGTGGCTCAGGGCCTTGCCACGGAGTGCCTTGTTTCCGTTGCTTACGCGATCGGCCGTGCGGAACCACTGATGGTCGAGGCCATTGGTGAAAAGGGAAACTCCCTCGGCGAAAACGTCCGCGGCCGTTTCGATTTCCGTCCGGCGGCGATTATCGAACGGCTGAATCTCCGGCACGTCTTATATCGTCCGACAGCCGCCTACGGCCACTTCGGCCGCCCGGGCTTCCCGTGGGAGGAAATTGAGAAATAAAAGGAGGACTTCACAACTGAAGTCCTCCACCTCCCCAGCCCCTCCTTAGAAAGGAGGGGATTAAAGGGAGGTTTATGATACCTGCGGCCTTCTAAACGCTAATCACAAGATCGTCCGCAACATCTCCTCGGCCGTGGTCACACCCGCTAAGACCTTTGCGCGGCCGTTGTCGTAGAGCGTCCGGAATCCGTCGCCTCGGGCCTGAACCAGCATCTCTTCCATGGACGCATGAGCGCGTATCATCCGGCGCAACCCATCGCTGATATCAAGCACTTCAAAAACGCCGATCCGCCCCAAAAAACCCGTCTCGTGGCAAGCCGCGCATCCGGCGCCGCGCCGGAATTTTTGCGTCCCGGGCGCGACATCAATCATCTGTAAAACATTCTCGCGCGGTTCGTACGGGGCCGCGCAGGAGTCGCAGGTTTTGCGGACAAGCCGCTGGTTTATGACGCCGCTAAGCGCATAGCCGATCAAATCCTTTTCCACGCCCATATCAAGGAGCCGCGCGACCGCGCCGATCGCCGAGGACGCATGCAGCGTAGAAAAAACAAGGCGTCCGGCCAAAGACGCGCGGATGGTGTTTTCGGCAGAATCGCGATCCCGGATCTCGCCAACCATAAAGACGTCGGCGTCCTGACGCAAAACGCCCCTGATGCCGTCCGCATACGAAAATCCCCGCGCCGGGTTGATCTCGCTCTGGCGTATGCCTTCCAGATAATACTCCACCGGATCCTCGAGCGTCATGATGTTTCGTTCCGGACGCGCAAGCATGGACAGTATGGCATAGAGCGTGGAGGTCTTTCCGGCCCCGGACGGCCCCGTCACGAGCAGCAATCCATATGAACGGCTCATGAGGTTATCCATGATCGCGAGCTCCCGCGACTCAAGCCCCAGTTGATCGAGCGGGATAAGAATGTCGGAGCGGTTCAGCAGCCGGAGAACGACCGCCTCGCCATAGACCGTGGGGAAAAATGACGAGCGGACGTTGAGCGCCCTTTCGCGGCCGTCAGTTCCCATGCGACGCGATGTCCATTGAAACCGACCCTCGAGCGGAGCCGCGCTATACCCCACGTCAAGACCGCTCGCGACCTTCAAATGCGTCATGAACATCTCGTACATTGCGCGGTCGCTTTCATTCCATAGAGTCAGCACGCCGTCAATGCGAAAACGGATCCGGAGCGTTTCGGCTGTCGGCTCAATATGGATGTCCGAGGCGCGAAGTTCTTCGGCCGCAAACAACATTTTCTCCTTCAACTCTTCGGGACTCAGCCCCATGGTCCCGCCGCCTTTTATGGATTCATCGAAGGTTGAGATCATATTAAATTCAGTATAGCATAAACCGCATTCTCTATAATGGACTGGAAAATTTAGACAGCAAAACGAGATCAACTTGGGGTGGCAAAA
>JBBTVI010000030.1:0-2273 GCA_038063315.1 Patescibacteria group bacterium
CCCTCCTTCCCGCGCCGCCCGAGCGGATTCGCCGAGCGAAGCGAGGCGTTATCTTTCTTCAAAAATCGAAAGAACAAAAACGCTTCCTGTTTCCCTGCGACTGATCCGGGAGATACACGAAAAGCTGATGATTGGCGCTCGCGCCACACAACATGCTTATCCCGGAGATTTCCGTCGTTCACAAAATTGGATCGGGGGCAAAACCCCACACGACGCCTCCTTTGTGCCGCCGGCTCCTGACGATATGCATAAATCGCTCAATGATTTGGAGAAATTTATTCACGCTAAAGATGAATACCCGTCTCTTATAAAAGCTGGCCTCTTGCATGCCCAGTTCGAAACTATCCACCCATTTACTGATGGCAATGGCCGCACAGGACGAATGCTTATAGCAATGTACATTCATCATGCCGGGCTCTTGGAATTGCCCGTTCTTTACCTTTCCAGTTATTTCAAAAAGCATCAAAAATTGTATTACCAAAAATTGCAGGATTATCACGATGAGGACGCGGATATAGATTCATGGCTTGAATTTTTTCTCGAAGGCGTTGCCGAAATCGCCGATTCATCAATTGAAACATGTATCAAGATTACTGCATTACGCGATCGGGATTTTGCCAAGATGCAAAAACTGGGCAGAAAATCAGCTGAATCAACGCTGGAAATAGTTCGCAAGCTGTTCAGTCAGCCAATCGTTGGGGTAGCGGAAATAATAAAATGGACCGGGTTCAGTCCTCAAGGGGCATACAATATGATTGAACGACTCAGGAGTTTGAAAATCCTCGAGCCCCTTGGCAATGCCGAATATGGGCAGAAATATGTTTATGCCGACTATTCGAGATTTTTGATGATGCGTTCCGCGAGGCGCGTCCGGAAAGATAACATATACTTCCTGTATCTAAACAGAATCGTACATTTGGCGCCGTGTCAAAAGTTGGCGGCGACGCTATGATTCAACCATCCAATGTTTCATTCGCTGTCCACCGCAGAAATAGCCGCTCTCATCATTATCGCGCTTCTTTTTCTCGGCGCTTCATACGGTTCTGAGCGCATTGCCGCCGGACTCCATGAGTATCTCGATAAAGAGGGGCTAGCGGGAATGACCCTCTATACGAGCATCGTCGCGCTCATTGTTCTGATTCCGTTTGCGAGCACACTCCCCCTTATTCCTGTCGCCGTCGAACTGTGGGGCTCGCCGATGACCGCACTTTTGAGTTGGCTCGGGTGGATGATCAGCGCCACCATTATTATCCTCGCCACGCGTCACTTCGGCTTCCAATTTGTCCGGCGCATCGGACTCCTTGACCGCGTCAGGGAGTTCGGCCACGCTCTGCCCCACAAAGATCTCCGGTGGGGGGCGCTTTTCCTCGGAATGGTCGGCGCGCCCATTGATGTTGTCTCCTACGCTATGGGGCTTTTCACCGCGATTCCGGTTACCGCATATCTTAGCGCGGTTGCGCTCGGGCTGATTCCCTTTGCTCTGTTCATCGCTTATACCGCGACCCTCCCTATTATCAACCAGGCCTACATCATGGGATTTGTCATCATTTTCTGGGGAGCCGCATACAGCCATTTGAAAAGCCGCTCGCAGAGTGGGGGATAAACTTTAAGTCGCCGAGAAGTCCCGCACCGGCCGCAAAAAACTCACGCCCCATAACAAAACGCCCGTCTCCGGGCGTTTTGCATTCGTCTCATCAACAATATCAGACGCACCGTCTATTTTACCGCTTCTTTCAGCCCCTTTCCTGCGCGGAATTTCGGGACCGTTGTCGCGGCAATCTGCAATTTCTCCCCGGTCCGGGGATTGACGCCTGTCCGGGCGCTCCGCTTCTTTGCGGCAAATGTCCCGAAGCCCGCGATCGCCACCTCCTCGCCCTTGGCAAGCGCATTGGTGATCGTGTCAAAAACGCCGTTCACGGCCACTTCCGCGTCCTTCGAGGATCCGCCCATTTTCTGCTGGACCGAATCGATAAGATTACCTTTATTCATAAACCTTTAAGACAAACTGCTGCGTCCCGGCGTCGCGTGAGTAAAAGCGTAATCGCCGCCGCGCTGCCGCACTTTGCCCGTTTATTAATGGTATTGAGCTCTTGCTTACACTATTCGACGTTTGATTTATGCACACCATAGCAGATATGGCTTAAAATGTGAACTTTTGTTATCCACAGCCCGATAGTTTCCTCAAAACCGCTTTCATGCGCCATTGCGAGCGACCTCGCGCTTCGCTCGGGACAGGCTCCGCAATCCAGGAGGAGTCGTCATTGCGAGGAGTC
>JBBTVI010000031.1:0-19795 GCA_038063315.1 Patescibacteria group bacterium
CTTCTGGTGCCCACCTGCGGCCGACGAGGGCGATGGCCACCGGCAGCAGCAGGAAGGCGAGCAGGATGGCGGCGGTCGACGCGATGAAGAGCCAGCCGATGGGCACAGCGCCTCCGGCGCACGTTTCCGAATCCGCGGAACTCCGCGCCGCAAAGACGTATATTTCCGGAAGCCCCAATTGTACAAGCCAGATTTGTCGTTCCTACTCGCGCCGTATCGTCGCGCTCGCCCAGGATATTGATAGGATTTTATAGCGAGAAACAAAGTTTCTCCTTACTCTTTACTCTTCCCTCCGCCATCACCGCCCCAACCACCTCGTCGAGATTGCCTTCCATGATAAAGCGGATATTGTGCCACGACTGCTTGATGCGATGATCCGTTATACGATCCTGCGGAAAATTATAGGTGCGGATTTTCTCGGAACGATCCTGGGTGCCGATCTGCTCCTTACGCGCCGCAGCCATTTTCTCCTCCTCGGCCCGTCTCTTTGCATCGAGTATCTTGGACCGCAAAACGCTCATTGCACGCTCGCGGTTTTGTTGTTGCGAGCGCTCTTCCTGAGCGACAATGATAAGGCCCGTCGGCAGATGATAAATGCGAACGGCCGTCTCCACCTTGTTGACATTCTGCCCGCCGGGTCCGGAGGAGCGGAAAAACTCAATCTTGATGTCCTGCGGCTTGATCTCGACATCCACCTCGCGCGCCTTCGGCAAAACCGCGACAGACGCCGTCGAAGTATGAAGACGGCCTGTTTTTTCCGTCTCGGGAATCCGCTGCACGCGGTGTACGCCCGACTCATAGATCAACAAAGCATACGCGTCGGCGCCCGCAATTTCAAAAATGACTTCCTTATAGCCGCCGATGTCGCTCGACGATGCGCTAATCAGAACCGTTTTCCATCCCTTCTTGGCGGCAAATCCGCGGTACATCTCAAAAAGATTGCGCGCAAACAGCGCCGCTTCATCTCCTCCCGCGCCCGCCCGAATTTCCATAATGACGCTCGACGGCGTCTCGCCGAGAGTGCTCCCTTCCACTCGCGCCGTTAGCGCGGCTTTTTCTTTACGGAGACGGACGAGTTCCGCTTCGGCCATCCGTCGTATCTCTGGATCGCCGTCAAGAAGCAGTGCCGCGCTCTCCTTGATCGCGCGCTCAATATTGTTCAACGCCGTTATTGATGAGATGCGCTTTTCGACATCCGCGAGCGCGATGGAAAATTCTTTTATTTTTTCGGCGTCACCCGAAACGGAAACAACCGCAAGTTTCTCTTGCAGCTCTTTTTGTTCAGCCGTCAGTTTTTCGATTTCCGTATCCATAAAAAACAACCGCGGCATCTTTGCCGGCGGGTGGGGATCGGGAAAAGGGGATAGGAAAAGATGCCCTATTCTCATCCCCGATCTGCTGCCTTATTTTTTCCCCTTCGCATAGCGGCGCCTGAACCGCTCGACGCGTCCCGCAGTATCAAGCAATTTTGCCGTTCCCGTATAAAAAGGATGGCAGGAAGAACAGATTTCCACCTCCAATTTCTCCTTTGTCGAACCCACGCGCATGACATTTCCACAGGCGCAGTGTGTTTCGGAGTTCTGATGGTATTCCGGATGCAAATTCTTCTTCATTGGTATCAGAATAACACCGTTTTGACGGCCTTGCAAGACATCCGGTTTTACCATATAATTGATTTTATGAACGATACCGCCACCCAAACCAATACTCTTGCCGCAAATTCCTTATCAGCCCCGCAGGGGACGGATACCCCCGTTATACAGGAAAACGGGGAACTCGATGCAATGATGAAAGCCGGAATCCATTTCGGCCACGCCAAATCAAAAAATCATCCCTCGATGAAGCCGTATATCTACGGCATCCGGAACACAATCTCGGTTCTTGATCTCACCGAGACAAAAAAGGCGCTTGAACGCGCGATTGACTTTCTCCGACAAACAGCGAGCGACGGCAAAATGATCCTCTTTGTGGGGACTAGACCGGCGGCGCGCGCGATTGTACGCGAAATCGCCCAAAAGACGAACATGCCGTTTGTGACAGAGCGGTGGCTCGGCGGCACAATGACCAATTTTTCCGTCATACGCCAGCGCGTTGAATATCTCGAACGGCTTGAACGGGAGAGAAAAACCGGCGAGATGGAGAAATATACAAAGAAGGAGCGCATTGAAAAAACAAAGGAAATCGAGCGCCTTGAGAAAAATTTTGCGGGCCTCCGCGCGATGACGCGCCAGGCCGAGGTACTCTGTGTTGTCAATATCGGCGAGGATCAGACGGCAGTGCGCGAGGCGCGAAGAAAAAATATTCCCATTGTGGCTCTTGCCGATACCAACTCAAACATCACGGGGATTGCATATCCCATTCCGTCCAACGACGACGCGCTCCCCGCGGTCCGCTACATGATGGAACGCATCGGCGCGGCCGTGGAGGAGGGGATACGGAATCGCAGTATGCGCAAGCACGAAGCGGAGACGGCGCCGCAACCGGCGAAAATATGATCACGGCGCAACAAATTAAGGATCTCCGCGAACGGACCGGCGCGGGAATCGCCGACGTCAAAAAGGCGCTCGAGGAATGCGGCGGAGATATGGAAAAGGCGGAGAAACGCATCAGCGAACGCCTCGGCGGCATTGCAGGAAAAAAAGCTGGCCGTGCCACGGGCGCCGGACTCGTCGAATCCTATATTCACTCCGACGGCCGCGTCGGAGCCATGATCGAACTCTTCTGCGAAACGGATTTTGTGGCGCGCAATCCCTCGTTCAAAGAGCTTGCGCACGATATCGTAATGCATATCACAGCTATGCGTCCGGTGTATCAGGCCCTCGACGCGGTTCCCACGGATATTTGGGATGCGGAGAAAAGACGCTTTGAAGAGGAAACGCGCGCCATGGGCAAGCCCCCGGCTATTACCCAACAGATTGTTGAAGGAAAACTCAAGGCGCACTTCGCGCCGATGGCGCTTCTCGACCAGCCTTTCGTCAAAGATCAGGATAAAACCATCCGCGATGTCATCAACGAAGCCATCGGCCGTTTCGGTGAAAACATTAAAATCGGCCGCTGGGCGCGGCTTGGACTATGATACTTGATTTCGCATTCGGCCTGACATTTCTTGGGGCGTTATCATTCCTTGCGGGCCGCATCACGCCGAAGCTCAGAGAACTTGGCGCGGTTCCGGAAGAGACAATTGTCATGCGTCTCCACGAAAATCCGTCCAAAGCACGGCTGTTTCTTCTGCACTTCAAAACGCTCTACCAAAAGCGCTATCACCATCTTCTTTTTCTCAATTTTCTCGGCAAGGCAGCGCACCGCCTGCACATCCGGCTGCTCCGTCTTGATAACGGCATCGTGCGTCTCGTCAAGCGCATCCGCGCCCGCTATGAGACGCTCGGCGGAAAAAACGGCACCTCATGGCGCGATATGATCGAAATTCCCGCTGCAGCACACGAGCCCGCTGCAAACTCCGATATTCCCGTCATCGCCATTGAGGAGGATAAAAATCCTCCCGCGCGCGAAGGGGAACACATGTTTCTCCGCAAGTATCGCGCCCCGGACAACGCATCATAATAACCTTCCCCTCCTTTCTAAGAAGGGGCTGGGGGAGGTTGGTCTTCCTCCATAATAGGGAAGAAAAGTCGCCAAACGCGCACGCCCGCGGTGGGTAACCCCTCACAGGTGTCATTGCGAGCGACCCCGAGCTGCGAGGGGGAGCGAAGCAATCCAGGATTTGGATTGCTTCGTCGTCCTGCGGCAGGCCTTCTCGCAATGACGGCTGTGGGGATTATCGCGGCGGGCATTCGCGCCAGGGTAGCTCAATGGCAGAGCAATGGTTTTGTAAACCATAGGTTGGAGGTTCGAGCCCTCTCCCTGGCTTGTTTTTTTGGGTATGAAAATATGGGTGCGTCGCATAGTGGCAATTGCACTGCGCTGTAGACGCAGCGTCCTCACGGACTACGCAGGTTCGAGTCCTGCCGCACCCACCATCACCTCGGTATCTCTGAATTTTCTCAGACGGGGATGGAATGCGGCGATGACCACGGTCGCAAGCACGGTCCCGATTCCGCCCGCCACGGCCGAAAACGGAGCCGATGTCGCGGCCGCAAGAAATCCGGCTTCTGCATCTCCCAGCTTCGGGCCGCCCTGCGCAAAAAGAATATTAATCCCGACCATCCTGCCGCGCATATTGCGCGGCGTCATTGTCTGGCGGATGGTGTTCCGCAAAATCGTGCTGATCATGTCTCCGGCGCCGACGACGGCAAGCAGGAAAAGTGTCAGATAGAAAGACCGCGACAAACCGAATCCGATGGTTGCCAGTCCGTACACGGTGACTGACCATAAAATCACGCGCCCCTGATGGCGAAGCTTTTTGAGCGACGCCAGCGTAAATCCCGCGATAATGGCCCCCGCCGACGTCGCCGCATACAAAAGCCCAAGCCCCCGTTCATCCACGCGCAGGATATCGGCCGCAAAAATCGGAAGAAGCGACGTTGCGGACCCAAAGAAGGTGGCGGCGAAATCAAGAAGCATCGTCGAGAGAATAATCCTTGAGTTTCTGACGAAGCGTATTCCCTCAAGAACCGAGGCGAACGTGAAAGACGATCTCATTGTTTCGTGATGCGCCGGAATCTTGAGCGGCCATATCGTCAACATCATAATCATCAACGCGAGCGTATTGAAAACATAAATACCGCCAACGCCGTAGAGGGCAATAAGAAATCCGCCGATTGCGGGACCGACGACGACCGCGGCCTGGCGCGCAAGGGTGTTGAGGCCGATGGCATTCATCAGATGGCTCTTCGGCACGAGGTCGGGAATAATTGACTGGCGCACCGGGCCGAAAAAAGCCATGACCGAGAAGTTACAGGCGATGAACGCAAAAATCATCAGCGGGGTGGTAACGCCGGATATCGTCGCAATGCTCAGCCCGAGCGCAAGAACGGCCAAAAGCGCCTGTGTTGCCAAAAGGAGTTTTTTCCGGTTGAGATTGTCCGCCGCAAGTCCGCCGACGGTTGAAAGGAGAAGCACCGGGACGAAACTGACTATCCCCACAAGACCAAGCATCACCGCAGAATGAGTCATCTGATAGAGCTGCCAATTGATTGCGATCATCTGCATCTGCGATCCCATCTGCGACACAAAAAAACCGGAGAGGAAGAGCCGGTAATCTTTGGTTCCCAACGCCATGAATGGAGCCAGCTTTTTCATTGGAAGTACAAAAAAATAAGCGCCGCGCGCGCATCAAAACAGGGGACCCGCCGCATGCATTCAATAGCATACCATGCATCGCCTTCGGCCGGAAGCGAAACGCCGCGTAATCCCTCACACCCCACCACGGTTATTCTTACATGCGTCATTGCGAGGAGTCAGACGACGAAGCAATCCAAAATTCTGGATTGCCGCGCGTCCCCTCGACAGACTCGGGGTCGCTCGCAATGACACCTGTGAGGGGCTACGTCTCAAGAAGAATTGTCGGACCGCAACAATTATGCTATCTTGGTGTGGAGCCGCAGGGCAGTACATCGAAATCCTCATGTCGGGCGGTTAGCTCAGTGGTAGAGCGCTTCGTTGACATCGAAGAGGCCAGAAGTTCGATCCTTCTACCGCCCATACGACTTTTGCGCCGGAGGTTTTAATGCGCTCAAACTCCTCCTTCTCTCTCCCGATATTTCCCATGGCGGAGGCGAGAGGATTCGAACCTCTGATACCCTTACGGGCATAGCTGCTTTCCAAGCAGCCGCACTAGGCCACTATGCGACGCCTCCTATTTTTCTTTTCCTATCGGCCATAATACGCTGTTACGCTTCTTTGTCGAGAGGCCGCCTCCTGTTGCTGCGGGCAGGGCAATAAAAAAGGTTGTTCCGTGATTTTCTCGGGATTCAAACCATATCCGGCCGCCAATTTGATCCACGATTGCTTTTGCGATATAGAGCCCAAGACCCGTCCCGTCCGTCACCTGTTTCCGCACATTCTCGGCCCGGAAAAGCTTTGAGAATACCCGCCGCTGCTCGTCCGCCGGGATACCGCACCCGTTGTCGGTTATACGGAGCAAAACTCCGTTAGCATCAACGCTGATTTCCACGTCCACAGTTCCGTTATCGGCCGCATATTTCACCGCGTTTGATATGATGTTTTGAACCGCGAGCTCCAGATGCTCCGCATCGGCCAGCACCGCCGGAACCGTCGCGGCATAATTTTCCCGGACGGTCACGCCGCGCTTCTCAATAAGCGGCGCCAAATCCAGGATCGCGCGGCGAACAATCGGCTCAAGCGCCGTCGGGACGAATTCGCCCGCAAACGTACCGAGCTCGATTTTTGAAACATCCAAAAGGGCGCGTACGAGATACGTCATCCGCTTTGCCGCGCGCTCCGCCTCGGCAATCTGCTCCCGCGCGGCCTTCGTCAACCGGCCCGCATCACCGGCCAGAAGCAATTCCAGATACGCGTTGATCGTCACAAGCGGCGTCTGCAACTGGTGCGAGGCGAGCGCAACAAATTCGCTTTTTGCGCGGTCTATATTTTTCTCCTCGGTGACATCACGAAACGTCACAACGGCCCCGCCGATGCCTTTATCCGCAAGGACTGACGCGAGAACCATCGTCACCGGAAAAATTTTTCCGATGCTGTTTTTGCAGTAATAATCATCCGCAAGGTGGATTGTCAGCGCGTCCACTTTTTTGATGACGCGATCGAAAAATGCTGAACGCTCAATCGCGCCCTGAACCCCACGAAAACAGGGTAGCACATCCTCGACGTATTTGCCGAGGCCAGCCGCGGGCGCAACGCGAAGAAGTATTCCCGCGGCCTGATTCATCAACACAATGCGCCGATCCGCATCAAAAACAATCACGCCCTCTCCCATGGATGAAAGAATCGCGTTCAGCCGCTTACGGTCGTTTTCAATCGCGATGGCCGCTTGTTCCAATTCCTTTGTACGCCGGACCGCAACTTCTTCCGCCTGCTTCCGCAGCATCGCCTCTCTCTCTGCGCGGCGCCTGAGACGGATTGCGACCGCGGCAATAAAAATCGCGATGCCGCCGCTCCCGACAATCAGGAACACGGCAATATTGTTTATTGCGGGAAAAATAGTTTGAAAACTCATGGGAAATACGGATACAACATAAAACTCTTGAAATTTGGCAAATTTTCCTGATGTCTTTTCAGATGCGTTGATGAAGGCGTATGAGGAGGTTTAACCTCGTAAGCGGCTTACGAGGTTAAACCTCCAATGAGTACATGTCTTTTAATAGATATTGCGCCGTCTTCGGTAAATTTCCAAAGGTTCAGAAACTCTTCAATAGCAACAATGCAATCCGCGGCGGGATTGCATTGTATCACCGGACATGAATGGCATTTCGCGGCTGCACCCTTTCAGATTATTTTTACTCTTGATTTTTTGATGACTACCGCGTCACATAGTAATCCGGCGCGGTTGACGGCTCCATGCCCGGAGCGCAAACCGTTACCCGGCCCGTTGGGAGTTTTCCGATCTGATAGCCAGTTCCGTTTGCGGTCGCGGTTTGGGGATCTTTCGGTATGGCGGTCAAATAAACACCGCTGGCGGTCACGACGGCAAGATCGGTAAGACCCGTGCATGTACCACCCGTCGTACATATTTGCCCTGCAGCGGTTGTGCAAACAGCCGCCTCCGTGGCAATAGCCGTAATCGCCGTTGGCAATACTCCATTACTATCAATTGCGTACTGATAGACCCCGTTGAGAATCGTATTGACATCAACTTTGCGCTGGGCGTTCCGGGTGTCGGCAAGCTGTTTGCCAGGGTTGATTGCAAGAATCACGATGCCCGCGAGGATACCGAGCGCGGCGACAACGAGTAGGATCTCAAGAAGCGTGAAGCCGCGATTGTTTTTTTTATGTTTAATCATAAGATTAACAAAGTAATACAGAATAATAACGTGAAGTCATACGTCAAACTCGACCTTTCCAAGTAATCCCTCACAGCCCTACCGCGATTGCCGCCATATGCGTCATTGCGAGGAGTGGATGGATCCCTCGCTTCGCTCGGGACAGGCTCCGCAATCCAAATCCTGGATTGCTTCGCTCCACCTCGCAGCTCGGGTTCGCTCGCAATGACACCTGTGAGGGGTTACCTTTCCAATATTGATATGTCTCATTTTATTATAAACCAACGCTCATGACTTGCAATACATCAGAAATCCACAACCTCCTGCCATGAATCAATAGTAATTTCCGGAGTGATTACGCTAACAATTACTTTAGACCTCCTTATAACGCTTCCGACCGTACCTGTCGCGTAGACAGAGCGATTCTCTCCTCCGGTATTTATAATCTGGTATCCACATTGACCTTGTCCGAGTAATTGTTCCGGGCCATAACCCGAAAAGCCGGGCGTGTCTTTAATAACGCGCAATGCGATCTCCGCACAGGTGGACGCAAGCGCCCTTGCGTGCGCGGCTTTTTCCGAAACGCCGGCGGTACGCGTTGCATCAATTCCAAGAAAAAGCAGAGCGACCGCGACCGCCACGCCTATGCCCGCAAGGATCAAAATGCTGATTAACACAAGAAATCCGCGTTGCATAATATGTTGCTATGGCCGCACCGCCGCTGAGCCGTAAAATGTTTTCTGATACTGGTATTCGTTTCGGCCAGATGGATTGGCGCGCGCGAGCGTAAATTGGATGCGCACGACCCCGGGAGTGGACGGCCGGGAAAGATTCTGAAACGTCAAACCGGACGCAATGATGCGCGACGATGTCAACCGAACAGCCGCCCCCGCCCCCTCTTTTATCCGGATCGCTCCCGTGGGCGCATCGAAATCAAATATCGTCGGATCTTTTGCCGGGTCCGCAACATCAAGCGTCAGCGATGCAAGCGTTGCGCCGATTGACGGCGCGGTAATCAAATTCGCATTCCGCACAGATTGAGTGACCAACCGCATCACCAATGCGCCCTCCTCTTCAACCATACTGATACTATCGCTTTTGATCCTCGCCGATAATGCGAGCATTAAAAGAAAGGACGCGGCAACAAGTAATGATGCCGCAAGGCCCGTATAGAGAGCGAGTTCAATGAGCGTCACGCCGCGAGCGCGCTGCCATATAAATTTATTGTGATTTTTCAGCATCATATGAGACAAATGCGCCGCCTGTTCTCATGGACTCGTGCTGCGCGTTGATCCAGTCCGCGGAACGAGTTGAGTTGGAGACACGAACTTCATCAATGGAGCCGAAAAAGGATTGATCGGGACCCGTTCCCGCGCTAGTGCCGATTTTGAAGGTAGCTGAAGTATTATAAATTCCAATGCTTGAATAGGCAGGCATGGGAAAGGGCGTACCCGTCCCTCCCAATACCCCTTCGTTGTACACATACAAAGTGGATACTCCGTCATATGTGCCTACCACATAGTCCCAACCAGTGCTGGGTGTAATGACATCTGTCGGAGTATTTGCGAAAACCCTAGACGCGTCCGGCCCGCTCCCTAAATAAAAAGTCCACCGCTCCGTACCGCCGATCCTCAACGTGTAGCTGTGCTCGTCGGGATCGACGCCTCCCTTGTATTTTGCGGCTATACTCTTTGTACCGTTGTTGACCCCAAGAAACCAATCCGGATGCGGAACCGCCCATGCTTCAAGCGTGATTGGCACAACACCGCTGATCTGCAGCGACGGAGAATTGCCGGCATCGAGATAATCCCATGGCACACCGCCAACGCCGCCGTCAAAATCCAACGCGCTGCCAATTTGCCCCGTAATAGAGTCCGCCGCGTCCATGCCGCCCTTCGGTGTGCCGTGGTTCGCATACACCGTCGAGTCCTTGATTTGTGCCGGAGGCACCTCCTTCATGTGCCACACCCCAACATAACCATTCGACCACACCCCTTGCGTAAATGCAGAATCAATCTGCGGATCGGGAGCAGCAGGGTTATTGTAATACATCCAGATAAAATCAGTCGTTGAATTCGCGTCTATTTTTGGACCCTTCACCCACAGGTACGACGTGCCGCCCTCGTTCCACCGTTCGATTTCATGCGAGAGTATCGGCGCGGGGATGCACGGCGGAGAATTGGCAATGTCGTCTGGATCCACGAAGCGGATGTCTTCACCGTTATTTTGCGTTTTCGCGTAATCAATATTCGTCGGCGCCGTGAGCGCTATTAACACAGGAAAATTATCGAGCTGGCCTCGCGTACCGTTTGCGAATGTAATCTTGCGTCGGTTCAGCCAATTGGTATCCCACCATGTAGTAGGAGTACTCTTCCAAAAAGTAAAATACCCGACCAGCGAAATTGTTCCGGTTCGTTGCGGATTCTGTTGCCATGTCACCGTCACAGTGACCTGGCGCGTTTGGGGATTTACCTCAACAATGTCTACCGTACGGCTGAATTTTTCCGTCATGTCCCCGGTTCCGGAAAATTCCCATTTCCCGCTCCCTGATGAAAGACCGTGCGTACCGACGGTTAAATTGCAAAAATCGGCGTCTTTGATATTCCGCACCGCCTCCATCCCTTCTTCGGCGAGGAATGCGGCGCGTGTCCGCGCTCCCGCGGTCGTTGCGCTCTCGCGTCCAAAGATCAACGCGCCGACTATGGCCGTCACGAGCAACGCCAATACCGCGCTTCCGAGAAGCGCTTCAATAATGCTAAAACCCCGAGATTCCGCGTTACAAAAGTGCATAGAATCGTGGTTACTGATTCGCCAATGCCGCAATTTCAGCCGCAGTGAGCGCACGGTTATAAATCTGCACCTCGTCCACCGTACCAGAAAGAAAATCATAGTAAGTACCCCCGGACTGCCAGGCGCCAATATTTACAACGGCGCTAATGGATGTAAGCGACACCGAAACAAACGAACCCGCCGGCGCTCCGTCTACATAGGCCTGCATTTGCTGGGTTGAACTATCATACACAAGAGCCACATGACGCCATGAACCGATGGGAAGCGTCGCACCCAAACTCCGGTCGCCGTTGCCGTAAAACGACAGCGTGCCGTTGTTAAGATAGAGGTCGCGGTCGCTGCCAACCGTCAGCAGCGTCTCATACGTGCTGTTGGAGGGATTATTCACCCATAAGGCGTATGTGAAAGACGCGGGAAGCGCGAGAGAAGATACGGTGGTGATGCGATCGTCGGATCCGTCAAGCTGCAATGCGTTCGCTCCTATCCGTCCCAAGACCCATGATGGACAGCCGGACGTCGGTGGATTGGAGCAGGCGGTTGTTCCTGAACGGAGAGTTCCATTCTGCGTTCCGTCTCCTGTGGCTGAATCGCTTGCCGTGGTACCGGCGCCTTCATCGAGCTTCCACTGACCGATGAGACCTGAGAGTAAAGGAGCCGCCAATGTCGCCAAGCTCGGCACATTAGAGATAGCGGAAATGTTTGGCACTTCGTCCGATGTCTTTATGGCGAAGTAATAGGTCGTCGCTGCGGTGAGACCTGTGACCGTAAAGGACTGCGACGTGCCGGCTGCCGTGGGCGTTGGTTCTCCGGTTGCCTGCGTCGCGCTATCCCAGTTCGCATCAGTAATGGCTGCAGTGGAATAACGGATGTCGTAGGAAGCGGCGGTGCCCACCACGCCGTCGTCTCCGGGAGCGGTCCACGATAGGTCTATTGACGACGCCGTAGGATTAGAGGCGGCCAGATTGATGACAGCGGCTGGGGCGGTAGTGTCGGGCGCCGCCAATGTCGTCGCCTCAGCCGGTGTGGCCTGTTTCGCTGATTCGTTGCTTGCCGCGTCAATCGCCGTCACCTGGTAGCGGTAGAGCGTGGAGGGAGAAAGTCCGCTGGTGTCGGAGTAGGACGTCACATTGCCAAGTGTTGTATTAAAGACAGGAGTGCAGCCAGTCCCGGAACAACGATACACCTTGTATCCTGTGACTCCGATGTTGTCTGTTGAGGCGGTCCATGAGAGGTTGATCTGCAATGAGGAAATAGCTGTGGCAGTAAGACCGCCCGGAATGGATGGCGCCTGGGTGTCGGATGGAGGTGGAATGGATGGCGTTCCAATATAGGAATCCACCACGCCTTCGGCGTTCACGATGATAATCCGATCTCGCTCGCCGGGCGAATGGAGAGTGAACGTACCCAATTCTGCATACAGGCCCTGCACTTCTTCCGCCGAAAGCGCGCGATTGTACACGCGGACGTCGTCAATGAGGCCGTTGAACCGTTGAGGAGACGACCCTATATTGGCGCCTATTGTTGCCTGGTTCGCATTATAGGAAATAGCCCCGGTATCTTCGTCAGCCTGTTGGGCGCCATCGATATACAATTTCATAGTACCATCATAAGTAGCAACGATATGCGTCCAAATATTTTCTGGAATGGGATTGTTAGAGGGCGTGGGCCAACCAATCACCCCATTTCCCCAGGCAATTCGGGCACGCTTATCCGTTGACGCAAAGTATCCGCTTATACGAAACCCCTTATCAACAAGTTCAAAGCCACTGGCGTATACCGGACTGCGATTAGACTCTACACCATTGTACCACGCGGAAACCGAGAACGTATCAGTACGCCGCAACTCGGCGACATTTCCCAACGATACATAATCATCCACCCCGTCGAACGCGAGCGCAGCGGCGATTTTGCCTGGCACCCAAACCGTTGCGGGATCCATGTTCGTAAGAATTCCGTGATTGCCGTTGCCGGAAGAATCGATCGCGACGGTGGCACCTGTCGTTTCGTCAAATTTCCAGTGACCGACAAGGCCCGGCGGAGGAATCTGCCATTCCCCGGTGAATTTCGCAAAAACAATTTCAATATCGCCCGTCGCGCTAATATGCGTCGGAACGTTGGTCACTTCGTCATACGCTGGGTCGCGTCCCGCAAATGACGCTCCACGAAACAGCGTGATCTTTCCCGATTCGATCTTGACTCCCCAGGACGAGTCGCCGTCCATTGCTTCCGCGCGCGCTTTAGCGCTGCGTAGCGCTTGTGCAACGCTTGATGCCGCAATGTCCAGATCATTACGCGTCTGGAAAGAGAAATAAATGGGAACCCCTATTCCAAGCAACAACGCCAATACCGCAAGCGAAAGCAGTATTTGAACGAGCGAGAACCCGCCCATCGCGCCGCCTTCATTGTATCCTCTTCTATACGTCATACCATATACTCCATACTGTATACTTCATACTCCCCCGAATTTACGGTCACGGATTGATGCCTCCGATCAAACTATAAATGGGCAGGATCACCGCTGTTGCGACCGCCACAACGCCGACCCAGATGATGACAAGAAGAATCGGCTCCAAAGCCGTTGTCAAATCCTTCAGGGTCGCATCGGTCTTTTCTTCGTATGTTGCTCCGATCTCCATGAGGACGTTATCCAGTTTCCCTGATTGCTCGGCCGAGGAGATGAGATACCGCACCACCAGCGGAAATAATCCCCTGACTCCGGGATAGGTATCCATCGCTTCCTGAAACGTGTCGCCGCCCCGGATGCGGTCGCGGAGATGCGCGTAGAATTTTTGGTAGCGCGGGAAATTCGTCGCCTCCATGAGCGATTCCAAAGAACGTAAAACCGGCATGCCTGCGCGGAACAGCACCCCCAGAACATACCCGAAACGCGTCAGTTCGATTTCCTGAAGAAGCCCCCGTACGCCCGGGGTCTTGAAGAGCAACATAATGCCAATCCAACGGGTCTTACGGTAAACAAAGACGCCGTAGATCAGAGTCCCGAAAGCCGCCAACCCTATCGGAACAACAACGACGCCGTATTTTCCCAAAAACCCTCCGATGCCAACCAGAATTCGTGTCGGCAGAGGAAGCGCAACGCCGAGCGACGCAAACACCGTCGCGAGCTTTGGAAGAGTGAACCACGAGACGCCGATGCCGACCGCAACAGTAATCGACAGTACGATCGCGGGATACATGACCGCTGAACGAACTTTGGACTTGAGCATCCGATCGCGCTTCTGCTGAGTAACGATCACCTTAAGGTTGCCGCTTAAATTCCCGCTTTCCTCGCCGATCCGGAGAAGCGCGATTTGATAATCCGTAAAAAGCCCGGCGTCGCGGCAGGTTTGCCACAGGGGGACCCCCGCATCAATATCGGAGCGGATGCGCTCGATGAGCCGACGCGCGCCGCCCGAGCGGACTTCGGTACGGAGCGAGTTGAGCGCAAGCCCCATGCTCATCCCCGCGGAGATGAAAAGAGAGAGATTCTCCAGAATCATCACGCGGTCGCGGCGTACGCCCAGGCGCGGAAAAAATTTGTCAAAAACTGATCGGAGTGATTTGGATTTCATCGTATATTCTATCGATGTTAAAACAAAACGTCCCTTTTTCTTCTGTCATTCCGCGTCATGCCGGAGGCAGATCCGCCTCCGGCGGACACGCGGGAATCCAGATTTCTTTTCTTTCCCCTTTCAAGAATTCAGAACCTGGACCCCCGCCTCCGCGGGGGTGACAACCAAAGACAATGATGACATTGCTGAAACCGTCATTTTGCTTTCAATATGACTATATTTTATGCGCTGCCGACGCGTCCGGCCTCAAGAAACTGCGGCGGGGGAGCGACGCGGCGCAATTCGTCTATGGTTGTCACGCCGTTCTGAACCTTGGCGATTCCGTCCTCAAAGAGCGACCGCGTACCCTGCTTGCGCGCAAGCACCATGATCTGCTGGGCCGTCGGATGGCGGAGGATCATATCGTGCATCTCGCCCGTAACGGAAATCATCTCAAAAAGTCCGATGAGGCCGCGATATCCCGTCTTGCCGCAACGCGAACACCCCTCCCCGCGATAAAACGTCGCCGAGTTCTCCGGCCAATATTTCACGATCTGGGGGTAGCGTTTCGCGAAAAGCCCTCCGCTCAGAACTTCGCTATACCGACACGTCTCGCAAATCCGCCGCACCAGGCGCTGGGCGATGACGACCTTCAGCGTGGATGCAAGAAGAAACGGCTCGATACCCATCGAGAGGAGGCGGGGGATTGCGGTCGCCGCGTCATTGGCGTGCAGCGTGGACAAAAGAAGGTGCCCGGTGAGCGCCGAGTTGACTGCGATCTCGGCGGTCTCGTGGTCCCGGATCTCGCCGACCAAAATGATGTCCGGATCCTGGCGCACGATGGCGCGGAGGCCCTTGGCGAACGTCAGCTCGGTCTCGGCATTCACCTGAATCTGATTCACGCCCGCGATTTTATACTCCACCGGGTCTTCAATGGTCGTGATATTGACCTCAGGCTGATGGACGATTTTCAAAAGCGCATACAGCGTCGTGGTTTTACCGGATCCCGTGGGCCCGGTCGTCAGGATCATACCGTACGGACGCCGGACAACCCGCATAATCAGATCCTGCTCGCGCGCGGAAAAACCCAGGTCAATCAGATTGAAGCCCTTGATGTAGCGCGTGAGCACGCGGATCGCGATCTTCTCGCCGTCGAGCGTCGGGATGACCGAAATACGAAGATCAAACTCGCCGCCCTCGCGCTTGTAGCGCATGGCTCCATCCTGGGCCGCGAAGTGTTCGTCAATCCGGAGGTGTGCCTGCACTTTGATGCGGTTGACGATATTCTCGTAATACTCCCTGGCGATCCGCCCGGCCTCGTGCAACACGCCGTCAATGCGGAGGCGTATCACGGCGTCATGCTCCTGCGGCTCAAAATGGATGTCCGAAGCGTGATAGGCGATCGCATCGTCAAAAACCGCGTCAATCAGTTTCGGAGCCGCCTGCGGCTCTTTTTCAACGATATCTTTGAACCGCGTCTCGAGCGGCGCGCGGTAATTGACGAATGTCGCGTCAAGATCTTCGGGCAGGGAATAGGCGATCGTGATTTCACGCCTTGGGAGGATCTTTTGCATCGCGGACTTGAGCTCGGGCTCATCCGGATGATCCGTCGCTATCGTGACGCGCCGCGCCTCCACAGTAAAAAGGACCGCCCGGAATTTCAGCGCCGCATCCTCCGGAATCTGGAGAACCTGCTCGCGGGAGGGAATGCGCGAATTCAAATCCGCGTACGGGACGCCGTAGGACTCCGCCATCGCCTGACCCACGAGGTCCTTTGTCAGTTCTCCCTCTTCAATAAGGTAATCAATGACGCCGAGGCCCCTTTTTGACGCGCGGATCTTCGCCCGCCCAAAATCGAAGGGCGCGACATAATTGCCGTGGACCAAAATATCGCTTATTTTTTGATCGTCGTAATAATCGGCGATAGCCATGAATGAATTATGGTGTTTGTATTATGAAATATGGATTCGGAATTTTCCCATAATACATACTTCATATCCCATAATACCTGTCTCATGTCCCACCCTCAATCAACTGTTTAATCCGCGCAACTACATCCACCAATGGAGTCTGCGATTTTACCAAGTAATCGCTCGCCCCCAGAGTGCGGGCGCGCGCAATGTCCTGACGCTGGCCGAGATTGGACCAAATCAGTATCGGCGTTTTGTTTTCCCGTTCGCGCAGACGCTCCAGAACGGTAAATCCATCCTGCTTTGGCATGACAAGATCAAGGACGATCAGACCGAAAGTGTCGCGCGCGAGAATATCCAGCGCCTGCTCGCCGTCCCCCGCGATCACGGTCTGGAATCCCGAATGATGCAATTTCAATGCAAGCGCCCGGGCAATCGGCGCCTCATCCTCCACAATCAACACGCGCTTTTGTGCAGATACAGCATCCATACGGAAGTCAACGTCCACGCAATGCCGCAATGCGCTCTTCAATCGGGGGATGGGTTGAAAAAATGCGGATAAGAAACGGCGTTCGCCTTTCGCGCTCGCCCCCACCGGGACGGTCCGCGCCGTAGGGATTTTCAAAAAAAAGATGGGCGGTTGCGTTTGTCGCGGTCCTTAACGGACGCGAGTGTGCCGCAATTTTCTCAAGCGCCGAGGCAAGCCCGTCAGGGAAACGGGTCAAAATCGCGCCTGACGCATCAGCCAGGAATTCACGACGCCGCGAAATGGCGAGATGGATAAGTGAGGCGATAATGGGCGCCAAAACCGATAAAATAATTCCGATAAGCAAAAAAACTGCGTTCGCGCCGCCGCGGTCGTTGTCGCGCTCGCCTCCCATTGAACGGAACCATAAGGAGCGCATGAAAAAATCGGACATAATCGCAACGAACCCGACCAAAACCACGGCGACGGTGGAAACGAGCATATCGCGGTTGCCGATATGGGAGAGCTCATGCGCAAGCACTCCTTCTAGTTCCGAACGATCAAGAATGTTGAGAAGCCCGGACGTCACGCAGACCACGGCGTGCGCCGGGTTCCGACCCGTGGCAAAGGCATTGGGCGCCGGATCGTCAATGAGATAAAAACGGGGCATGGCCAGGCCCGCCGTAATCGTCAGATTCTCAAGCACGCGATAAACTTCCGGATGCGACCGAAGATCCACCGGCCGCGCATGATGGAGCGCGAGGACGATTTTGTCCGAAAACCAGTAGCTTACGATATTCATGATAACGCTCAAGACCACCGCAAACGACAAGATCGCGGGGTTGGCGTAGATGCGGCTGAAAACCCATCCGATGCCGATGACAACGCCGAAAAAGACCGCCATCAGGAGCCATGTTTTCCGGATATTGCTGGCCTCATGCGTATACAAATTTGCAGCCATAAGTGATGCGAAGCCAAAAAAATTAGAAATTGTTGAAAAATCCCTTAAAGCCGTCATTGCGAGCGACCCCGAGTCTGTCGAGGGGGAGCGCGGCAATCCATAACGCGGAAACCCTGGATTGCTTCGTCGTCTGACTCCTCGCAATGACGGTCTCTCTGGATTGCGGAGCCTGTCCTGAGCGAAGTCGCGTCTGACGCGGCGAAGCGAAGGATCGTCTGACTCCTCGCAATGACTTCTTAGACGGTTTTTAAGACGCGCGGGAAGGAACGCCGAGTGCGGCCCGCTCCTTGAACGTGGGCGTTCCAAAGAACTCCTCAAACGGAATCTCCTTCATCGGAATCTCCTGCTTCTCCAAAGGGAGGAAAACGGTAAACGTCGAACCATGCCCCTCCTCTGAGTCCACCTCAATCGTCCCGCCATGACGTTGGATGACGTTTTGCGCGATAAAAAGTCCGAGTCCGGATCCATCCGGCTGAAGCAATATGGCCGCGGGCGAACGATAAAATTTCGAGAAAATCCTGTGGCGTTCCGACTCGGGAACTCCGATGCCCGTATCGCGCACCGATATCTCCATTTTCTTTTCGTGCTGATGCAAAGCCATTGTGACGGTGACCACTCCTTTTTCCGGAGTATACACGACGGCGTTGGAAATAATGTTGGCCAGCGCGATGCCCAGGCGTTCCGGATCAATATACAGCGGAGGCGGTTCGGCGTGGGGCGGGACAAAATCCAGACGGATGCGCCGCTTCCTGGCCAGACCGCGAAACTGCCCCATTGCTTTTTCCACAACGTCGCTGATGTCGGAGTCGCGGAAATTATAACCGAACTTTCCTTCCTCAATGCGCGCAACATCCAAAAGGTCGTTAACAAGCTGAATCATGCGGTTCGTCGAGGCGTATCCGGCCGCGACGTCCTCTTTGAATTCCCCCAACTTATCACCCCTGTCCGTCAGTAGGCCAAAAATCCATTTAATGGCGGTCAGCGGGGTGCGCAGCTGATGCGCCGCAATCGAAATAAATTCGCTCTTGACCCTTGAGATTTCCTTCTCCCGTTGTTCCGTTTCCCGCCAGTACGCCACGATGTCCGAAACATTCTGCGCGACTTGCCCGAATTCATCAAGCCGCATAGGCGGCTGCTCGACATTAGTGACCCCCGATTTTCGCAAGCGTTTCAGCCAATCGCGAATCTCAATAATAGGAGAGGCATAGAGCTCACTCATTGCAACGGCGCCAGCAAAGATCAACAACAAAAGCATCACGCCGAAAACAACCAGATACCAGTGTATCGCGCGGACGCCGTCGCGTATAGTAAGCGCGGTTTGCCCGGACGGATCGCTCTCTGTATCGGCAACGGTTTGTAGCAATGTTTCGTAATGCGCGGGAATATAAAGCAATACGGAAAACAACGGGAAAACCGCCAGCAGAAAAAAAACAAAAAGCAGCTTAACGCGTAAAGATTGATACCACATGCCGTAATTGCATTATTGAGAACAATTCAAAACACGACTTTCACCGGCTGTTGCGCCGCATCCGCGTCATCCAGATCGAAAAATTCCCGCTTGACGAATCCGAACATACCCGCGACCGTATTGGACGGAAAGGAATCAATTTTGACGTTGAAATCGCGCACCTGCGCATTGTAGAATCGCCGGGCCGCCTGAATTTTGTTTTCCGTATCCGCAAGCTCACGCTGTAAATCCAAAAAATTCACATTGGCCTTGAGATCCGGATAACTCTCCGCGACCGCAAAAAGCGTCTTGAGAGTGCTCGTCAGCGCATTTTCCGCCGCCGCGTGCTCACGCGCGGTCCCGGCTCCGAGCGCGTTCGTCCGCGCCGCAGTCACACTCTCCAACACGTTTTTTTCGTGTCCGGCGTATCCTTTGACCGTTTCCACGACATTAGGAATCAGGTCGTAGCGGCGCTTCAACTGCACCTCAATATCGGACCACGCCTCTTTAATCCGCATTCGGCTGCGCACAAGACCGTTGTAAATTGCGACAAACCAAACCACCAGGACAGCAACGATTCCGCCGACAATATATAGTCCGTTCATATTTGTTGTTTTGAGACCATAAACAATCGGATAAACCGACCTTGCATTGCCATTATTTTACCACACTCGTAAACCCTGGCGCAACGCACACTTGTGTAATCCCTCACAGCCCCACCAACGCCGCGCTATTACATGCGTCATTGCGAGGAGGCCTGCCGCAGGACGACGAAGCAATCCAGCAGAAATACTGGATTGCCGCGCTCCCCCTCGAC
>JBBTVI010000032.1:0-5838 GCA_038063315.1 Patescibacteria group bacterium
TGGATTGCTTCGCCTTCGGCTCGCAATGACGATAGGGATGGATTGCCGCGCTCCCCCTCGCAGCTCGGGGTCGCTCGCAATGACGGCTGTGAAGGATTACGCTCCTTAGTCTTTACTCCCCTCCGCCCTCGACAATGCCTGCAGTTTCTCAATAAACTTCTTCCTGTCCACGCCTCCGGTGGAGAATAACTCGCCGTTGATAATAATGCCCGGCGAAGCAAAAATCATATACTTCTGCGCGAGTGCCTGCCCCTCGGGCGTCACAATGCTCGTCTCCTCAAATGCCACATTCGGCCAATCCTTCTCAATTGAATGCCAAAAATCGCTGAATTCCTTGCAGTGAACGCACCCGGGCGCGGTCAATTCCTGTACCCGAATCGGCTTCATATATAAAGTATAGCATATTGCGCCCCTCTACGGTGGCGTTTTATCCACAGCGTAAAAGGAATACCGATGTCAAAGAAAGTAGCCACTCACATCTATATCAAGACCGCCTATACATGCGTCATTGCGAGGAGTGTAGCGGAGCGGAGCGACGAAGCAATCCATAACGCAGAAGCCCTGGATTGCTTCGCCTTCGGCTCGCAATGACGATAGGGATGGATTGCCGCGCTCCCCCTCGCGGCTCGGGGTCGCTCGCAATGACGACTGGGAGGGATTACGCAAGAAAAAAACCGTTCCCATAACGGAACGGTCGCCTGTCAAATCTACTGCGGGCGGGTCTCTGCTATCGCGGAAACAAATTGGCCCGCAAGAAATTCCAGCGTTTCGCGATCCACATTCAATGCGGGCATAAGTCGGATCGCGGGGTTGATATTCGCCATGCCGGCGGCTGCGGTAAAAATATTTTGTTCGTAAAGCCGATGTAATGCCGCATCCCGCCATTGCGGGTGCGGCGCGTCGGCTGCGGTCCGAAATTGAAAACCCCACATCAAGCCAAGACCACGAGCGCGAATAAAGGGACGTGGATGATCAGGGGCAAAATAGAGTTGGTCATCTCGGAGCAAATCCCCAAGTCGTGCGTTCAAGCAATTCCAGCCTAAACAGACATTATGCAGAAGATCCTCTTCTTCAATAAGATCCAAAACAACAATGGCTTGGAGGATCCCTGCGGGATAGGCGGTGAACGTACCACCGTGCCATCCGGTCGGAACTTCGTATGCGGGGACAATGGCGGCGCTTACCGGAAGCCCGCCGCCGAGCGCTTTACCGATCAGAACCACATCGGGATTAATTCCGTGATGCTGAAATGAAAACCAGTGACCCGTTCGCCCAAGCCCGGTTTGAATCTCGTCAAAAACAACGAGAACGCCGGGAATTGCATTCTGAAGCGCCACAATAAGCTTCCGCAAATAGACCGCATTCGGAACAACCATTCCGCCCTCGCCCTGCACGCCTTCGACGAAAACGGCATTGACCCGGTCGAGCGGAATGAATTCCAATTGCTCCAGCGCGGCGTCCACGGCCTCGCGCGTTGTCGGATACGGCAGATGCTCCACATAAATTCCCGTCGGCGGCGCGTATTCGCGCTGCCGTGGATTGGAACGCGTCAAATCCCGGGCAAAACCATACCGGCCGTGGAATCCCTGCCGGAATGCAATGAAGAAATTTTTGTCCGGACGAATCCGCAGGAGATAACGTACGACCTTATCCACCAGCGTCCCGCCGCCAAGATCAAAAATCACGCGACGCGCCGTGGCAGAACCGTTTGGAAACGGAAACGCGAGGCCGATCAGTTTCTCCGCCAATACCGCCTGCGACATCTCTTCATACGTCTTTCCTTCCCATGCGTCCACATTCTGCGCGGTATAATGTCGGCCGGTGGAATCGGCCTGATCGAAAATCCACGGATTCCTTCTCCGAAACTCGAGTAATTTAGGATGATTATACCCGAGCGCGGTCACGCCAAGATCGCTGTCTGCAACAATCGCCTCGGTTCCGTCAGAAAGCCGTACTTTCATCCCATTGCCGCTGCCGTGCACAATAACTTTCCGAAAAAACTGTGGGGTTGTGGTCGGAACCACAACCGCCTCATGCCGCCGGATATACCAGTCGGCGAAATCCCTGCTATCCGCAAAACCCGTCGGAGAATCTACTGATTCGGACATATCCCCTCCTTCTTCCTATGCCACCATAATCACATTGATAAAGAACGCAGGCACTATAACACGACCCGATAAAAAATCAACGTGCGGCCTTGTAACCCCTCACAGGTGTCATTGCGAGCGACCCCGAGTCTGTCGAGGGGGCGCGCGGCAATCCAGGGTTTTTCTGGATTGCTTCGTCGTCCTGCGGCAGGCCTCCTCGCAATGACGCATGTGGCGGCAATTCACGGTAGGGCTGTGAGGGATTACAAAAAGACGGCGTATCGCCGTCCATTAAGCCGCTTCTCGAATTGTCTTCAATAGGCCCTCCTCTTCTTGAAGGATGCGATCCCAACCGCCTTTGTCGCCCGCTTCTATCGCTGCCGCTTTGGCGGAGAAATTCCTGTAAAGATGTTCAATCCATTCCCGATCTGCTTCACAAAGTTCGACAATCTGTTCCAATGCAACGCGATCCGCTGAAGACAAAATGGAAATAAACCGCTCTTGTTCTATCGGCGCGAGCGCTGAGGATCTGATCAAAACGCGCATTTTTTCAAGCGAATCCATAGGCATGCATTATCGCAATTTTTTCAGCATACGAAATCCCAGTATCTCCTCGGTCGCTTTTTCATACCGCTCTACTTCCTGCCTATCTAATGTTCCGTCACCATTCGCGTCAAACGACGAGTGGAATGCGTCGTTCAATTCCCGCGCCGCCGTCATAAAGTCCGCGTTGGAAAGCGTGCGTTGCCCTGTCCTCTCGCGCGCGTAGTCATAGATCAATACCCGAAATCCTTCTTTTTCCATAATTTCCCGCTGTGCGGGATTTTTGAACTTCGGCGCGCCTTTATACGTGCCGATTGTCCCCTGCAAAAACCGTTGAGCAACTTCGCGATCATACGTCGGCCACTCCTGTGCCGCCGGCGGACTGATTGGGGCTTCGATAACACCCTTTTTCACTTTCGTCTCTCGTTCCGCTGTTATTTCTTTCTCTATAAGTCCTCCACGCGTGAGGTGATCAAGCGCCGACAGACCGAGGTTTCCTTTCAAATTTTCCCCAAATTCCGCTATTTCTTTCCGATCAAGAGTTCCATCGCTGTTGCCGTCGAACATCCACGGCATACTGCGGGCTAGCCGTTCGGTCCACTCTTGTTGCGTCGGTCGGGAAAACTCGCCCGTCCACTGGAAAATATAGCGCGATACCCATTCGGCAATCTGCGGCTCGAGTCTTTTATAGAATTCTTCCGGTGTTTGTCCCGAACCCGCTTCCAAAACATGGGTATTATAGACCATGTTGAGAAAAAGCTGGTCCAGTTCTCTTAACTGTGCCTCACTTGTTCCCTGCTGCCTCTTTTCACGCACGATTTGTTCAAACTGTTTCCACAGGCGATCCGTTCCTGCGCGAAGCGGGTCATTTTCAATATGTTCTGTGGCGATACCAGGTCGGCGCTCTGCGGCTTCTACCGATGACTGTCCACGATATCCCATCGCAAGAGAAGTCATTAAAAGGAGCCCGCCGACCGCAAATTTCGTTTTTCTTCCGAAACGCTCAAAAGTTCCGAGCCGTTCCTTTTCTTCTGTAGCAATCGCTGAAGAAAAATCTTCGCGCAATGCGAAATCGGGCCTTTCGCTTTTCGTCAAGCGCGAACTATCATCCGTTGACTCTGATGCTGTTTTGGTCAGCCCAAATGATTCCTTTCTCATTGTCATCTCCTCAGGAGTAATGTTGCACCAATCATAATAGCAAAATTATCAAAGAGCACAAAAAAGTTTTCCACAAGGATTCACATATGGTTATTTCCTTCCGTTTTCGAGCGCTGTAATTGTTGCCGCAACATCAGAGTTGTCCGGCTCGTCTTCAAGTACCTTCTTCCACCATGTGATGGCTTTCGCATTATCCCCTTGCCGCTCATAGAGTGCGGCCAGCGCTTTTTTGAGATTAACCGCCTCTGTGGGATTAGCCGCGATGCCCTCCATCAGCACATCGTCAGCGAGATCCCGCTTCTCCTTATACGAATAGGAATACAAATTCGATAGCGACACGTAGAGTCCGATGTCGTCGGGCATATTCGTAAGTGCTGCGCGGAAATTTCCTTCCGCACGGGGGTAGTCGGGCAAATATGCCGCGTAAAGTTCGCCGAGGTTAGCGAAAGAGACCGAATTATGCGGGCGTATCATGCTTGCGTACGCCCATGCATCGCCCGCTCCCTCAAAATCGCCGATGGTCTTCTTAAGAATCCCCACCTGAAGCCAACCCTCAAAGAAATCAGGGTTTTGTTTCACCGCTGCCCCAACATTGCCGATTTCGGCATAAATTTTCTGCTTCTGCTCTTCCGAGAAAAGCTTCACCTCGTCCGGCCGCGGATGAATCTGGCCGGGATCGCGACCCGCATACGGCGGAGCTTTTACTCCGCTTTTTCCACCCTCAATCGCCGTCGAGTTTCCGCCCGAATCATTTTGCGCCCCGCCTTTTCCGGTTTCCTCCACCGGCGCGGATGCCGGAGGTTTTTCCGGTCCGAAAGATAAAAAGCGGGAAATAGCGCTACGGAAAACAAACAGTCCGCCTGCAAGGACGAAAAGCGCCGCAATCGCGGCGGATGGATACTTTTCAAAAAGATTTTTCATGAAAAAAGAATACCCTCTGTTTACTGCCGTGTCAAGATAAAACGGAAAGTTCCGGACGCGGCCACGGCATCGCTGGCCGAAAATGATGAGAAGACGATCTCCAACGTCCCACTTTCGACATACTCAAAATCCTCCAACCATACGCCGGATGTCCTGGTCTCGCCTGCGGTAAAAGACACGGGATAAGAAATGTTGAGCTCCCCGACGTTCGGTCCGTATATCGGCGCGTTGGAATTAAATGTGTATGCATTGCGGGAAATCATAACATCCGAATCCTGGGTCCCGTCGCGCACAGTGAAAAACGTTTTTCTCCCGCGATTCCGCGTGGAATTCATGGTATCGTTGACCGTCGTGCGAATCTGAGACAAAAGCACGGGGCGCGCGGTGCCATTGGTCAATGTGATATCCCCCACTTTGAAGGGTCCGGTCGCAGCAGGAAATTGCATTGTGGCCGTGCCGCCGAGCGTCATGCCGTCAAAACGCGCTGCTGATGCAGTCGTGGACGTGGCCTTCTCGGTCGGCGTTATCTCTGCGGTTGTTGTCCCGATGCTCTCAGGCGTTTGAACAGGAGGCGAAACAGCTTCCGTCGGTGCAGCGGCCGTTTCTTGTTCAATGCGAACGCGCAATTCAACAATCTGCCGTTCTAATTCCGCAATGCGCCCGCGCAAAAACGCAATGGTTGCTACGCGCTCCTCCGCCTGAGCATCTACTAATACCTCGCCGTTCTCATGCATCAACGCATTCGTATGCGCGCGCGTGACCGGCCCAAAGTATCCCGATGCGGGCGTGATCTCTTCGCGCTCCTGAAAACGACGCACTCCGTCCCGCGTCAACGTCAAAAAATTCCCCGTTACGGGTCCCTCGTACACCATCTGTTCCTGTAAAAATTCCTGGAGTGTCCGCACGTCCGGATCATTCGTCATGCCAAAATAGAGATTACGGTCAAAAGACGCGAACACCAAAACAGGGGCGCATAAGATTGATACGGCGGTAATAGCGCAGCGCTTTGTCATTATTCGTATTATAACATTGCAGAAAGACGACAGCAAATTGAAGAAAAACAACCTCTCACGAGTGTCATTGCGAGCGACCCCGAGTCTGTCGAGGGGGCGCGCGGCAATCCATTTCG
>JBBTVI010000033.1:0-19223 GCA_038063315.1 Patescibacteria group bacterium
AATGACAGAAAAGGAGATATTTTTTCATATTGCTGTCGGTCTTTACAATAGCATCTCCACGAAAATAAACGCAATATAAAGAAAAAGGAGAATGAGCGCCTCATAGCGCGTGATGCGCTCGTTCGTGCGTATAAAAATGAGAAACAAAACCGCGGAGATTATCAGAAACACCCGCGCAACAACGTACGGCGAGAAATCGTCAATCACAATCGGACGGATGAGCGCGACCAGACCAAGAACGAAACTGGCCGTGAATGCGGTCGCCCCCAGGAGATTCCCCACGATCATCCACGAATGTCCGTGGCGGGCCGAGACGATGGCAAAATACGTCTCGGGAAGCGCGGTCCCGAGACCCACGATGAGAATGCCCACAACGACAAGCGGAATGCCCAGGGCGTCGGCAAAGAAGCGCGCGGAGACGATGATGCCCTGGGAGCTTGCGCCCAAGAGTGCGGCCCCGCCGGCAAAAATCGCCGCATCGCGCATGAATCCCCTCTCTGTCAGTCCCTGAGAATCGCTGTTTCGCCTCCGATACACCCGCGAGAATCTCTGTTCCTTTGAGAAGAGCCAAAACGAGTAGACCGCAAAAAAAAGAATCAACACTCCCCCGTCTATGCGCGACAGATTCCCATCAAGAATCAAGAGCGCGGGCAGCACCGCAATGGCGATTGCGAAGATGCCGCTCGTCTGCGCCATTTTGCTGTGCACGTCCAACCCGCCCATAAAAAGGGTGCCGAGCGCGATCGCAAGCGTGAAGTGGACAACATTTGCGCCGATGATATTGCCGAATGAGAGTTCCGGAATGCCGCGGATGGCCGATGAGACGCCGATAAAAATCTCCGGCACCGAGACCGCAAACGACATGATAAAAAAAGCCGCCACGAATTCGCGCCAGGCAAAATAGCGGGCAATCCGCTCAAAAGCCGCCACAAGCCAGTTTCCCGCCAGAGTCAACCCCAATGCGGACGCCGCAAAAAGGACGATATGAAAGACGGCCATGATTTATGGCTCGCGCGACCGCAACCCCATCGCCGCACCGATCGGCTTGAGCGATTCGACGTGGTCGCAAAAAATTTTAATCACGGCAAAAAGCGGCAGGAAGACCATCATGCCGAGGATTCCCCACATCTGGCCTCCGATAAAAACCGCGAGCACCGCAAAAAGAGGATTCAAAAGCACCTGGTGCCCTACAATATTCGGAGTCACGATGTTATCTTCAATCCATTGCACCGCGACGAAAACCGCAATCACCGCAAGCGGATACCACAAGGCGTCGCGCGTAAGCAACGCAAAAATCGCTGGCAATACGGCGCCTATCGTAGTTCCCACATAAGGAATAACGGAAAGGAGCGCGGCCAATGTTCCGAAAAAAAGCGCGTGCTCAAGACCGAGGAAGAAAAGGCCGAGCGTATTGAGTACCCCCACAATATAGACGACGGCGGCAAGTCCCAAAAAATAGCGCTGCACAACGGCCTGCACGGCAAAAAACGCGTCATTGACTTCTTTCGCGCCGCGCCGCGAAAAGAAACCGATCAGCGCGTCATACAATTGCCGGCGATAAAGAAGAATGAAAAATGCAAAGACCGGAATGAGGGCGACGAGCAAAACAATGTTCGTCGTCGCCTTGAGCGTCTCAAAAACCGCCCCGTTGAGGGGAAAGAAAAACAGAATCCGATCCGCGAGCCATCCGACCTGCGCGGCCGGCTCCACGCCGAACGCCAGACTGATATATTGCTGAAACGCCGTGATCCGGCCGGACAGCTGGTCGTATAAAAACGGGAGGTCCGCGACGAAGCTGTTGAGCTGCAAGATAAATGTTGCCGCTACAAGACCGAACACCGACAATCCGGCGAGAATCCCGGCCAAAGCCGCCAATAGCGGCGGCACGCCTTTCTTTTCCAGAAAAGCGGCGAGCGGCCGGACGAGCAGCGCAAAAAATGCCGCAAACACCAACGGGATGAAAACCGCGCGTCCGGCGATAAGAGCGCTGACGGCGTAATAACCGCCCACGACGACAACAAAGAATAAAAGCGGAGGCGCGAGATAGGATTTACGCATACGTTTATTTATTCAATCATCCCATATATTGATGCCATGCGCAATTCTATACTCGGTAACCTCTCACGGTCCTATCAACACTGCCATTACATGCGTCATTGCGAGAAGTCAGACGACGAAGCAATCCATATCCATAAACACAGAAATTCTGGATTGCTTCGCCTTCGGCTCGCAATGACGGTCGAAATGGATTGCCGCGCTCCCCCTCGAAGCTCGGGGTCGCTCGCAATGACGACTGTGAGGATTATTGTCCACGCCATCTCACCTTGTAAATCACCCCCGCGTGATCATCCGAAATGTACAGTATTCCGCCCGGCTGGATGAGAAATCCCGCAGGGCGGCCTAACGCGCCTTCTTTCGTCAGCCACCCGGTGATAAAATCCTCAACCGCCTGGTATGTACCATGATTATCCAGTTGAAAACGGACGACCTTATAGCCAGTCGGCGCGCTTCTATTCCATGATCCGTGGTACGCGACAAAAAGATCGTACCAATAATCCTCGGGCCACCCCCTGCGCCCCTCCGAAGCTTTCAGCGAAGGAGGGTCCGCGGGGACGAACGCAAGGCCCAGCGGCGCGGAATGCGCCGGAATGTCGATATGGCTTGGCTCCTCAAACGGTTTCGTACAATGCGCGCGCACATGCTGATGCCGAATTTGCAAGTGTTGAGTTTCGTCCAAAATATTCTTCCCATAACATTCCGGCCATCCGTAGTTTTTTCCCTCGGAGATAATATTGATTTCATCCGGCGGCAGATTGTCACCCAGATAATCCCGACCCATGTCTGTGGCCCACATCTGGCCTGTAACCGGATGCCATGTAAAAAATACTGAATTGCGTAGTCCTCTTGCGAAAAGGTGGAAGTCGCTGCCGTCTTTATTTAATGAGTAAATCGCGGCGCGGAGCGGATCCTGTTCGTGACACACGTCGCACGAAGAACCGATGGACACATACAGCCGACCATCCGGCCCGAAACTCAAAGTGCGCGTGACATGGTTCCCTCCGGAGGGAAGATCCGCGATTTTCACGCGCGACCCGTCCGCGCCGACGGGACCTCGCGTAATCTGGTGCTCCTCCGCGATATAAAGATCAAGATAATTGGAAGAGTCAAAAACAATCCCGTGGGGATTCCGAAGATGCCGGAAAACAACGCGCTGATTCTTCACTTTGCCGTCCGTAATTTCCAGGACGGACACCAAGCCCTCCTTGGTCTGGCTCACCCACATATTGCCGAATTTATCCAAGGCCATGACGCGCGCGCCGGGAACATTTTTGGCAAATATCTCAATGGAGAAACCAGCGGGTATCTTTAACGGAAATCCCGTCGCATTCGATGGCCCGACCGTTGGAGTCGTCTCCAACGTTGATGATGCCGGGCGTTGGCCGATGAAAACACCGTCGGATGACGAAGTCACCGGTTTCTCGCTCTCCAGGAGATCGGCGATATCGCCCGGCGGCGGCAAAACCGCGGGCCATATCCCGCGGAAATGGCGGATATAGTAGAAAATGCCGAGACCGATGAAACCAACTATGACAATTAAAATTAAAAGGCGTTTTTGCATATCTGTCGCAAATCCCACATTACGTCTCAAAATTCTTACCCCTTTCCGCCGATCCCATCAATTTTCGCCGCCACGATAAAATCATTCTCTGACAGGCCTCCGATCGCATGCGTCTCTAGCTCGACGGTGACGCGGTTATAGCGAATGCGCAAATCCGGATGATGCCCCTCCCGTTGGGCAATATCCGCGACGCGATTGACGAATGCCATTGCCGCGGCGAAATCCCCAAACCGAAATGCGCGCCGGAGTTTTTTTCCGTCAACAATCGTCCAGGCCGGATCAAGCTCCCGCAATAATATACCGGCCGCATCCGCAGAGAGCGGCGGCATCCCGCCCTCGCACGAAATACATTTTTTGTCCGCCAACGCATTCATTGAATCCATTATAACATGGAGTGAGAATTGATGTTAAACCAAATATATCCTCTTTTTTCTTGTCACCCCCGCGAAGGCGGGAATCCAGGTTTCTTTCCCCAATAAGTCACAACCTGGACCCCCGCCTCCGCGGGGGTGACAACTGAAAGAGTAATTGCTTTCCGAAAATGGCTGGGGACCACTTGGCATTTTGGCGCACGCGCCGTAGAGTATCAACATGATGATCACCCTTGCGACTCCGGTTGAAAGCGTCCCGCGGATTGCGAAAAAAATCGTCCCCGCGCTCAGGCGGCTCGGGATTTTTACCATCCGCGATCTCCTGTATCACTTTCCCGCCCGCTACGAGAATTACACTCCGGCGCGTCCCATCGCCAACGTCCTCGAGGGAGAGACCGCGACAATACACGGTCGCGTCATCGCGGTCTCAACCCGCCGGACACTTCGCCGGAAAATGATCCTGACCGAAGCCCTTATTGCAGATGAGACCGGCCGGATTGCGGCGGTCTGGTTTAATCAGCCATTTATCGCGCGGAACATCCGCGAGGGCATTGATGTTAGTTTGTCCGGCAAAGTAGCACACGGAGCCCGCGGTCTCACCTTGCAAAATCCGGCTTATGAAAAACTGCAGGCGGCAGGCGACCAGCAACAAGCCACTATTCACACCGGCGGCCTTATCCCGGTCTATCCCGAAACAGAGGGCATCACTTCCCGCTGGTTCCGGTATCTTATCGAATCCTTCCTGGATACCGCCCAAGGCGCCGCGGATCCCCTGCCGGAAGAGACACGCAGCCAGCACAATTTTCCACAATTTACCGAGAGCATCACCGCAATCCATTTTCCCGACACCGAGGAGGCGGCTGAAAGCGCGCGGCGGAGATTTGCGTTTGAAGAACTCCTGGTCTTCCAGATCCGGGCGCTCGCCGAGCGCTCGCGGATGAAAAAACAATCCGCTCCGGCCATTCCCTTTGATGTGGCGCTCATCAAAAAATTCGTCGCGACCCTCCCCTTCGCGCTGACAACAGCCCAGCGCAAAGCGCTCTACGAAATCGCAAAAGACCTTGAACGTTCCAGCCCCATGAACCGGATTCTCAACGGCGACGTCGGCTCCGGAAAGACCGTTGTCGCCGCCGCCGCCTCCCTTCTTGCAACCTCCGCGGGTTACTCCGTCGCGCTCATGGCTCCGACGGAAATCCTCGCGCGCCAGCACTGCGAGACATTCCGGCGCGTGTTCGCGCCGTTTGGCATCACAATCGGACTCTGCACAGGAACGGAAAAAACCCAAACGCCCAGTCCGATCACCATCGGGACGCATGCACTCATCCAGAAGGGCGTTGTCTTCGACAATCTCGGACTCGTCATTGTAGACGAACAGCATCGTTTCGGCGTCGGGCAACGGGCGCACCTACTCAACCGCGGACAGACGCGAGACTCAGCACAGACAGACGCGGCGGTCCCGCACTTTTTAAGCATGACCGCGACTCCCATTCCCCGCACCATTGCGCTCACTATCTACGGAAATCTCGATGTCTCGGTGCTCGACGAACTGCCGCCCAACCGGCGCCCGGTCATCACGCGCGTCGTGAAAAGTCCGGAGCGCGCCGCCGCTTATGATTTTATGCGCCGCGAAGTCCGAAAAGGACGACAGATATTCGTGATTTGCCCGAGAATAGATAAAAACGAGATACCAAATTCGGGCGACGAGGGACGAGACGGAAAATTCCAGCAGCAATTCATGCTCTATGATATGAAGTCGGTTAAAGAGGAGTATGAAAAATTAAGCAAGGAGATTTTTCCCGATCTTAAAATCACAATGCTGCACGGAAAAATGCGGCCCAAGGAAAAAGACGCGGTCATGGCGCAATTCAAAGACCGCACCTTTGACATTTTGGTCTCTACGTCCGTCATTGAAGTCGGGGTGGACATACACAATGCGGCGATCATGATGATCGAGAGCGCCGAGCGTTTCGGCCTTGCGCAGCTGCATCAATTCCGCGGCCGCGTGGGACGCGGCACCGAGCAATCCTATTGCCTTCTCTTCCCGGGCGAAGACGTCGCTCTCACGCGGCGACTCTCGGCGATGATGACGGCAAAAAACGGTTTTGAGCTCGCGGAGCTCGACCTCAAAATCCGCGGCGCGGGCGACATCTTCGGCGCGCGCCAATGGGGCATCCCGGATGTCGCGCTCTCGGCCATGGCCGACGCGCACCTCATCCGCGCGGCGCGCGACGAAGCAATCGCCCTGATTAAAAAAAGTCCGGACCTCGCGCTTTTTCCGGAACTCCGCCGCCATCTTATCCGCACACAAAGGATGCTGCACGAGGAGTGATGGATGCGAACACCTCACAGCCCCATCAAGACCGCCCATGTGCGCGTCATTGCGAGGAGTCAGACGATCCCTCGCGGAGTTTATCCTGAGCGCAATCGAAGGGCTCGGGACAGGCTCCGCAATCCAAAGGGAGTCGTCATTGCGAGGAGTCAGACGACGAAGCAATCCATATCCATAAACACAGAAATTCTGGATTGCTTCGCCTTCGGCTCGCAATGACGGTCGAAATGGATTGCTTCGCTCCCCCTCGCAGCTCGGGGTCGCTCGCAATGACGAATGACGGCTGTAAGGAATTACATGGACGCCCACTAAAAAGACGACACAAAATCAAAAAGC
Source organism: Patescibacteria group bacterium (assembly GCA_038063315.1). Lineage (GTDB taxonomy): Bacteria > Patescibacteriota > Minisyncoccia > Sungbacterales > HO2-52-23 > JBBTVI01. The sequence continues at coordinate 6,656 of JBBTVI010000033.1, forward strand.
GGACACCAATAAGGGCATCCGCAAGATCAACCGCTCTCCTATAAATACTGTCCGGGACGGACCTCTACATCCTCAATCTTCGGGGATTCCAAAACCTGCTCCTTTTCCTCGGTCCCGAAATCTCCAGTGTTTACCATCACACCGGACCTCATACGGATCCGACCCGTATCCTCCGGAGTCAGCAACTGGAAAATCGTGTCTCCGAGCTTTGCGCGCTCCTTGAGAATCGCCCGACGGATGTCCTCGAACGCCAACCCGGCGCCGGTCCCCGCAATCTTGCGCCCGATTGCGTACACCTTTGCGCGCTGAATAATCGTCTCGATCATCGCGCCCGATACTACGTCAAACGTATACACCGGTACAACATTCACCCCGCCATCACCATCACGAAAACCTGCAGACGCGTAGCGACTTTCCTTGCATTCGGCAAAAAGCATTCCGGTTGCTTCGCGCGCCAACGCATCAATATGTTCCGCCCGACTCTCCGACGAAGCATCATCGCTCAGTCCCTCGTACGGCAGGTATCCCGGGAGGTAACGCCGGAAAATATCGAACGCGCATTCCCGAGTCGGCCGCGGAATTTCGATTTTGCAATCAAAACGTCCGTCCCTGAGCACGCCAGGATCAAGGAGATCCGGACGGTTCGTCGCACCCACCACGACCACATTTTCCAATCCTTCCATGCCGTCCAGCTCCGTGAGGAACTGTGACGTCATAGTAATTTCAATGTCCGACGAGATTCCGGATCCGCGCACGCGGAATAGCGCGTCAATCTCGTCAAAAAAGATCACCACCGGCGTTGTCGGAGATGCCCGTTCGCGCGCGCGCCGGAACGTGTCGCGAATGGCTTTTTCCGTTTCCCCAACATACTTGTTGAGTAGCTCGGGCCCCTTCACATGGAGAAAGTACCCGCGCGGCTCGATTCCCCGCACCTTGCCGAGACGCTCGGCCAAACTGCGGGCCAACGCCTTTGCAAGCATGGTCTTACCGCATCCGGGCGGTCCGTAGAGCAACACGCCTTTGGGCGGACGCACCTCCATTTCGTCATAGTACTCGCGGTACAGGTAGGGCTGTTCTACCGCCACCCGTAATTCCTGAATGACGCTCTCGAGTCCACCGATGTCATCGTACGTCACATTCGGAATGGTCTCGAGCTCCAATTCTTTGGAGACAGGACGCGGCAGGAGCTCAGTGACAAACGCACCGTCCACGAGCACCCGATCCCCTGCGCGGAAGGACTGCTTTACGAGATCATGGAAATCGGCGATTATTGCCACGCGCTTGCTGTCGTGTTCATCGCCGACGACCAACCGCTCATCACCAAGCCGCTCAACGACCGATACGATATTGCCGTACCGCTCGCGCGCAAGCGTTTCCACGATGTTTCCAGCATCGTTCAATTTCACGCGCTGCCCACGTTTGAGGTCCAGGATGATCGAGGGAACGGCATTAACCACAAATTCCTGACCGCCGCGTACGATCTCAACAGTTCCATCCGCGAACACATCCACGACCTGACCAACGGTCCACAGCGGCGCGGATAATTTCTCTATCATCTCCTGCGCCTCTTCAAATGACTCCTTCTCCCTTTGTAACATGCCTTCAATACGCACATTACGCTCTTGGAGCGCGGAAACAATCTGCTGCGTATTGACGCTGTATTGCTGGCAAATTCCGACCAACTCGTACAACCTCTTCCGATCCTCGGAAGATAACGAACAAACATTGACTTCCACCGCAAGCTCTCCGAGAAAACGATGCAACTCATCGGGATAATGAAACGGAGTTCCCATTTTTCATCCCTCCAAATAAGGTTCTCAATGTCCTTTCCCGACGGTTTTCCAGGGCATTTGTGCTCGAAAAAACCGCTCAAATCTGTAATAACTACAATACCATACTTGCAAGAAAAATGCAATGGTGGTGGATGGCATCTCCTCACAGCCATATCAACGCGGCCATTACATGCGTCATTGCGAGGAGTCCTGCTGCAGGACGACGAAGCAATCCAGCATTTCTGCCTTTACGGATTGTTTCGTCGCTGCTGCTCCTCGCGATGACGATCGAAATGGATTGCCGCGCGCCCCCTCGCAGCTCGGGGTCGCTCGCAATGACGGATGGAGGACTTTTTTATTTATCCTACGATCTCCGCATTATAACACTTCTCGCAATACACAATGTCCCTCCGATCCGCAGGGCCGTGCCCTTCCGAAGCCAGCGGCGAAGGAGGATAACTCGTGTCAAATTCATTCGGACAGGCCGTCGCCCCGTGGAAATGCCCCACGGCGTTTTTATAACTTCCCGCGGCGTCTCCGGCACCCGCGCACGCGCACCCGCGCCTGTAAAAACGCGGCGGATTGACAAACCGCATTCGCCGGAGAAACCGGCACTCCGGGCAAAGCCGCGGCAACGGAAGCCCGATTTTCCGATAGAATCCAAGTTCCATCGGAATAATCCGGTAGGGCGATCGGCACCGCTTGCATCCGATGATCTCGTTTGTCACGGAATCGGGTGCCGCGACGATATTGTCCGGAAGAGCGGCCGCCTCCATTGTTGCCGCGATTTGCGGTGAGGCACCGACGCGCCACGCGATTCCCCGCTTCCCGGCGGCCTCATGCGTCAACGGGAAAAAATCCTGCGCGATTGTTTCGTTATATGCAAACGGCGAAAACTCAGGAGGGAAAAACTCCCCGTAGCGATACTCAACGCCCGATTCATTGGCCATTTGTGATTTGTCATTTGCCGCCCAACTCTGTTGGGCGAGCCTCGCCCCCTGGGGGCGGGGAATTTGTGATTTCGACGTATACGACATGTCACCCATATGTCGGATAATCTTTTCGCGTAAAACAAAATAATCCTCTTTGGAGTATTGCTTATTAAAAATGCAATATTGCTTGTTCCGCATGCCGACGCAGCCAAAAAGATTGGAACCCGGCCCGCATTGGATGCAATACTCCATTTGCCGCGCGTCGGACCAGCATTCCCAAGAGAATTTTAACCCGGCGCCCTCTTCTCCACCCGTAATCACCTCATAAACATTCTCGCACTGCCAAAAGTTAACCGCGTCGCGGATGTCCCGCGTCATGCCGAATCCGAACTGGACGTCTTTCATATTCTCCCCGTCGCGCGCCGCATAGCCGTTTTCTACTCCCTTCACATTGTAAAGATAGTCACCGGACGAATCGGTATAGTGATATCCGTGAAAGAACCGGACGGGAAATTTCAGCCAAAATTCCGCGGCCGCGATCGCGTGTTTACGAACCGCCTCGTACGAGCCGAGCGAAAATTCGGCGATCTTTTTCACATACTCTTCCTTGGTATACGGCGCATTAAATATATGGAACGACTTATTCCTGAGCCCGACGCACCCGAAGCAACTCGCGCATCCGGACAGATCGCGCGAGAACCAGATATCCGTCGAGTCTGTACAATCAACGGAGAAAAATGCCCGATAACATTTCTCCATTGTGACGCATTCGTAAGCAAGCTCTGACTCGTCCACATCGTAGATGTCAATGCACTCTTTAATGCTCACGCCGCGAATCGCATAACACGAATTCTCCCCGCCGCCGATCTCAAAACAAAGATAAGAATTACGCATACCAGCGGATTGATCGCAATATTCGGAATTAACCATGTTCATCACGCTCTTCGCGGGCCACGGCACCGCATGATAAAGATCCAAAAGCTGCGTGAAGAAAGGCCGCGAGAAATCATAGTCCCTCGCGTACTCCGCCCCGTCCCACGCGTCGGAATTCCAATACGCCAGATCATACACTTTCAGCGGCGCGGACTCGGGCATGTTGGAGAAAATATTTTTTCCCGTGCCGTCGCACACCCGCCGGAAAAGATGCCGGATATTTAAAAAAAGAAACCGGCGCATCATCCGGCATTGAGGGCAAAGCGTCGGCGGCGGCACGCGCATCTTTTCATAAAAAGCCGCGTCATCGGCGGTTCCGGCGAATTCCGAGCGACAATTTTGGCAGTGTGGCATGGGAAAAGAAGAGTAAAGATTCCTTCCAATTGTCATCCCCGCGCAGGCGGGGATCCAGGTTCTACCTTATTGCAAGTAAATAAATCTGGATTCCCGCGTGTCCGCCGGAGGCGGATCTGCCTCCGGCATGACGCGGAATGACAGAAAAAAGGCATTTCGCTTTCACTTTTCGTTATTATCCTTCCTCCTCCTCAAATATCGGCAGCTCCGCGGGCGGACCCACGCGGCGCGACTCGATCCGGCGGATCAGGGGGCCGGTCATGACAAGATACGTCGGCAGGTGGAATATGGTCGCAAGCTCCTCCACATTCAAAATCATCCGCCCCATGTTGGCCGATTTCAGCCCCCCCTCAAGAAACCGTGTCGTGGTGTCGGTCTCGTACATGCGCCGCACGCGATAATTCCGATAGATGTTACGCTTGCGATAAAGCTGCCGCTTTTTGGGAAAAAAATACGGCCAAAACCACCAGGAGGCGCGGGTCCAGGCCGCGTAGTTGTGTCCGAACTTGTTCCATCCGGCGGTCGCATACTGATTGAATACGGCGAGCACCCCCCTTTGCGCGAAATTGACATCAAGCGCTTTCTTGGGAGCAATCATGAGATACCGGATGATCGTCTCAAATGCCGGCTTGGCAAGCGTCCGCTCCAACGCCTTCATCGTCTCGGTCTGCCCAGGGGTGCGTTCAATAAAAATCAGCTGTCCCACAAACTCGCTTTCTTTGGACATGCGCGCGGTCCTTTCTTTGAATTCCTTGATCACCTCTTCCGATTCTTTTTTCCATGAATCGTCAACCGTGGGCCGGATCAACATTTGAAGCCACAAATGCTGATCCGGCTTACATTTTGACAGAAGTCCCAAAAGCGCGCTGACCGGATCAAGCTCTCTCTCCTCCACCGGCGCTTCAAAATCAACATAGGTGCGTATCGGATAGACATCCGGAGCCGTCAGACGCAATTCGTTTCCGAAAATATCGTGCCCCATTCCGGCAAGTTCGTCATACGAGCGCGGGAAGCGGTAAATATAATCTTCGGCGACTTCTTTGATCTCGACGTCCTGATAATGCGCGTAGATCGCGGAGAGAACGATGTCGCTATGCCTGCGGGGAATCCGCAGATAAAAATGAATCTCGCCGCCGAAACTCACCACCTCAAAGCAAAACCACATCGTCACCTCTCCGTCCCACCATTTTTCTTTTGCGCTGGACGGGCTGTTCTGCAAATAAAAAATCGCCTGGAACACCTGCTCCATGGCCTTCGGGGTCTTACGCAGTTCGCGCGGAATCACGATTTCGTACATCGCCCAGTCAAACTGCGTCAGACGGAAAAGTTCGCGGATATAGGCAAGCCAGATCGCCAAAGCCGCCGGAACCAAAAAAATCAAAAGCCACAGCCACCAGACGGTCGCGAGCGCGCGAAAAACCGGAATCGCCTGATTGAGAGCATTATCAAGAATCACAATTGTAAAACGTAAAGCGTGAAAACAAAATCTTAAAACTTAAGACATTGTTTTGTAACCCCTCGCAACTTCTACAACACTTCACAGCAGAGTCGTCATTGCGAGGAGTCCTGCTGCAGGACGACGAAGCAATCCAGAAAAATCCCTGGATTGCCGCGCGCCCCCTCGAAGCTCGGGGTCGCTCGCAATGACATCTATAAGAGCTATGCCTGTGCGAAGTTTTAGCTTTTCGTTTTTCGCTTTTTACGCTTTCCCAAATTACACCAGCGTGAACTTATCGTCCTTGGTACGCGCGAAGAATTTTTTGTTCTGCAGATTGAGAAGGATTGTCGGCGCTTTGACCCGGCGCTTAGCCGCCACGCGTTCAATGATATCCTCTTTCGTAAGCGGACAAGCAGCGTCTTTGAGCACGGAAACCACGACGTCGCGAACGATCCCTGGCTCATACCCCCATTCAGACAGGGCGTAGAGTCCCCGGCCGACCAAAACAAAACGCGAGTCCTTGATCAACTCATTGTGCACCGTCTGGGGATGGGCGCGCTTCTTAGACCATCCGGCCTCATTGATGGCCGTAGCCACCTCGCGAAAATGCATGGGGCTGGCGCGCTTTGCCATTGCGATATACGCCTTGTCGCGCACGCCGCGCGGATTGATGTCCGGACGCGTCGCAAGTCCGTATTCGCCATACGGATTCTTTCGGATTAATTTAGAAAGCGCCAAAAACGCGTCGTGCTCGCACGTCTCGCCGATCACCGAGGCAACGATCTCACTCAACTCTTTCTCCGATACCACCGACTGCGCATTGCCCAGGCGTTCGTGAAGAGACGCGACGGCTTTGTCGCTCTCGGAAGAGGCCGCCTCACTCGTCGCCCAACGCGCGTTGATCTCGTCCGTCTCCGGCGCATAGTGCAAATCCGGAAATAAGTTCAACAGAAAAAACGCATGGGCCGCCTCTGCGGCAGATCCGATAACCCGCGCGAAGTAATTCTCCGCCACAACGCCGCCGCAACTCTCGAGATAGCGACGCATGATACCTGAGACCGACGCCAGCGCCTCCGCATATTCCTTTTTACGCAGATGCCGTAATGCCTCAACCTCGATTTGCCGCACGCGCTCGCGCGTGATTTTATACTCCCGGCCGATGGCATCCAGCGTCCGCCGCTTGCCGCCTTTCAGCCCGAAACGCTTCTCGATGATATCGCGCATGCGCCGCGACGAAAGATTCTTCAGGAGCGCGGAAACCGCCTCCCTCGGCGCATGAGAAAATTGTATGGATTGTACTGTCATCGATTTATTAAACTTTTGCAAATTTTCTTGATATCTTTTCAGATGCGTTGATGAAGGCGTATGAGGAAGTTTAACCTCGTAAGCCGCTTACGAGGTTAAACTTCCAATGAGTACATGTCTTCTGATAGATATCGCATCGTTTTCGGGAAATTTGCCAAAGTTCAGGGTTTACTCTCTATATAAAGAATAGCACGCCGCCAAAAGGTTGTCAAATCCTACACAAATACGCGGTTTTCTATTTCCCTTCCCGCATTCCGAACCGTGATTCATGCCAGACCACAAGAAGCATGCTGGCGACGAAAATCGAGGAATACGTCCCGTTCATAATCCCGATGATGAGCGCCAAAACAAAGTATCGCGTTGCCTCCCCGCCCAAAAACAAAAGCACGAAAAGGACCAAAATCACGGTCAACGAGGTATTAAGCGAGCGCACCATTGTCTCGTTGATGCTTTTTTGAACCACGTCGCGGAAACGCGCCGTGGCCGGGCTCGCGGCAAGATTCTCGCGCGTCCGGTCAAAAACCACAATCGTATCATGCACCGAAAAACCCATAATCGTCAGAAGCGCCGTGATAAAAAGCGCGTTGATTTCGGCCGACCCGAACGCGCCCAGAACCGCGAAAACGCCCGTCGGAATAATCACGTCGTGACAAAGCGCAATCACCGCCGCAACCCCGTATTTCCAGGACGACACCGGACGCGAGACCCCGCGGAACGCCCACGCAATATAAAGAATGATCGCGCCCATCGCGACAAGAATGGCGGTTATCGCGCGTTGCCGGAGTTCCGCGCCGATGACCGGACCCACGGTATCGAATCGCTTCTCCATCAGAACCGCCACAGCCGATGTCGCGCTTGACGACGCGTACTCCGCGCGGGCGCCTGCGGCCTGCGTCAGCTCCCACAATAATTTCTGATGCATTGCCTCGTCCACCGGAGAAAACCGGAAAATCATTCCCTGCTCGCCCGTTTTTTGAATTGTCACCGAATCCAATGCGGCTCTCTTGAAAACCGCCTCAACTTTCTCCGCGGGGGGGGGCGCATCACGAAACTCGACTTCCCACAGCGACCCGCCAGTAAAATCCGTACCCAACGGCAACCCGTATAAAACAATCGCGATAATGCTTCCCGCGACCAAAATCCCGGAAATGACGAGATAGATATAACGATGGGAGATGACATTCATAATATAGAAATGTTAGGACAAAACGCCTTTTGTTCTTCTGTCATTCCCACCCTTCAATCTGACTCAGGATAAACTCCGGCGGGAATCCAGGTTCCATCTTATTCAGAAAAAACCATGTATTGCTTCGCCTTCGGCTCGCAATGATACCTATTCGTCATTGCGAGGAGTCCTGCTGCAGGACGACGAAGCAATCCAGCATTTCTGCTTTTACGGATTGTTTCGTCGCTGCTGCTCCTCGCGATGACAATCGAAATGGATTGCCGCGCGCCCCATCGCCCCGCTTCGCCATAGCGTAAGCGAGGCGAGCAGACTCGGGGTCGCTCGCAATGACGGATGGAGGACTTTTTAACGGTTTCTTACTTTTACTCTCGTATACTGTCCCGCGCAATACCGCTCAAAAAAAGAAATTTATGCCGCATAACCTGCGGAATCAAAATCGCCCGCAAATACGCGCGCGTAACCGTAATCGCCGTAAACATCGAAACTAAAACGCCGATCGAAAATGCCACGGCAAAACCCTTCACAACGCTCGTCCCGAACCAGTAAAGAACGCCTGCGGTGATCAAACTCGATACGTTTGAGTCGCGGATCGAAGGCCATGCGCGCGAAAAGCCCTTTTCGGCAGCCTCGCGCAAACCGCTGCCGCGCACAATCAATTCCTCTTTCATGCGCTCAAAAATCAGGACATTCGCATCCACGGCCATGCCGACGGAAAGGATAAAACCGGCAATCCCCGCGGCGGTCAGCGTCACCACGGCGGCCTTGAATACCGCAAGAGCCAGCATGACGTAAAAACAGAGCGCGAGCACCGCAAGAAGGCCCGGCAGCCGGTACCACAAAATCATAAACACAGCAACGGCCGCGAATCCGATGATGCCCGCCGACAAACTCCGATCAAGCGACTCCTGTCCCAAAGACGCGCCGATGGACTGCTGGCCGATGAGCGTCATCGGAACCGGAAGCGCGCCCGCGTTGAGCCGTCCCACGAGAATCCTCGCCTCGGTATCCGTGAACTGCCCCGTGATCTGCGCCTTCCCTCCGGAAATTTCCTCCTGCACGACCGGCGCGGAAATCGCGGACCCGTCAAGATAGATCGCAATCTGCTTTCCGATGTTTTCCCTCGTCATTCTCCGGAAAATTTCCGCCCCCTCGTCCGTCAACTCAAGGGAAATCTGCGGACGAAACGTCGTCTGATCCTGCACGACGTCCGCGCGACGGATGAAACGGCCGGTCAGGGGACTCGGCGCAAAATACGGGTCCTCTCCCGCGCGCGGCCCTTTGGTTTCAATATCTTTCAGGATTGCATCACGCTCGGCTTCCGGACGTGGTGTCCGGAATTCAAGATAGGGCGTCAGGCCGATCATCTTAATCGCCTCGTTTGTATCGTACACTCCCGCAAGCTCCACGATCAGGCGCCACTCCCCGCCCGAACGCTCCACCTGCACCACGGGTTCGGCCACGCCGAAAATATTGACGCGCCTCTCAATGACGTCGCGGAGCGCCTCCATTGCGGCGCCGTGACTAGAGACCTCGACGTCCGATACATCCGCGCGGTACACCAAATGCGCCCCTCCTTTAATGTCCAGGCCGAACCGGAACGGCACGTCCGGCAGCGGCAGTATATAAGGAAGGCCAATTAAGCGCGGCGCGCGCCGGAAAACCCCGGGCAGCGCAAATGCGCCCAAGAGAATGCCTGCGCACAAAAAAATAACCGCGAGCATCCGCGCCGATGACGGGGAAGCCGTCCGGCCGGACGCGACGGAACGTCGAGACGCTGGTCCGGAATATCTTTGCTGCATAGAAAACACGCTACCATCTTTTTTGATTGATGGCAAACGCCGATCAATGAGTTTGCTGAATAATCGAATCCCTCGCCTCTTCCATGCCCCCACACCAAAAGAACTCTTGGACCTGACGGGATTCGAACCCGTTACCTCCGCTATGCCATAGCGGCGCTCTACCAATTGAGCTACAGGCCCGTACGTTTGGTGTAGGGGCATGCCATGGAAGCGCTCTACCAAATGAGCTATGGGCCCAATGCCCCCGGGAAGAATCGAACTCCCATTTCCTCCTTAGGACGGAATTGTTCTATCCGTTGAACTACGGGGGCAAAAGCGCTCGGCATTCTTGAGTTTGATGAATAATTCAAAAACAAGCCGTTTTCTGTCATTCCCGCGCAGGCGGGAATCCAGGTTTCTCTTTTTTGACAAGGTAGAACCTGGACCCCCGCCTCCGCGGGGGTGACAAAAAAATGCATTATTCAACAAGCTCACCCTTCCAATTTTGAACTCTGTGCCCGTCTATGGTATCATAAATAAAAGATAAAGGCACGCCCCAATTTTTTAGTTTTATTTCATAAATGAATACACCTATGACCAATTCACACGAAGATCAAATCATTGAAGCGATCCGCGCGGCAATGCCCTCGGTCGCAAGCATCATGGTCGGAAAGGACTATGAAACCATTCTTAAAAAAGAACCGTCGCAACTTCTCGTCCCGCTGAACGAAGAATACGGCGCGATCCTGCCCGAAGACGAACTCCCCCATACAAAAGGCGGCAAAGTGCGGATCGGCGGCGGCACCGGCTTTATCGTAGATCCATCAGGCCTCATCCTCACCAATAAACACGTGGTCCATGATCCTGATGCCGAGTACCTCGTCTCCATCATGAGCGAAGAGGCAATCCCCGCCCGGGTGCTCGCGCGCGATCCGCTCAATGATGTAGCGATCCTTAAAGTGGACCGCGCGGACGTTCCCGCGCTCCATTTGGGGGATTCGGACGCCGTCACACTGGGGCAGACCGTCATCACCGTCGGCACCGCGCTCGGCGAATTCCAGAACACCGTCTCCTCAGGCATCATCTCGGGGCTTTCACGGTTCATCACGGCCATGACCGATCTTGAAGGAAACTCCGAACGGCTGCACGATCTCATCCAGACGGATGCGGCGATCAATCCGGGGAATTCCGGCGGCCCCATGATCAATCTCCGGGGCGAAGTCGTCGGCATCAACACGGCAGTGGTTTTCGGCGCGCAAAATATCGGATTTGCCATTCCGGTTAACCGCGCAAAGCGCGACCTCGCGGAACTTCGCGCGTACGGCCGAATCCGCCGCCCGTTTCTCGGAGTCCGCTACGCCCTCATCACCCCCCGCCTCCAAAAGCGCATGCGCCTGCCCGTCGAACGCGGAGCGCTGGTTTTCCGCGACGGCATCCCGGGAAGCGGTGCCATCATCCCCGACTCTCCGGCCGCCAAAGCCGGAATTCGGGAAGGCGATATCATCCTTTCCCTCAATGAGACCGCCATTGATGAAAAAACAGGCATTGAAGACATTTTGGAAAAAGTGGAATTGGGTAAAACCATGCCCGCCCGCATTCTCCGCAGCGGCATTGAACAAAGTATGGAGATACAGGCCGAGGAACGCAAAGAAAAGTATTGAAAACAGCCCTCGCGCGAGGGCTGTTTTTTTTTGTCCGGCTCCTGTTTTATTTAGCGGCCAAACCAGCTTTTTGTTCGAGACGCGAGACGCGCGCCTGAAGCCTCTGAATATCCGCCTCATGCGCGGTATTATCCTGCTGCAACAAGGTCTCCCGGCTGCGCATCTGCCGGACATCATCATGCGTTCGACGCAGTTCCTCTAAAATAAGACCCATGCAGGATTCCACATTATCCAGACGGCCCTCTATCTTGTCCATGCGATCAGCATGCTCCGTAAAACCCTTATTCACCATCATTGCAAGATCTTCTATCGTCTCTGCAATATAATCTATCGTGATGATTTTGGTTTTTTTCTTAGGCATATTTATTGAGTTTGGTGAATAATGCATTTCTTATGTCACCCCCGCGCAGGCGGGGGTCCAGGTTCGGTCTTATTGAAAAAGAAAAACCTGGATTCCCGCCTGCGCGGGAATGACAGAAAGCGGCCTATTTCTGCATTCTTCACCAAACTGTTTATTTTTGACCGTTTTCCGCCAATACAGAACGAATTTTATCCACCACTTCGGGAAGGGCGTAATTGGCCTTGACCATGTAATGACGCACACCAAGACCTTCCGCCTCTGCCATGTCCTGCTGTTCGGCGACGTTGGAAAAAACAATCACTTTGACGCTCTCCCCGTCGGGGTAACTTCGTATTTTTTTCAGAACTTCAAATCCCCGCACATCGGGCAAGAGCAAATCAAGGAGGACCAAATCCGGGCGTGCCGCTTCAAACTGTTTTATGCCCTCGGCTCCGTTTCCCGCGACAACAACTTCAAATCCCGACCGTGTCAATTCCTCCACCAAAAGATCCACCATAAAGATATCGTCTTCCACAAGAAGGATCTTGGACTTATTGTTTTGAGCGATTTCTATCATATTATTGATGATAATTCAATCCGCGATTCCTGACAAATGGATATATCCACAGCAGAAATTTGTATTATGGGATTTGTATTATGAATTATTGTGATGCAAGCGCAATACCTTATAGATGTCATTGCGAGGAGTCCTGCTGCAGGACGACGAAGCAATCCAGGATTAAATCTCCAAAGACAAATCCCGCCATGTGGGATTCTTTTTCTCTATAAGCGCTATTTTCTTTTTTCTGGATCAGCCTTTGATTTGCTTTTCCCTTTCGATAGCGGCGCGCATATCCTCGTATATTTCG
>JBBTVI010000034.1:0-5941 GCA_038063315.1 Patescibacteria group bacterium
CAGAAATGCTGGATTGCTTCGTCGTCCTGCAGCAGGACTCCTCGCAATGACGACTTCCTCTGGATTGCGGAGCCTATCCCGAGTGAAGCGAGGGATCCCTCCACTCCTCGCAATGACGGATATGGCGGCAGTCGCGATAGGGCGGTTTTTTCCGCTTTACGTTTCTCTTCCCGGCGGATAATACAAAAACACCCCATCCCGCGTCTCCGTCGGCTGCCAGCCCGTGACGGGAAAGTCGTTTGCGACAACGCGCGCCGAGGGTTTGAGCTCGCGCTCGAATTTTTTCCGCAGGGACGCATTGGTTTTCGTCAGAAGATAGATGAAGACAACATCCGCATTGCCGATCGGAAAGTCGTGGAAATTGCCTTTTTGGACGGTTATTCGGCGCTCTAATCCGTTGATGCGCGCGCGCAGGCGGCTGTACCAAACTAAAAATGGATTGATTTCAACGCCGACTCCGTGCGCGCCAACGCGAGCGGCCTCGATCAGAAGCGTTCCATCACCGGAGCCGAGATCCATTGCGGTCTCGTCTTTTTTGATGCGCGCAAGCGCAAGCATGGCTGCACGTTTATTTTTGCGCGAGCGCACGAACGGCGCGCCGTTTCTGAATCCGACAATGAGAGCGTAGAAAATAAAAACTACAAGCGCAGCGAGAAAAAGCGCAAGGAGGATTTGAAGGAAAAGAATTGCGAGAAGTGGAAACATGGATGTGCTTGTGATATTGATGAATGCTGGGGGCGGGAGTCGAACCCGCATGGGGTTTCCCCCAGGGGATTTTAAGTCCCCAATGTCTGCCTGTTCCATCACCCCAGCAAGGAACGCATTAAGGCGTGGGCGGGATTTCCGCCGTCGCCCATCGACATACGTTGGGCTATGGCGGACACAGCGCACCCGCGTATAAGGGCGGCGTTTATCCCGCACAAATATTTGCTGGAGGCGTCGGCGGGATTTGCACCCGCGAATCGCGGTTTTGCAGACCGCTGCGTTAGCTACTTCGCCACGACGCCAAATATTTGTGTGGGACAGACCCTTGCCTTACCTCTTGGCTACCACGCCATCTGATGAAGTATGGGATATGACTAAACTTTGGCAAATTTCCCGAAAGCTATAAGAAGACATGTACTCATTGGAAGTTTAACTTCGTAAGCCGCTTACGAAGTTAAACTTCCTCATGCGCCTTCATAAACGCTTTGAAGAAACATTAAGAAAATTTGCCAAAGTTCAATGTATTATGGAGTGCGGTACGCTTCCGTAATTCATTGTTCGCGCGTTTTCATTGTTATCAGTGTTCGCTCCACGGTCTCGCGATGCTCCTCGCCGCGATCCGGCGCGAAGACGATTTTGGGCACCGGCCGCATGCGAAGGCGTCTGTTCAGCTCTTTTTGTATTCCGTAAACATCTTTTTCGAGGATCGCGAGAACGGTTTTTTGCGGTCCGTCCGGCATATCGGACGGCGTCGGACCCGCTCCAATAACGGAGAAAAAGATCGTCGCGTAATGTCCGTCCGGAGAAGTGTCTGCGCGCGTGACGGTGAGGATCGTATTATCGGGGATTTCAACGGTACGGTCAATGATCTCGGCGATTTCTTCGCGGATGAGATTGTTGATTTTTTCAATGCGGCGGGGGGAGGGCATGATAGAGGAAGTATGGAGTATGGGGTATGAAGTATGTATTATGGGATGGAAAGAAAAATCGCTGGAGGCATTCCCATAATTCATAATTCCAGCCCCACAATACAATTTATAATGTCCGCTCTATTTTCTCCTCCTGGTATATCTCAATGACATCTCCTTCCTGGATAAAGACATCTGCGGACAGGAGTATGCCGAATTCCAATCCTTTGACGATCTCCGGCACTTTTTCCTTGCCTTGTTGAAGCTGGAGAATGCGGCCGTGTCCGACAATATCTTTGTTCCTTTTTATCTCGACAAGCGCGTCCGAACGGATTTTGCCGTCTTCCACGCGTCCGCCGACGATTTGGTTTGTTTTCTCGTTTGTCTTGAATACTTTAAGAATTTTTCCGATACCGAACGGATTTTTTCTGATTTCCGGAGGAAGCAGGGCGGAAAGCTCTGTTTTTATTTTCTCAATCACGTTGTAGATGATATCGCCCGTTACAATGAGGGTATTGCTACGCTTCAAAATTTCGCCCGCGCCCGCATCGGGACGGACGCGGAATCCCGCAATGAGATCCGCGCGGCCCGCGATTGCGGTTTTGACGTCTGCCTCGGTGATCATGCCGACGCCGCGATCAAGCACCGTGATGGACGCCGCGTCCGAGGGGATTCCGGCGATAAGTCCTTCAAGCGCCTCAAGAGATCCGGCGGCATCGGCCTTGAGGATGACGCGGAAGGCGCGCACCGTGTCCGGCGTTCCGGATTTTGTATCGGTTGTAAAGCGGTCTCGGGGGGTGTCTTTGGGCAACCCGGCGATATAGGCCTCGGCCTCATCTTTATTCAGAAATGCTCGGAACAGCTCGCCGACCGCGGGAAGCGCGGCCAGGCCCGCAACGATTGCCGGGGCCGAGGCCGCAAGGGTCTGGACTGGGTTTCCCAGGAAATCCTCAAGAATGCGGATATTTTCTGGCGAGCGGCCAATGGCGGCCACCATGCCTTTCTGCAAAGAGCCGTCGCGGATCAGAAGAGTCGCGGTGTTGCCGCGCTGGGGCGATCGGTGCGTTTCGATGACGACGCCCTCGGCGGGCGCGTCGGGACGCATGGTGAAATTTTCAACGTCGGCCATGAGAAGGATAGTGTCCAGGAGTTCGTCCAGATTCTTTCCGGTCAGCGCGCTGATCTCAACGGCAGGGACTTTCCCTCCGTACTGTTCGACCATGACGCCGTCGGTCGCAAGATCCTGGCGGACGCGCTCGGCATTCGCCTCGGGCCGGTCAATTTTGTTGATCGCGACGATAAAGGGGAGATTCTGTCGCGTCAGGACAGCGATGGCCTCTTTGGTCTGGGGTTTGACGCTTTCGTCCGCGGCGACGACGAGTATTCCGATATCGGCGACCGCGGCTCCGCGCGAGCGGATCGCGCCGAAGGCTTCGTGCCCGGGCGTGTCGAGAAACGTGATGCGCCTGTCATTATGCAGGACCTCGTATGCGCCGACATGCTGGGTGATGCCGCCTGATTCTTTCGCGAGCATTTTCACTTTGCGGATGGTCTCGAGCATCTGGCTTTTGCCATGATCAATATGCCCGAGTATCACGACGATCGGGGGACGGGGCATGGATTGTGTATTATCTGGATTGTTCACGATGGTTTTAATAAGATTGACATTGCGGTCTCTATTTGGGCAAATGAATCATGGGGTATGAATTATGAATTATGGAAATGCAGATGGAGGGTATTTTTGCATAATACCTAATACCAGACCCATAATTCAGGTTTCTTTGATTGCTTCCTCCAGCACTTCCTTCTCTTCTTTAGACAGCGCCTGCGGTGCGCGGCCGTCCCGGACGCGCTTTCCATAGATACGCACTCCCTCGCGGGTGTAGAGCGAGGAGAGAACGACTCCGTCTTTCTGTTGATTCAGGAGGGCCAGGGCAAAACTGTTGTCTCCGCCCGTGTCGGAAAAAGGGTTGAATCTTTTGAATCCGATTCGATGGACGCTACGCCGCGCGATGTTTTCAACGGCATCGAGTCGCGGATCAATGCGCTCGATTTTGAGTTCCGCCTCTGTGATGCGCCGCGCCATGTTATCCGCGATGTCGGACCCGGCTGGAGCATTGCCATAGAGTCGGCGCACCATTTTTTCAACGCGCCGGATTTTCCGGTTGAGCGCGAGCGCAAAAACAACAATCGTAATGGCGAGGACGGCGATGAGGCCCGCAAAAATTGTGGCCGGATTTGACTGCATAAATATCGGACTCATTTGTGATAATACCATCCGGACGGATAAAAATCAAAGAAACAAAATAACCTTGCACATCCGTCATTGCGAGCGACTCCGAGTCTGTCGAGGGGGAGCGAAGCAATCCATTTCGACCGGCATCGCGAGGAGCAGCAGCGGCGAAACAATCCGTAAAGGCAGAAATGCTGGATTGCTTCGTCATCCTGCAGCAGGACTCCTCGCAATGACGCATTTGAGAGTTTGGTGAATAATGCATTTTTGTGTCACCCCCGCGAAGGCGGGGGTCCAGGTTCGGTCCTATTGCAAAAGAAAAACCTGGATTCCCGCCTGCGCGGGAATGACAGAAAGCCGCTTATTTCTGCATTATTCACCAAACTACACTATTTTAATTTGACATTTTTTATTGTTCGTCAGGGATGAAGACGCCCCCCCCTCCATACTCCATACAAAATACTGTATACTACATATATGGCACGCGAAGGAAAATTGCACGCGGCAAAGTACGCCCCCCCGCCGCCGGAACTCCCGATTTATCAGCAGTTGGATCCGGAGATCGTCAGTTTCATCGGCCGGACGAATTACGAGGCGCCGCTGGAGACCAAAAAATTCGTCTTCGGCATCAAGCGGCTTGATCGGCGCCGCCACGTCTACGTGCTCGGACGATCCGGCGTGGGCAAATCCAAGCTCCTGGAACTCCTGATCCGCCAGGACATCGGCTACGGCTACGGCTGCTGCGTGATTGATCCGCACGGCGACGTCATCGAGTCGCTGCTTGATTTCATTCCCGAAGAACGGATCCACGACGTCGTGGTGATTGATCCGTCCGATACCGGGTGGCCCATTTCGTTCAATCCCTTGCAGAAGGTGCCGCCGGAGCAAAAGCATATGATGGCGCAGGGATTGATCGAGGTGATGGAAAAGCAATTTGGGGCGAATTGGACTCCGCGTCTCGAGCACGTGTTTCGTTTTTCGGTGCTCGCGCTGCTCGATTATCCAGAGGCGACGTTTCGCGGGATGATCCAGCTTCTGACGGACCGCGGGTACCGGCAGCGCGTAGTGGAATACATCGAGGACGACATGGTGCGCCGGTTCTTTGCCGTGGAATTTGCCGAGTGGTCCGAGAAATTCGATACGGACGCGATTATCCCGCTGGTGAACAAGCTCGGGCAGTTTCTTTCCATGCCCATGCTTCGCAATATTTTTGCGCAGAAAGAAAACAAGATTGATTTTGAGGAGATCATGATGCAGGGCAAAATTCTCCTGATCAATTTGTCCAAAGGGAAAATCGGCGAAGAAAACTCCAGTTTTTTCGGGTCTATGTTTGTCACAAAAATCAAGCAGGCGGGGATGGCGCGCGCGGCGCTCGCCGAGGCGGAGCGCGAGGATTTTTATCTGTACGCGGACGAGTTTCAGAATCTTGCGACTGCGACATTCATGGATCTTTTTTCGGAATCGCGCAAATACGGTTTGTGCCTGACGGTGTCAAATCAGTACATCGGGCAGCTGATTCCGTCGGTCCTTGCCGCGGTGCTCGGCAATGTCGCGCATATCATTGTTTTTCGTGTCGGCGGCTCAGACGCCGTGCAGCTCGAAAATGAAATGGCGCCGGTTTTTAAGGCAAAGGATATGATCAATCTCGGCATGCAGGAGTTTTATATAAAGGAAACGATTGACGGGGAGACGTACGATCCGTTCTCGGCTCAGACCCTGATGGTTCTCCCGCCGCCGCATCCGTCATGCAAGGAGGAGATTATCGCCGCATCGCGGAAAAAATATGCGATGCAGGCGGGCGATGTTGCGCGGATGCTTAAGGAAGAAGAGGAGCGCGCGCGCTTCGGGAGCGGAGGGCCGCGCCCTTCCGAATCTAGCGGCAAAGGAGGGCCGTCTCCGGTAGCGGATCACTCTCCTGTCTCAGCGCCTGCGGTCGGTGGTACCTCGGCGGAGCAGCCGGAACCGTTGATCTGAAAAGAGTAAGGAGTAAAGTGTAATGAAAAATCCATCCTTTCCGTCATTGCGAGCGACCCCGACGGCGTCGAGGGGGCGCGCGGCAATCCATTTCGATCGTCATCGCGAGGAGCAGCAGCGA